>CAZMUG010000048.1:14898-16201 GCA_964569165.1 uncultured Gaiellales bacterium
GCCGCACGGCTGCGTCCTCTACCGGCAGGGCAGGACCATCGTCCTCTGCACGGCGACGGTCGAGGAGAGCGTGCCGCGCTGGCTCATGCGGAGCGGCCGCGGCTGGATGACGGCCGAGTACGCGATGCTGCCCGCCTCGACGGGGGAGCGGACGCAGCGGGGGGTGTCGCGGGGCAGGCCGGACGGGCGCACGGTCGAGATCCAGCGCCTGATCGGCCGCTCGCTGCGCTCCGTCTGCGACTTCGAGGCGCTCGGGGAGAGGACGCTCTGGCTCGACTGCGACGTCCTGCAGGCCGACGGCGGCACGCGCTGTGCCTCGATCACGGGGGCGTGGATCGCCGCGAGCCGGGCGCTCGAGCGCTTCGGCCTCTCGAAGGCGCTCGTCGGATCGGTGGCGGCCGTCTCGGTCGGCATCGTCGGCGGCGAGGCCGTGCTCGACCTCGACTACGTCGAGGACTCGGGCGCGGAGACGGACATGAACGTCGTCATGACGGGCGACGGCAGCCTGGTGGAGGTGCAGGCGACCGCGGAGCGCGACCCGTTCTCGCGGGAGCTGCTCGACGAGCTGCTCGACCTCGCCGCCGGCGGGATCGACGAGCTCGTCGCCGCGCAGCGGGACGCGGCGGCGCTCCCGCTCCCGGAGTGAGCCGGCCGGCGTGAGGCTCGTTCTCGCCTCCGGGAACCCGAACAAGCTCCGCGAGCTCCGGGCTGCGCTCCCGGACTGGGAGATCGAGCTCCTCGCTGCGCCGGAGGAGCCCGTCGAGGACGGGGAGACGTTCGCGGACAACGCGCGCATCAAGGCGCGCTACGGGCGGCTCCATGCGCCTGCGGGCGCGTGGGTCGCCGGCGAGGACTCCGGGATCGCGGTCGATGCCCTCGGCGGCCGACCGGGAGTGGAGTCCGCGCGCTGGGCCGCCGACGGCGTGGTGAGGCTCCTCGCGGAGCTTGGCGACGCCGCCGATCGCAGGGCCCGCTACGTCTGCGAGCTGGTCGCGCTGGGGCCGGAGGGCGAGGAGCTCACCGCGCGCGGCACGCTCGAAGGGGAGATCGCGCGCGCGCCGCGCGGCGACAGGGGCTTCGGCTACGACCCGGTCTTCGTCCCGGCGGGTGAGACGAGGACGGTGGCCGAGCTCGGGGACGCCTGGAAGTCGGAGCACTCGCACCGCGCGCAGGCCGCCAGGGCGCTGGCGCGGTGGTTGGGGGGCGCGCGCGGTGGGGTGCGCGGTGGGGTGCTTCAGCACCCCACCGGCAGTTCGTCCTGAAGAGCAGGCAGGGCGCTGAAGCACCCTGCCGGCAAGGGCTG
>CAZMUG010000049.1:0-4590 GCA_964569165.1 uncultured Gaiellales bacterium
GGCGAGGATCTCCGAGCAGCGCGCCCGCGTGAGCTCGGACGCGTGCCGGAGCGCCTCGGCCACGCCGCGGTCCGTGAGCGACGGGCCGGCCCGATTCGCCTCCGCCGCCTCGCGCTCGATGCTCTCGCGCAGCACCACCCTCTTTTCATACTCCCTTCCGGGGCTCCTGCCACCGCGCACAGCCGGTGGGCACGCAGCCCCGGCTACGCTCGGTCCCGCACATGCACGTCGCTCGCTCCCTCCTCGACCTCGTCGGGTCGACGCCGCTCGTCGAGCTGCCACGGCTCTCGCCCAAGCCTTCCGTTCGCCTCGTCGCCAAGCTCGAGGGGCAGAACCCGACCGGCTCGATCAAGGACCGCGTCGCGAAGGCGATGCTGGAGGCGGCAGAGGCCGCGGGCGAGCTCGAGCCGGGGCGCCGCCTGCTCGAGCCGACGAGCGGGAACACGGGGATCGCGCTCGCGCTCGCGGCGAAGCTGCGCGGCCACCCGCTCACGTGCGTCCTGCCCGCGAGCGTGACCGAGGAGCGGCGGCGGCTGCTGCGGCTGTACGGCACCGAGATCGTCGAGTCGCCGGCCGAGGAAGGCTCCAACGGCGCCGTCCACCTCGCGCTCGAGCTGGCCGGCCGGGACCCTTCGCTCTTCATGCCGTTCCAGTACGCGAACGAGGCGAACCCGCGCGCGCACTACGAGGGCACCGGGGCGGAGATCGTCGCAGCGCTCGACCGCGTGGACGTCCTCGTCGCGGGCCTCGGCACGGGCGGGACGCTGATGGGAGCGGGCGAGAGGCTGCGCGAGGCCTTCCCGGACGTGGTCATCGCGGCCGCCGAGCCGCTCCCGGGTGACGAGGTGCTGGGCCTGCGCTCGCTCGCGGACGGGTACGTGCCGCCGGTCCTCGACGTCTCGAGGCTCGACCGGAAGATCCTGGTCTCGAACGCGGAGTCGGTTGCGGCGCTCCGACTGCTGCTGGGCGAGGAGGGCGTCTTCGGCGGCGTGTCGTCGGGAGCGGTGCTCCATGCCGCCCGGCGCCTCGCGGAGGAGCTCGACGAGGGCGTCGTCGTCTGCGTGCTCGCGGACGGCGGCTGGAAGTACCTCTCGGCCCGGTTCTGGGACGCGGAGGACGTCGACGCGGAGCTGGGGCGATCGGTGTGGTGGTAGTGCCGTCCGCGGTCCGGAGCGAGCTCGAGGCGCACGCCGAGGCGGAGGCGCCGAACGAGGCCTGCGGCCTGCTCGTGCTGAAGGACGGTGTGGCTCAGCGCTACGTCCCGGGCCGCAACGCCGCCGCGTCCCCGTACCGCTTCGAGCTCGACGTGGATCCGGAGACGTGGTTCCTGGAGGACGAGGGCTACGAGCTCGCCGTCTTCCACTCCCATCTCTCGTCACCGCCCCGCCCCTCGCGCACGGACGTCGAGAACATCGGGCTCTGGGCGGGTCGCCCGTACCTGATCTACACGCTGCGCACGAACGAGCTCGCGGCGTGGCGGATCGAGGATCGCCGCATCGAGCCGGTGGCGCTCTCCTCGGAGCGCGACTGACGTCCGTGGAGCTCCCGGCGGCGCAGCCTACGAGGTGACCTCGAAGTCCCCGTTCATCGTGCTCGAGTGCGGGTCGCACTGGAAGTGGTACGAGCCCGCCTCGAACGTCACCGTCCACGTCGACGACCCGGTGTCGTCGACGCCGGAGTCCTCGTTCACTCCGATTCCGGTGAGGTGGAAGTTGTGCTCGGACGACTCGTCGTCGACCTCGATCCGGTACTCGCCTGCGGCGAGCGTCGTTACGTCCTCCCCGTCCTCGCTCTTCAGGCTGATCTCGAAGCCGGGCCCCACGCTCGCCTGGAGCGTGCTGCCGGCGGCAACCGCCGGCGCCGTCGTCTCCGTATCCGTGGTCGCCGCCTCGTCGTCGCTGCCCCCGCAGCCGGCGAGGACGACGCCCGAGAGAGCGAGCGCGAGAACGAGCAGGATTCGTGCAGCCGGCATGTCGC
Source organism: uncultured Gaiellales bacterium (assembly GCA_964569165.1). Classification (GTDB taxonomy): domain Bacteria; phylum Actinomycetota; class Thermoleophilia; order Gaiellales; family Gaiellaceae; genus GMQP-bins7. Next base: position 1,978 of record CAZMUG010000049.1, read on the forward strand.
CCCTCCTTGGTTGCTGCCCCGACAATACGCGAGCGCCCCCGGGGCGCCGCTACAGTCGCCGGATGGACGTCCTCGAGGTCGCGCCGGGGCTCTGGCGCTGGACGGGCTACCACGAGGAGTGGCGCGAGGACGTCGGCAGCGTCTACTGCGAGACGCGGGACGGGATCGTGCTCGTCGACCCGATCGTCCCTCCCGAGGACCCGGAGCGGTTCTGGCGGGCGCTCGACCGCGACGTCCGGCGGCTGGATGCTCACGTGCACGTGCTCGTGACCGTGTTCTGGCACGCGCGGCACGCAGCAGCGATGGTCGAGCGCTACGGCGCCCGGGTGTGGGCGCCGCGGTCCGGCAAGGCGGCGGTCGCGCGGCGAGCCGGCGTCGTGACCGACCCCTTCGCCCCGGGCGATCGGCTGCCGGGGGGGATCGAGGCGTTCCGGACCGCGAGGGCGGCGGAGGTCGTGTACTGGATCGCGGAGCACCGCACGCTCGTGCCCGGGGACGTGCTGCTCGGGGACGGGGGCGGCGGAGCCCGGATGTGCCCCGAGTCGTGGCTCCCGTCCTCGAAGAAACACGCCGACCTCGCAGCCTCGCTCGAGCCCCTGCTCGATCTGCCCGTCGCTCGGATCCTCGTATCGCACGGCGATCCGGTGCTCTCAGGCGGGAGAGCGGCGCTCGAGAAGGCGCTCCATCGCTGAGCCCCGCGAGAGACCCGAAATCCGCGCTCAAATTCCGGGCTGATCGGGTCGATAACAGAGGGGCCGTGAAAGGTCTCCGCATCGGCCGTCGCCGCGCGCACACGGAACAGGCGGCGTCGCCACTCGAGCTCGCGCTGCGCCCCGCCCTCGTGGACGGGCGCTGGCACGTGCCGGATCGCTTCAACTTCACGAGCGACGTCCTCGAGGCGCTGGCAAACGACCCCAGGCGAAACGCGGTCACGGTTCTCGGCAAGGACGGGATCATCGAGCCGCGGACGTTCCTCGAGGTCGCGGAGGCCGCAACGCGCCGTGCAGCGACGCTCACGGGGCACGGCGTGAAGCCCAAGGATCGCGTCATCATCATGGCGGAGACCTCCATGCACTGGCTCGAGCTCGTGCTCGGCATCTGGAAGGTGGGGGCGGTTGCGGTGCCGGTGCTGCCCACGCTCGCCCCATCCGCCCTCGAGAGGCTCCATGCCTCGACGACGCCCGCCCTCCTCATGGCCGAGCCGGAGTGCAGCTCGACGATCGAGCAGCTGCCGGTGACGCCGGAGGTGCTGTACATCGAGGACGAGCCGCGAAAGCGCGGCTCCGCGTCCCTCGAGCCGGGGCCAACGCACGACACGGCGTCACGAGAGCTCGCCCTGATCTTCACCTCCCCCGGCACGAGCGGGGTGACGAGAGAGATCGGGCATACGCACGCGTCGGTCTTCGCCGCACGAGTGCAGACCGAGCACTGGCTCGACGCCGGCCGCGGCGACGTCGTCTGGTGCACGGCGAGCGCCGACTCACCACTCGCCGCGTGGTTCACGATCGCCGGCCCGTGGTCCCGCGGAGCCGAAGCGGTGATCCACCAGGGTGGCTTCGATCCCCAGGAGCGGCTCGAGCATCTCTACCGGATCGGCCCCACGATCCTCTGCCAGCCGGCCGCCGAGTACCGGGCGCTCGCAGAGCACCCGAAGCTCGATCGTTTCCGGTCACCGCGACTCCGCCGGCTCGTCTCGACCGGGGACATCCTCGAGCCGGAGGTCGCCGAGATCTTCCAGGAGCGCTGGGGGCTCGCGATCCACGACGGCTACGGCCAGGCGGAGACGGGCATCGTCATCGGTGACGGGCGCGACGACATGTGGAAGGCCGGTTCCGTCGGCCGGCCGCTCCCCGGGTACGACGTCGCCGTCGTCGACGACAACGGTGAGGAGCTCCCGAACGGTGTCGAGGGCGACCTCGCGATCCGCGGTCATCCGCCGACGCTGTTCGCCGGCTACTGGGAAGCACCCGACGAGACGAAGCGTGCGTTTCGCGGCGATCTCTACCTGACCGGAGACGTCGCGGTCGCCGACGACGGGTTCGTCACGTACGTCGCACGGGCGGAGGACGTCATCGCGAGCAGCGGAAGAGCCTTCGGGCCGCACGAGGTGGAGCACGTGCTCCGCTCGCACGACGCCATCACGGCGAGCGCCGTGATCGGCGTCCGCGACCTCCAGCGAGGCGGGCACTTCGTCCGCGCCTACGTCGTCCCGGTGCCCGGAACGAGGGGCACCGAGCAGCTCGAAGCCGAGCTTCGGCAGTTCCTCGGCGAGGTGCTCCCCGAGCAGCAGGTCCCGCGCGAGATCGTGTTCGTCGAGGATCTGCCGCTGATTCGGGGCAGGCTGAACCGCGCCGCCCTCCGCGACCGCCCGCTCGTCGGGCGCCCGCTCTGGGAGATGCCCCCGACCTCGGAGAGCGACGCACCGAGGAGCACGTCCGACACGCCACGGCCGTCCACCCAAGCCCCGAGGCCGGCCGTCGAGCCGCCCGTGTCCGAGGCTGCGCGGATCTCGCCCGAGCCCGAGCCCGTCGTCGTCGTGCTCCCCGAGCCCGAGCCTCCCGTCGTCGAGGTGCCCGCACCGGAGCCCGTCGCCGTGCGGCCGGAGCCCGAGCC
>CAZMUG010000049.1:4690-16151 GCA_964569165.1 uncultured Gaiellales bacterium
CCGTCGTCGAGGTGCCCGCACCGGAGCCCGTCGCCGTGCGGCCGGAGCCCGAGCCTCCCGTCGTCGAGGTGACCGTGCAGCCGGAGCCCGAGCCGCCGGTGCAGCCGGAGCCCGCCCAGGAGCCGGCGGCCGCGGCTGCACCCACACCTCGGGCCGCAGTCCCACCGCCACCGCCCGGAGAACCCGCCGCCGAGCCCGGCACGTCCCGGCCCGCCGAACCGGACCCGGGCGGCGAGATCGAGGTGACACCGGCACCGGAGGAGAAGCCCGCGCTTCGCATCGTCCGGCCTGCTCCGACGGCGCCGACAGAGAGCGCGGAGCCGCGGCCGCCGCGGGAGGCTCCCGGGGAGGCAGCCCCCGAGCAGGCGCCACGCGAGCCTGCGTCACCTGCAGCGACCGAGCCTCTCTCGGACCACGTCGCAGGGCCGGGCCCTGCGCTGCGCCCGCCTGCGGCCCCGCCGCCGCCGGCTCCCGTGCGGGGGCCCGAGCCCGAGCTCGGCCCGTTGCCCGACTACGTGGTCGACCCCGACAGGCCACGTGCGCCGCGACTGGAGCCGGATACCGGCCCGGCCGTACGCACGATCGAGGATGCGTCCGCGCCTGCCGCCGCTGCGAGCTCGCATGAAGAGACCTCGATTGCCGCGTCCGCAGGCATCTCCTTCCCACCCGTCACGAGCTTCCCGCTGCCACGGGGGGACGACGACGAGGCTCCGCGGAGCGAGGGCCGACGGCCGTCCCGGCCTCGCCCCGCGACCGAGCCGGGCAAGTCGAAGTCGAAGCGCTCGCACGAGGATCCGGGTGACGAGACATCCGAGGCGAACTGGATGGCAGGGCTCTCGAACCGGCTGAGCGCATACAGCCTGGCCGAAGAGGAGCAGGCGAGGCAGGACGAGGAGGACGGCTCGCCGCCCTCCGAGCAGGCCTCCTGACCCGTCCGGGCTCGCGCCGTTAGCCTGCAGCCGTGACCGACCAGGCAGGTGTGAGCCTGCTCCGCTGGCTGCGAGGACAGCTCCGGCAGCCGACGCCCACGCGTGAACGCCTGGAGGCGGCGGTGGCGAACGACGATCCCGTCGAGGCCCGGCGCCTGCTGCGCTCGGTTCCGTTCACCACGGCCCAGCGGAGACACGTCGAGAGCCTTATCTCGCGCTGGGAGCGCGATCGTGCCGGCTGCGGCTAACGAAGAGCTCGTCCGAAGGATCTTCGACGCGTTCGCGCGGAGGGAGGGCCTGGCGCTCCGAGGGCTGTTCGCCGAGGATGCCGTGTGGACGGTGCCGGGACGCGGCGCCATGGCCGGGACCTACCGGGGACGCGAGGAGATCTTCCGCTTCCTGGCCCGGCTCCCGAAGGAGACGGACGGCACGTACGGCTCCGAGCTCGTGGACGTCCTCGCGAGCGAGACGCGCGCCGCGGCGCTCTATCGCGCACGCGGGGCGAGGCATGGCCGGGTGCTCGAGCTCGAGCAGCTCCTCCTCTTCGATATCGCGGACGGCCTGGTCCGGCGGGTGCTGGCGCTGCCCGGCGACCCGGACGCGTTCGAGGAGTTCTGGGCGTGAGCCCGGCTCCGAGCTAGCCTCGCACCCAGGCGAGCCCGGCGGCGAGGACGACCTCGTCGCGCGGCGCGACGAGCTGCATGTTCCCGATCGCGAGCCCGGCCCACCCGGTGAGGTTCACCCAGCGCAGGAACGAGGAGAGCGGAAGCCTGATCTCGAGCTCGTCGGCGTCCTCCGGCGGAAGCTCGATCGCGTAGCACGGGCTCACATAGAGATCGACCTCGGGCTCGTAGCGTCGCCACTCGTCGACCGCGCGGTAGGCGGCCTCCACTCCCTCCGGCGTGGCGCGCCGGGCCGCATCGAGCTTCCTGCGCATGATCGCGCCGTACTCGCCGGCCCGGGCCGGGAAGGTCGCGGCGTGCGAGCGGAGCGCCTCGTGCTGGAACTGGGGCCAGGTGTTCGCAGAGGGCTCCGGAACGCGAGCCTCGACCACCCGCGCGCCGAGCCGTGCCAGGTCCGCGACCCACGCCTCGGCGGCGTCGCTCGTCTCCGTCTCCCGTCCGTCACCGATCCCGGGAGGCTGCCGCAGCAGGCCGACCGTGAGTCCCGCGAGGCGCGGCTCCGGAACCGGGCGGCCCGTGAGCACGGACCAGAGGAGCGCGACGTCCTCGACGCTCCGTGCCATCGGGCCGACCGTGTCGAGCGTGGGGCACAGGGGATAGACCCCGTCCAGGGGGATCAGCCCCCACTGCGACTTGAGCCCGACCGTCTCGCACGCAGCCGACGGCAGGCGCACCGAGCAGCCCGTGTCGGTTCCGAGCGCGACGTCGCAGAGCCCGGCCGCGAGCGCCGCCGCCGAGCCGCTGGAGGAGCCGCCGGTCGTCCGCCCCGGGTGGGCCGGGTTGTGACACGTCCCGCACCACTCGTTCTGCCCGAGGACGCTCCAGGCGAACTCCGGGAGGTGGGTCTTGCCGACGAGAACCGCGCCGGCGTCGAGGAGGCGCTGAACGGCGGGCGCGGTGCGCCCCGGTACGTGGTCGGCGTACAGCCTCGACCCGTACGTGGTCCGGACGCCGGCGGTGTCGAACAGGTCCTTGACGCCGAGCCTCCGCCCCGAGAGCGGTCCCGGCGGTGGCTCGCCCTCCGGCTCGACGACGGTGACGAAGGCATTCCAGCCGTCGGTCACTCGACCTCGACGTGGATGCGCTGCTTCGCCGCTCTGAGGGAGCCCCCCTCGCGACGCGCACGGACTGCGAGAGCCTCGGCGAGGATCGAGACCGCGGTCTCCTCCTGCGTGTCGGCACCGATGTCGAGGCCGCACGGGCCCATGATCCGGTCGAGAGCGCCCTCCTCGACGCCTGCCTCGAGCAGGCGCCCGCGGCGTCGCTCCTGGTTGCGACGAGAACCGAGCGCGCCGATGTAGAACGCGTCCGTCCGCAGGGCGCCGATCAGCGCGGGCTCGTCGAACTTGTCGTCGTGCGTGAGGACGACGATCGCCGTCTGGTGGTCGGGCCGCACCAGGTCGAGCGCCTCCTGCGGCCACTCGACGATGAGCTCGTCGGCCGAGGGGATGCGCTCGCGGGTCGCGAACTTCGCGCGCGCATCGGCCACGATCGTGTGCCAGCCGAGCAGCTTCGCCCCCCGGCAGAGTGCTTCGGCGGTGTCCACCGCCCCGTACACGAAGAGACGCGGTGGCGGCCCGTACCACTCCGCGAAGACCTTGGAGCCGTCGTCCAGCGTCAGCAGGCTGTTGCGACCGCGGCGGACCAGCTCGTCGAACTGGGCGACCGCGCCGTCCAGGCCGTTGCCGAGGCGCTCCCCGGACTCGAGCACGAGGACCTTGACGCCGGCCTCGCCGCCCTCGATGCCGGTGAAGAGGATCCCTCGCTCCCCGGACTCGCGCAGCTCCGCCAGCCTGGAGATCAGCTTCATCTACTCGACTCGCTCGAGGAAGACGTCGATCTCCCCGCCGCAGGGAAGGCCGACGCTCCAGGCCACGTCGTCCGAGATCCCGTACGAGAGAAGCTTCGGCTCGCCGGTCTCGAGCACCTCCTGCGCGTTCTCGAAGACGTCGCTCTCGACGCAGCCGCCGGACACGGAGCCGCACATCTTCCCCGACTCGGAGATGGCCAGGCTCGCACCGAGTGGGCGCGGCGCCGACCGCCGGGTTGCGACGACCGTGGCGACGACGACCTTCTCGCCCTCCTCTCTCCACGCGTCGATCTCGGGCAGGATCTCCTTCACGCTGCATGCCTCCTTTCGATGCCGGCCAGGATCGCGCCGAGCTCTTCGAGACTGCGGAGATTATGGCCGGGAAGGAACCGGTCGACGAATGGCAGCGCCGCGCGCATCCCGCCGGCGAGCGGCTGGTAGTCGGGATTCCCCTTCAGCGGGTTGACCCAGACGACGGCGTATGCCGCCCGTGCCAGCCTCGCCATCTCGCGGGCGACCAGCGCGGGATCGTCCCGTTCCCAGCCGTCGGACACGATCACGACGACGGCACCCCGCGACAGTGCCCTGGGCCCGTATACGCGGTTGAGCTCGGCGAGCGAGGCGCCGATCCGCGTGCCGCTTCCCCAGTCGACGGTCGCCGCCGTGGCGCGGGCGAGCGCCGCCTCGGGATCTCGCAGCGCGAGCTCCGGCGTGAGGCGCGTGAGCCTCGTGCCGAAGGCGAACGTCTCGACCGCCCTCCCCGTGCCGACGACGGCGTGCAGGTAGAGGAGGAGCGCGCGTGCGTACGCGTCCATCGAGCCGGACACGTCGCAGAGCACGACGAGCTTGCGCGGAACCGACGTGCGTGCTCTCCAGGTCTGCTCGAGGGGATCGCCACCCGTACGCAGGGACCTCCGGCAGAGCCGCCGCAGATCGAGGCGATCGCCGCGGGGATCCGGCGCCAGGCGGCGGGACGTGCGCCTGGGGCGGGTGCGTGCGACGGCGGCGAGCAGGCGGCGGACGCGCTCGAGCTCCTCGGGCGTCATCGCCGCGAAGTCGCGCTCGCGCAGGAGCTCCACCGCCGACGCGCCCAGCTCGTGCGGTGACCCGCTCCCGTTCTCGGAGCTGCCGTCGGAGAGACCGAGCGACCCGCGGACGACACGCGGCGCCTGCCGGGGCGCGTCGAGCGCACGGGACGCCGGAGCGATCGACCCGCCGAGGAACCACGCCTCGAACGCACGATCGAACAGCTCGAGCTCGTCGTGGCGCGACACGAGCGTCTGGCGCAGCGCGAAGTAGACGTCGTCACGACTCGTGAGCTCGACCTGGCCGAGCGCGCGGACCGCATCCGCCGAGCGTCCGGGCCCCACCTCGATCCCGGCTTCCCTGAGCACGCGCCCGAACGTGACCACGTGTCGGACGATCGCGACGCCCTGCACGCCTCACCCTCGGTGTCTGACACCCAGGGGGCGCAATCCCGCATGGTTGCGTGGGGTGGTGTCAGACACCGGTCACCTCGCACGCGCCTCTTCGACCAGGCCCGCGAGCGTTTCGTCGCGGACCGCCTCCAGGTCCTCGCGGTACTTCAGGACGGAGCCGAGCGTCTGCTCGACGACCTCGGCGTCGATCTCCTCGCGCCCGAGCGCCGCGAGCGCCTGCGTCCAGTCGATCGTCTCCGCCACGCCCGGCGGCTTGGCGAGATCGAGCCCGCGGAGGCCTCGCACGAAGGCCGCCGCCTCCTGCGCGAGCCGCTCGGGGACCCCCGGCACGCGCAGCCTCACGATCTCGACCTCCCGCTCGAGCGAGGGGTGCCCGATCCAGTGGAAGAGCGCGCGGCGCTTCAGCGCGTCGTGGAGCTCGCGCGTCCTGTTCGACGTGAGGACGACGGCGGGCCGTCGCCGCGCCGTGATCGTTCCGAGCTCGGGAATCGTGATCTGGAAGTCCGAGAGCACCTCGAGCAGGAAGGCCTCGAACTCCTCGTCCGCGCGGTCGATCTCGTCGATGAGCAGCACGACCGGCTCCTCCGACTCGATCGCGTCGAGGAGCGGGCGGCGGATGAGGTACTCCGGGCCGAAGAGCTCGGCCTCGGAGACCGTCCCTTCCTGCGCCGCACGAATGTGGAGGAGCTGTCGCGGGTAGTTCCACTCGTAGACGGCGTGTGAGACGTCGAGCCCCTCGTAGCACTGGAGGCGGATCAGCCGAGCCTCGAGAGCCGCTGCGAGTGCCTTCGCGGCCTCGGTCTTCCCGACACCGGCCTCACCCTCGAGCAGGACGGGCTTCTCGAGCGCGAGCGAGAGGAAGAGCGCGGTCGCGAGCCCACGGTCCGGGAGGTAGTCCGCCCCCCGCAGCGCCGCTTCCAGCTCGTCGATGGTGCGGAAGGGCACTGTCTCAGCCTACACCCGGTGCCGTGAACGCCCGGGGCGACGTCCACCGCAGGGCCGGTTCCCACCCGCGCAGGAGTCGACAGAGGGGGCGGTCGATCCCCGTCGGCCGGCTTCCTCGTCGCGTCACGTGCCGACGAGCTCGAGGAGCCTGGTCACGGTCGTCCAGTTCCGAGCCGTACCCGTGACCCCGAGCCGCTTCCCGGACATCAGCGCTGCCAGCTTCGACCGTCCCACGCCGTCCGGATGCCATGCGTACAGCTCGCGGCCGCTGCACACCACGCGCTCGCCGCCGACCGCCGCCGCCTCGAGCCTCTCGATGAGGCCCTTGGGCAGAGCGGCCTCGAGGAAGGTGACCTGGTAGAGCTTCGGGTTGGTCACGACCTCCGCCAGCGGGTTGCGCTCGACGACCCTCCGCAGCTCGGCGCCGGTGCGCACGACGACTCGGGTGTCGAGGCCGAAGCGCTGAGCGATCAGCCGCTCGACCTCGCTCCCCAGGCCGTCGGCGGGCCTCGAGCTCGAGACGACGACGTTACCGCTCTGGAGAAGCGTGGCGACGTCTTCGTAGCCCTCGCTCTCGAGCGCCGCTCGCAGTCGAGCCATTGCCACTCGGTTCCGCCCGGCGAGGTTCACTCCCCGGAGGAGGACGACGAACCGCGCCACGACGTTCTCAGCCGGACGTGATGTAGTCGGTGAGGTACTGGATCTCGAAGGCCTGCCGCCGCGACCGGAACTCGACGACGTCGCCGATGGAGACCATGCCCGCCACCGCGCCGTCCTCGACGACCGGGACGTGGCGGATCCGCCGGTCGGTCATCAGGGCCATGCACTCCTCGACGGTCGTCTCGGGGGTCGCTACGACGAGCGCTCGCGACACGAGGTCACCGACGGGCCTGTCCTGATCGGCGCCCGCGTCGAGAGCCACCAGCCGGAGGAAGTCCCGCTCCGTGAAGATCCCGGCGATCTCACCGCCGTCCGTCACGAGCAGCGAGCCGACGTTCTTCTCCACCATCAGCTGCACCGCCTCGCGAACCGATGCGACCGCCTCGACCTGGAACACCTCGCGGCCCTTCTCGTCGAGGATCTCTGCGAGCTTCGCAGCCATGCTACCTCCCGGTTGCATTGTGAGCTTCAATACATACTAACGCCCCCGTCGGGTGTGCGCATACGATCGGGGACGTGGCGCGCCCGCTGCCCGTGCCCTGGTTCGAGGACCTGCGCGAGCTCCTCTCCGTCCCGAGCGTGAGCGCCGATCCCGCGCGGTCCGGGGACGTGCTCCGTGCGGCCGGCTGGATCGCCGACCGCGTGCGGCTGCTCGGCGGGACCGCGGAGGTCCTGGAGCAGGGGCGGCTCGTCGCGGGCGAGATCGCCGGCCCGCCGGGAGCGCCGGTCGTCCTCGTGTACGGCCACTACGACGTGCAGCCCCCCGATCCGCTCGAGCTCTGGGAGAGCGACCCGTTCTCCGCCGAGATCCGCGGTGAGTGGCTCTACGCGCGCGGCGTCGCCGACGACAAGGGGCAGCTCTGGATGCAGCTGAAGGCGATCGAGGAGCTCGCTGCGGAGGGTGCGCTGCCGGTCGGCTTCCGGATCGTCTGCGACGGCGAGGAGGAGACCGGCGGCGACGCGATCGCGCGCTTCCTCGCCGCGGACGACGGCCGTGCGGACGCGTGCGTCGCCCTCGACGGCTGGATGAAGCGGCGCAACCGGCCAGAGCTCGTCGTCGCGACACGCGGCCTCGTGGCACTCGACGTCGAGGTGCGCACGGGCGCCCGTGATCTCCACTCGGGTCACTACGGAGGAGTCGCCCTGAGCGCGATCCACGCGCTGGCAGAGGCGCTCACGGCGCTCTTCCCGCTGGACGGGCGGCTCCCGGAGCCCCTCCGGGCCGGAGTGTCCCCGCCCGGCGCCGGCGAGAGCGCCGACTGGCGCGAGCTTCCACCCGGAGCCGACGAGATCGCCCGGGTGGGGGCGGTTCCGCTCGACGCCCGGGCGGGCGAGGAGTTCTACGAGCGCGTGTTCGTGGAGCCGTCGCTCGACGTCACGGGGATCCTGGGCGGCAAGCCGGGCCTCCGGAACACGACGCTCGTCTCGCGCGCAGCGGCCGGGATCACGATCCGTGTCGCTCCCGGCCAGGACCCGGAGGTGCTCGCGGACGCCGCCGAGCGGATCCTCCGCGACGCGCTCCCGCCAGGAGCGGCGCTGGAGGTCACCGGCCGGGACCTCACGCCCGCCGCCGTCCTCCCCCGCACCCGGGCGCTCGACCTCGCCCGCGATGCCCTCCAGCGCGTGTTCGGCGCGAGACCGCTCGTCGTCCGCGCCGGCGGCACGCTCCCCGTCGTCGCCGCGCTCGCCGCCCGGGGCATCCCGACCGTGATGACCGGTTTCGCCCTTCCCGACAGCCACACGCACTCACCGAACGAGCGGATGCCGGTCGAGGCCTTCGCGCTCGGCGTGGCAGCGATGCGCGAGACCTATCGCGCTCTCGCCCGACTGTGACGCGCGAGGAACGCAGAGTCGTCACGGTCGTGTTCACCGACCTCGTCGGGTTCACCGAGCGCTCCGAGGCGCTCGACCCCGAGGACGTCCGCGCCCTGCTCACGACGTACTACACGCACGCGCGCTCGATTCTCGAGGAGCACGGGGGCACCGTGGAGAAGTTCATCGGCGACGCCGTGCTGGCCGTCTTCGGCGCGCCGGTCGCGCACGAGGACGACCCCGAGCGCGCCGTGCGGGCGGCGCTCGCCGTCTGCGAGTGGGCCGACGGACGGGACGACCTCGCCCTGCGCGCGGGAGTGAACACGGGCACCGCGCTCGTCGCCCTCGATCCGACCGACACGGGCATCGGGATGGTCGCCGGCGACACCATCAACACGGCCTCGCGGATCCAGTCCGCAGCGCCCACCGGCGGCGTCCTCGTCGGCGAGGAGACCTACCGGGCGACGCTCGACGTGTTCGAGTACGCGGAGCACACGGCGATCGAGGCGAAGGGCAAGAGCAAGCCGGTCCGCGTGTGGGAGCCTCTGGCCGCGCGCGCCGAGATCGGCGGGTCACGGCGACTCCGGGATGCGCCGCTCGTCGGACGCGCGGACGAGCTCGACCTCCTCCGCGACAGCTTCGAGCTCGCGGCCGCCGGCGAGGGGCCGCGGTTCGTCACCCTCGTCGGGGTCCCGGGGATCGGCAAGACGCGCCTCGTCTCCGAGCTCGAGAGCGGGGTGCGCTCGCGGCGACCGGACGTGACCTGGCTCGAGGGCCGCTCGCTCCCGTACGGGGCGGGAACCTCGTTCCGCGGCCTCGGACAGATGGTCCAGGCGTCCGCCGGGATCATGGACACCGACGACGCGCCCCAGGCCGAGGCGAAGCTCACGCACGTCGTCGAGGCACTCACCGCCGACGCCTCCGACGCGCGCTGGCTCGTGTCCCGGCTCCGGCCCCTCGTCGGGCTCGCCGGCGAGACGCACGCCCGCGAGGATCGCCGTGCGGACGCGTTCGCCGCCTGGCGCCGCTTCTTCGAGCTGCTCGCCCGGCGCGGCCCGCTCGTGCTCGTGTTCGACGACCTCCACTGGGCCGACGACGCGATCCTCGACTTCCTCGACGAGCTCGTCCGGAGCCCCGAGCCGAGCTCGCTGCTCGTCGTCGGCACGGCTCGGCCCGAGCTCCTCGAGCGTCGCGCCGTCTGGGAGGAGACGGCCGGGCACCGGGCGTTCGTTCGACTCGTGCCGCTCTCGGACGCCGAGACGAGCACGCTCATCCGCGCTCTGACCGCCGACCGCCTCGATACCGGGCTCGAGAGCGCCCTGCTGGAACGGGCGGGAGGCAATCCCCTCTACGCCGAGGAGTTCGTCCGCGCCCTCTCGGACGGCGAGCGGGCTCCCGCGGCCGTACTCCCGCAGTCCGTGCAAGGGATCGTCGCCGCGCGGCTCGATGCCCTCTCTCGCGAGGAGAAGGCGCTGCTCCAGGATGCCGCCGTCGTCGGCCAGGCGTTCTGGCCGAGTGCGCTTCGCCACGTGTCGGGGGAGGCTGCGCGCATGGACGAGCTCCTCGCGTCACTCGAGCGGAAGGAGTTCGTCCAGGCGACGGCGAGCTCGACCGTCGCGGAGGAGCGAGAGCTCGTGTTTCGGCATCCGCTCATCCGCGAGGTGGCGTACGAGCAGATGCCGCGCGCCCGCCGCGCCGAGAAGCACCGGCGGGCCGGCGAGTGGGCCGAGACGCTTCCCGCAGACCGCGCCGAGGGGCGCGCCGACCTGCTCGCCGACCACTACCTGCGGGCGCTGGAGTACACGACTGCCGCCGGCGGCGATGCCGGAGACCTCCGCGCTCGCGCCGCGCGGGCGTTGCGGGAGGCCGGCGACCACGCTCGCTCGCTCCACTCGCTGGAGGTGGCGGCCTCCCGTTACCTCCGTGCGCTGGAGCTCGCGGACGGCGAGCTGGAACGCGCCGGGCTCGGCCTGGCGCTCGCCGAGACGCAGCTTCGCACCGGGTCGCTCGAGCAGGCGCACGAGCGGCTCACGGAGGTGATCGGGATCGCACGCGACCGCCGCCAACCCGAGCTCCTGGCCCGGGCGGCGCTCGCGCGAGGAGGCATCGGCGTCAGCGTGTTCGACCCGGACGACGAGCTCGTCACGCTGCTGGAGGACGCGCTCGCGGCGCTGGGAGACCGGAGCCCGGCTCTCCGCGCACGGCTCCTCGCGCGTCTCTCGGTCGAGGTGTACTACCTCCCACCGTCGTCGCGCCGGGAGGCGCTCAGCGAGGACGCGGTCGCGCTCGCCCGCGCGGCGAACGGGCCGGAGGCCCTCCTCGACGCGCTGAACGCGCGCCGGGTCACGCTCTGGAGCCCGGACCGGCTGGAGGAGCGGCTCGCCGTCTCCCGGGAGCTGGTCGAGCGTGCCGAGGCGAGCGGTGACCGTGAGCGGTCTCTGCTCGCGCGCACCTGGCTCGTGCTCGATCTCGTGGAGAGCGGTGACGTCGACGCCGCCCGCGTGGAGATCGATTCGTACGCGCGCCTGGTCGAGCCCCTCGGGATCGCCGCCTACTCGTGGTGGGTCCCCGCCTGGAGGGCGATGCTGGCGGGGCTCGAGGGGCGGTTCGACGACGTGCGGGCCCTCGCCGACGAGGCCGCAGAGATCGGCTCCGGGGGCGGGGACGCGAACGCGGAGATCTACCGGGACCTCGCCCGCTGGGCGGCGGACATGGACCAGGGGCGGGACCTCGAGCGCTGGTTGCCCGTGATCGCGGAAGGGATCGCGCGCGGTGGCCCGTCCGACGCCTTCCGCTGCGGCCAGGCCATGCTCCTCGCGCTCGCGGGGCGGCTCGACGAGGCCTCGCGCGCGCTCGAGCAGCTCGGTCCGGCCGGCTTCCACGCCGTCGTCAAGGACATGAACTTCTACGCAGGCGCCGGGGAGTTCACGATCGCGGTCGGCCTGATCGGCGACTCCCGGAGGGCGGCCGAGGCGTACGACGTGCTCCGCCCCTACGCCGGGCGCATGTTCACGATGGCCCGGGCCGCCGTCTGCTGGGGGCCGGCCGACTCCTTCCTGGGCCGGCTCGCGGCGACCGCCCGCCACTGGGACGAGGCGGAGCGGCACGTCGAGGACGGGCTCGCGGCGGGCGAGCGGACGGGAGCGCGGACCATGGCCGCGCGCACGCACGCGTGGCACGCGG
>CAZMUG010000050.1:0-16143 GCA_964569165.1 uncultured Gaiellales bacterium
GGGTGCCCTCGGCTCGGGGGCGTCGAGCCTCTCGAGCGGCGACCTCGCCTCCGGCTTCGGCAGCGCGCTCGCGCCGCCGAACTCGGGCTCGGGGGGCTTCGGCGGGGGCTTCTCCGGCGGCGGGGGTGGCGGCGGCGGGGGCGGTGGCGGCGGCTTCGGCTAGGCCGTTGCGGACATCTTGCCCGGCCCGACGCGAACGGGCACGATGCGGATGTGGGCGAGCGTGATACCGAGATCGTCATGGAAGCGCTCTTCGACATCCGTCGTGGCGTGTACGACATCCATGGCTTGATCTTTCTCCCGGAGGAAGACGAGAGGGACGATGATTCCGGAGAGATGGAAGAAGATGAGCCCTGAGGAGCGGGCCGAGGAGCTCCGCCAGCGGGACGACCTGACGCGCCGCTTGCAGGCGCGAATCGACGAGCTGAAGGCGACCCTCGAGGCCCGCGACGCTCAGGGGCCTCGCCGCGAGAGCTCGTAGAGCGCGATCGCCCCGGCCGCAGCGACGTTCAGCGACTCCGCACCGCCGGGGAGCTCGATCGTGGCCAGTGCGGCCTCCACGAGAACGTCGTCGGGAAGACCCTGGCGCTCGGAGCCGAGCACGAACGTCAGGGGTGGCGCCAGCTCGACCTCCTCGAGCGGCGCGCCGCCGTGGGCGACGAGCGCGACGCGGCGCGAGGGAGCCGCCTCCCAGGCCACGAGCGGCACGCGGAAGATCGCCCCGGCCGTCGCCCGGAGCGCGCGCGGGCCCGTCGGGTCCGCGCAGCCCGGCGAGAGCGCGACTGCGGCGCCGAAGGCGTCCGCCGTGCGGACGAGCGTCCCGACGTTGCCCGGGTCCCCGACCTTCCAGAGCGCGAGCGCGACGTCCCGCCCGCCCGCAGGGAGGTCCGCCGTCCGGTAGATCGCGATCACGCGCGGAGCGTGGCCCAGCGTCGAGACCTCGGCCAGCAGCTCCGGCTCGACGTCCTCGCCCGCGACGAGCAGCTCCACCGGCTCGATCCCGGCCGCCGCCGCGGCCTCGACGAGGTCCTCGGACTCGACCGCGAAGAGCCCGGTCGCCCCGCGGTGCTTGCGCGCGGAGAGAAGCTTCCGGACGAGCCGGAGCTTCTCGTTCCGGCGCGAGGTGATCAGGCGGCCTGCGAGGCCTCGTCGGCCTCGAGCGCGGCCTTCGCGCGGTCGGCGACCGCGGCGAACGCCTGCGGGTCGCTGACGGCAATGTCGGCGAGCGACTTGCGGTCGAGCGTGATGCCCGCCTTCTTCACGCCGTCCATGAAGCGGTTGTACGAGAGGCCGTTCGCGCGGGCCGCCGCGTTGATGCGCACGATCCAGAGCTGCCGGAACGTCCGCTTGCGCGCCTTTCTGTCACGGTACGCGTAGACGAGCGAGTGCTCGACCTGCTCCTTCGCGAAGCGGTAGTGCGACTTCTTGCGCCCGTAGTACCCCTTCGCCTGCTCGAGCACCTTGGCGCGCTTCTTGCGCGCGTGGACCGCCCTCTTCACGCGAGGCATGGCTCACCCTCCCCGGAGCAGCTTGCGGACGGACTTCGCGTCGCTCTCCGCGACCTCGTAGTCCTTGCGAAAGCCGCGCCTACGCTTCGACGACTTCTTCTCGAGGTTGTGGCTCCTCATCCCGTGCTTGCGGAGGAGCCTCCCCGCCCCGGTCACCTTGAAGCGCTTCTTCGCGCCCTTCGACGTCTTCATCTTTGGCATCGGCTTTCACTCCTGCGTTCTTCGTCGGCCCCAGAACCATGACCATGTTCCTGCCGTCCAGGAGGGGCTGCTGCTCGATCGCCCCGATCTCCTTGACGTCCTCGGCGAGACGCATCAGCAGGTCGCGACCCCGGTCCGGGTGGAGCGTCTCGCGCCCCCGGAACATGATCGTGACCTTGACCTTCGCCCGCTGGTTCAGGAAGCGGACGACGTGGCCCTTCTTGGTCTCGTAGTCGTGGATCCCGATCTTCGGCCTGAGCTTGATCTCCTTGATGTTGATCTGGAGCTGGTGCTTGCGGGCCTGCTTGGCGCGCTGCTCCTGCTCGTAGCGGTACTTCGAGTAGTCCATCACCCGGGCCACGGGCGGATCGGCGCCGGCCGCGACCTCGACGAGGTCGAGGCCCCGCTGGTACGCGAACTCGAGCGCCTCCTTCGTCGAGAGGATCCCGACCTGCCCGCCCTTCTCGTCCACGAGACGGACGCGCGGGACGCGGATCTCCTCGTTGATGCGCTCGTCCCGCTTGCGCGGGACCGTGCGCTCCAGCTCCGGGCGACGGCGGCGCGGTCTCAAAGTCCCTTCAGCAAGCTGTCAGCTTCCTCCTTGTCAACGACACGAACCGCTGCAGGCAGCGGCTCGTCACTCACTCCAACCGGCTCGGTTGAACCTCCGCGAGTCACGCCCGGGAGGTGAGGAAGCGATGAGCTCCTGCTTGCAGAGGCCGGATGGTACCACCTACCCGGGATCGGACTCGGCCCGAAGGTCACGGAACCGTGCCAGGAGCTCGTCGAGAGAGCACGTGGACTGCCCTCCCCCGTGCTCGCGGACGGCGAGCGCGTCGTCCGACTCGCGGTCGCCGTGGACGAGCACGAAGGGGACCTTCACGAGCTCGGCCTCGCGGATCCGCTTGCCGAGCGTCTCGTCGCGCTCGTCCACGTCGACGCGGAACCCCTCCCCGGCGAGCCGGTCGCGGAGGCCGTGCGCCGCCTCCCGGTGGGAGTCGCCGACCGGGATGACGCGCGCCTGCACCGGCGCCAGCCAGAAGGGGAACGCGCCGGCGTAGTGCTCGACGAGGATCCCGATGAAGCGCTCGAACGAGCCGAAGAGCGCCCGGTGGATCACGAAGACCCCGTGCTCGTGGTTGTCCGGGCCCATGTACGTCAGGCCGAAGCGGGCCGGCATCTGGGCGTCGAGCTGGATCGTGCCCATCTGCCAGCTGCGGCCCAGCACGTCCGTCATGTGCAGGTCGATCTTCGGGCCGTAGAACGACCCCTCGCCCGCGCCGACGACGTACGGGACGCCGTGGCGCTCGAGCGCGCCGAGCAGCTCGCCCTCCGTGAAGTCCCACTCCTCGTCCGACCCGAGCTTGTTGTCCGGCCTGGTCGAGAGCTCGGCGTGGGGCTCCAGCCCGAAGAGCCCGTAGAGGTAGCGCAGGTAGTCGAGGCAGCCGTCGAGCTCCGCCGGGATCTGCTCGCGGGTGCAGAAGATGTGCGCGTCGTCCTGGGTGACGTAGCGGACGCGCGTGATCCCGTGCAGCGTCCCGGTGGGCTCGTTGCGATGCAGCGGCGCGGCCTCCGCGTAGCGGATCGGGAGGTCCCGGTAGCTCCGCAGCTGCGAGCCGAAGAGGAGCATGTGCCCCGGGCAGTTCATGGGCTTGATCCCGTACGTCTGGTCCTCGGTGTCGCCCGGGACGAGGAACATGTTCTCGCGGAACTTCTCCCAGTGGCCCGAGGTCACCCAGAGCGCCTTGTCGTAGATGAGCGGGGTCTTGACCTCGTCGTATCCGCGGCGTGCGTTCTCGCGGCGGCGGATCGCCTCGAGCTGGTTGTAGACCACCATCCCCTTCGGGTGCCAGAACGGCGAGCCCGGCGAGTGCTCGTCGACGTGGAAGAGATCGAGCTGGAGCCCGAGCCGGCGGTGATCCCGCGCGCGCGCCTGCTCGAGCCGCTCGAGGTGCGCGTCGAGGTCGGCCTGCGAGTAGAACGCCGTCCCGTAGATCCTCGTGAGCTGCGTGTTCCGCTCGTCGCCGCGCCAGTACGCGCCCGCGAGGCTCGTCAGCTTCACCGCCCTGATCGGCGTCGCGTCCTGGAGGTGCGGCCCGCGGCAGAGGTCCGTGAAGTCGCCCTGGGTGTAGAGCGAGATGCCCCCCTCCGCGTCTCGCGCGAGCTCGACCTTGTACGGCTGCGACTCGGCCTGGAAGCGCTCGAGCGCCTCCTCGCGCGAGACCTCCTCGCGCTCCCAGGAGCGCCCCTCCGCGATCTCGCGCCGCATCTCCTCCTCGATCGCCTCGAGGTCCGACTCCGAGATCGGCTCCGGGAACTCGAAGTCGTAGTAGAAGCCGTCCGCGATCGGCGGCCCGATCGCGATCTTCACGCCGGGGTGAAGCCGCATGACCGCCTCGGCGAGCAGGTGTGCGGCCGAGTGGCGGAGGACGTAGAGCGCGTCCGGGTCCTCCGTGTCCCGGGTCGTGAGGAACTGGACGCTCTCACCGTCGGCGAGCGGCAGGCGGAGGTCGCGCACCCCGCCGTCCACCCGGGCCAGGACCGCCTGCTCGGCGAGCTTCGGCCCGATCGCGCGCGCGGCGTCGAGCCCCGTCGCGCCGTCGGGAAGCTCGAGCTCGGAGGAGTCGGGGAGGACGACCTTCACGCGGTGAGGATAGTCGCGCGGCGGCCGGGGCCCCGGCCCTGACGCGCAGGCGCGCTCCGTAGACTCAGAGCGATGGCCGAGACCGAGACCCAAGCCGCCGGGCCCGGGCGCGTCGCCCGGCTCGTCCGCTCGCCGCTCGACCGGCTCGGCGCGGTCGCCCGCGGGGTGGTGAGAGCGCTGCCGACGGCGGTCGAGGACATGTTCAAGGACCGGTGCACGCAGTACGCGGCGGCGATCTCGTACCGCGTCCTCTTCTCCCTCTTCCCCCTCACCATCGCGCTCGTCTCGATCTTCGGGCTCGTCCTCCAGGACGACGAGCTGCGGCAGCAGGTGATCGACGAGCTGATCGACATCCTCCCCGTCTCCGAGTCGGGGCAGGCGAACGTCCAGAAGTCGATCGAGGGCATCGCGACGCCCTTCTCCGCGATCGGGCTCGTCTCCCTGATCGCGCTCCTCTGGGGCGCCTCGGGGATGATGGCGTCGATCCGGATCGGGCTGGAGGCGGCTCTCAAGGTGGAGCGCGGGCGGCCGGCGGCCCATGCGAAGCTCGTCGACCTCGTCCTCGTCGCCGCCGCCGGGATCCTCGTCCTCGTCGTCGTCGGCCTCTCGGCGTTCGGCGCGTTCTTCAGCCGGATCGTGGACGACGCCTTCGACCGGGCGGGGATCGACGCGGCCCCGTCGGGCGTCCTCCTCCGCGACGGCGTGCAGCTCGTCGCGATCGCCGTGACCGTCCTCCTGCTCTACCGCTTCGTCCCCGCGCGGAAGATCAGGCGGACGGGCGCGCTCGCCGGGACGATCCTGACCGCGGTCGGCATCTGGGGCGCGACGAAGGTGCTGGCGGTCGTGTTCTCCGACTTCTCGCGCTACAACCTCATCTACGGCTCGCTCGCGGGCGTGATGACGTTCCTCTTCTTCGTCTACGTCGTCGCCTGGATCCTGCTCCTCGGCGCCGAGTTCGCGTACGCGTGGTCACAGCCGCCGGGGCCGCCGGGGCCGCCGCTCCGCACGCAGGTCTGGTACGCCGTGAGCGGCCTCTTCGTCCACCACGACGAGGACGAGGAGGGAGAGACGCGCGTCAGCGAAGCGCCGGCTCGTCGACCGTGAGGGTGCGGGCGTCGGCGTCGAGCGTGCAGGTCACGCCGAGCGGAAGCGCGGCCAGGTGCTTCGTGTGCCCGAGCGGCAGGCCGTAGAGGACGGGGACGCCGAGCGGGCCGAGGCGCTCGTCGAGGACGTCCTCGAGCGAGCGCGAGCGGGCCCAGTCCGAGACGGGCCGGAGGTCTCCCCAGTCCGACTTCTCCATCTGCCCCACGACGACGCCCGCCACCTGCTCGAGCTTGCCGGCGTGCGCGAGCTGGACGAGCTGCCCGTCGACGTAGTACGGGGGCGTGTGGGTGTCCTCGAAGAAGAGGATCGCGCCCTCGAGCTCGAGCTCCCACGGCGTCCCCATCGTCTGCATGAGGAGCCACAGGCAGCCGCCGACGAGCGGAGCGGTGACCTTCCCTCCGTGGATCGAGCGCACCCAGGGATCGTCGGGATCGCGCGGGACCTCGCCGGCGCCCCCGGTGCGGAGCACCTCGAGCAGCCGGTCCCTCGTGAACGCGGTCGTCTCCGCGGCGCCGACCCCCATGAGCCCGTTGCCGTAGATCGTGGCCAGCCCCGCGCGCTGCCGCAGCGCGACGTGCAGGGCCGTGAGGTCGGAGTAGCCGACGAGCGGCTTCGGGTTCTCGGCGACGAGGTCGAAGTCCACGTACGGGATCAGCTGCGCCGAGCCGAAGCCGCCCTGCAGCGCCTGGACGACGTCCACCTCCGGGTCGGCGTAGAGGGCGTTCAGGTCGTCCGCCCGCGTCCGCGCGTCGCCGGCGACGTAGTCGTCCCGCTCCCAGACCCCGGCGCCGAGCTTCACGCGGTACCCACGAGCCTCCCACCACTCGATGCCGCGCAGCACCTCGGAGCGGCTGTCGTACGGGCTCGCCGCCGCGACGACGCCGATCGTCCCCCCGTCGGGCAGCGGCTTGCCGAAGCGCGTGGCCCGGATCACGGCCCCGCTACCCGCAGACCCTGACGGTGCGCTTCGAGGACGCCTCGCGCCCGCGCACGTCCGAGGCCGTTGCCGTGAGCACGTGCTTGCCCTTGCGCTTGCCGCTCGTGGACCAGGTCAGCTCGTAGATGCCCGAGACGTCCCTGCGCACGCGCCCGATCTGGCGGTTGCCGTCGAAGAAGCCGACGGACGAGATCCGCACGTTGTCGTTCGCAACGACGACGAGCCGCTGCTTGCGGGCGACGCAGCGGCCCGCGTCCGGCAGCACCCACGAGACCGTGGGGCGCGGGACGGCCTGGAGACGGACCCCGAGGATGCGCGTGTTGGGCCGCGGGCTGTCGCCCTCGGTGTCGATGTTCTTCGCCTCCTGGTAGTCGGCCGCGACGATCCGCATGAACTGCGTGCCCGGCTCGAGCGCGAGCGCCTCGCGCGGGATCGAGAACGTCGCGATCCCGGTCGTGTCGTCGAACGAGGCGGCGCCCACCTGCTCGATCCGCTTCGGCGGCCCGAAGTAGAGCGTCAGCGAGAACGGGTCCACCCCCGCCTTCGCGTCGGTGACCCTCGCGACGATCGTGGGCCGGCCGCTCGAGACGACCCGGGTCAGGAGCTCCACGCGCGGCGGCTTGACGTCGTTGACCCAGGAGCGGAGGACGTACGGCCCGTGCTGCGGCTTGCCCGTGAACGGGTCGCGCCCGGAGTCCACGGACACGTAGTAGCGCCCCGCCGGGAGGAACACGCCGCCCGACGCGCCGATCGAGAACAGGAAGTCCGGCATCGAGCCGTTCACGTTCACGGGGATCCCCGCGTAGCCGGTGACGTCGTTCTCGTCGAGCGAGTTGAGGAACCACGGGTGGATCGGCTGGTTCGAGCTCAGGAGCGCCGCGATGTTCGCGTCCAGCCGCGGCTTCGGGCGGACGACCACGACACCGGCGTTCACCGCCTGCTTTCCGAGGTCGAGCGCGTACACCTTCTCCTTGCCGTCGTCGGAGACGGACGGGTCCACGCCGAAGATCCCGAGGATCGAGAACGGCGAGGTCGGCCAGCGGTAGACGCGAGCCCGGTCCTCGCCGCTCCTCGTGTCGCCCGACTGCAGCGTCTTCAGCGGGATCACCGTCGCGCCGGCGAGCGAGGAGCGCGACACGGAGAACGCGTACGGGATCCGGCGCGCGTCGCTCCCGCGCCGGAGCACGACGAAGCCGAAGTTGTCTCCCGCTGCAGCTCCGGCCGCGGCGCGGGCGACGACCTGGACGATCGCCTGCCCGCCGGGCGCGAGCACCACGGGCGCCGCCTCGACGGATGCGCCCGGCGACGCGACCTGGGGCTGGATCTCGGCCGTCCACGTCCCCGCCCCGTCGCCCGCGTCCGAGACCGTCACCGGGATCGCCTTGCTGTTCGCGCTCGACCCCGCGGCCAGGTAGCCGAAGGAGAGCGACTGCGGGTCGGTGAACACGAGCGGCCGGTCGGCCGCGGAGATGCGGGGGAGGCCGGCGCCCTCGAGGAGCACGGAGGCCTCCTGGGTGCGGGACGTGTCCGCGAACGCCGGGCCGGCGGTGGACATGAGGGCCGACTTGATCTGCAGCGGAGTCCAGCCGGGATGGCGCTGCACGAGGAGCGCGGCGAGGCCGGCGACGTGCGGCGCGGAGAAGCTCGTTCCGTCCAGCACGGCGTAGTCGTCGCCCGCGAACTCGGGCAGCGTGGACGAGAGCACCTGGGAGCCGGGCGCGGTGACGTCGGGCTTGAGCTGGTGCCCGAAGGCCGTCAGGCCCCCGGCGGAGAAGCTGGACGGGACGCCGGCCCAGGTCGTCGGCACCTCGAGGACGTCGCGGCTGAAGCGGACCGTGACCGCTCCCCCCGCCGTCGCGGCCGCCGCGCGGAGCCGCGCGCCGTCGAGGTCGGACACCGCTCCGCCCGCGGCGCCGGTGAGGTAGGGCCAGGTCGGGTCGCCCGGGCGGTTCTCGGCGATGACGATCCCCACGGCGCCGGCGGCGGACGCCCGCTCCGCCTTCGCGTCGTACGGGCAGCCTCCCCGGCTGACGAGCGCGATGGCGCCGCGCAGGGAGCCCGAGGGAAGCGCGGGCTGGTCGCTGCACAGCCGCCGGTCCACGCCGTTCACCGTTCCCACGTCCACGAGCCGCTGGTCGCTCGCGATCCACGAGGGCGGGATGGTGTCGGTCGGGACGAACGGGATGCGCCCGAGGCCCGTCGGGGACGTCACCGCGAGCGAGTTCCCGAAGACGTGCGCGTTCGTCGTCGAGCCGACCGCGATCGACTCCGGCGCGGTGGCCGGCGACCCCGCCGTCCCGAGCCCGAAGAAGTCCCGGTCGTTCCCGGCCGAGATCACGACGGGGACGCCCGCGCGGACGGCGTTCGCGACCGCCGGGACGAGGCCGTCCGTGCGCGGGTCCGCCTGCGGCCCGCCGCCGGAGAAGTTGATGACGTCCATGCCGTCCCGCACGGCGGACTCGAAGGCGGCGACGATCTCGGGCGTGTTCGCCGAGCAGCACCCGCCGAGGGGATCGGGGACGTTGAACACGCGGTAGTTCCCGATGTACGCGCGCGGCGCGACGCCCGACAGCCCCTTCACCGCCGGGTGGCACCCGCCCTGCGCCTCGACGCAGTAGCCGGGCCTGCCGGCCTCAACGTCCGTCGGGACGCCCGCGATGATCCCGGCCACGAACGTCCCGTGGAACGAGCGGTCGCGGTCGAGCGGCGTGCTGCTCGCGCCCGGCCCGGGGAACCCGCGCGCGACGATGACCTTGGGCGTCGTCCCGCCGCTCGGCCCCTTCGGGAAGCCCGCCGGGTAGGCGAATCCCGCCGGGTCGAGGAAGGGGTGCTCGGAGTCCACCCCGTCGTCCACCACCGCGACCTTGACCCCCTCGCCCCGCGCTCCGGTGGCGGCGGAGAACTGGGGCGCGCCGAGGATCGCCGGCCCGGTGTTGAGCGAGGGCGTGTACGAGCGGCTCGGGTACACGTGCTCCGCGAGGCCGAGCCCGAGGAGCTTCGGCAGGCGGTCGTAGGGGACGCTGACGGCGAACCCGTTCAGGAGGAGCTGGTAGCGGCGGGAGACGACCGCCTCCGGGATGGCCCGCTCGACGGTGGCGACGGCCCGTGCCTGCGACGCCTCCAGCCGGGACAGGTACGCGCGGGCGTACGGCGTCCGCAGGCTCAGCTTCCGCTTCGCCCCGGTCGCGGCCAGCCGGCGGCCGTACGAGGCCTCGGCGAGCGGCGGCTCGGCGAGCGTGACGATGACCCGCACGCGGTTCCCCTGCGCCGGGCGGAACGCGGACGGGTCCGGCGCCGGCCGCACGTTCGGGAGCGCCGCCTCGACGACGCTCCGCGGCGTCCGGTCGAGGGCGCCCGCGGCCGAGCCGGTAAGGGCGACGAGGGCGACGGCAGGGGCGAGAAGCGCGAGGCGTCGCACAGGCGGCGCGCTAGCGGACGATCTTGCTCGCGTAGGCCTTCGACGCCTTGAGGCCCTCGAAGGAGACCGCCACCGAGCCGCGGAAGGTCTTGCCCGCCGCGCTCGCAGGGATGTTCCAGGTGCACGTCGCCGCACCCGCGACGACCCGGGCGAGCCTGGCCTTGAGCCTCGTCTTGCCCGCCTTCGCCACGCAGGTGACGCGGCCGTTCTGGATCGCCGCACCGGTGTCCGAGCGCGCCGCCACGAGGCGGAGGGTGAACGGCTTCCCGGCCTTCGGCTTCGCCGGCGAGGCCTTCAGGCTCTTCGCGACGAGCGTCGGCGGGGAGATCATCACCTCGTACGGGTAGAGGCCGGCGCCGCCGCCCGGTGCCGCATCGGCATGGGCGTTCGTGCCGTCGATCTCGCCCGTGACGGGATCGACGACGAGGCCCCCGATCGCGAACACGAAGAACTTGAACTTCTTCGTGTTGCCGAGCTCGCTGGCCGAGATCCGTACCTTGAGCCCGTTCTGGTACGAGAACGAGAGCGTGACCGCGGACGGATCTCCGAACCGCCGCGTGAAGTCGGTGCCGTCCCACTTGTAGAGGTTGATCTCGCCGCGCACGAGCTGCATCACGTAGTCCACGCCCGCGAGCTCCGGGTCGCCGGTGGCCGGGTTGTCGTCCGAGTCCACCCAGATCTCGAAGAGCATGTCCTGCCCGAGGGTGGGGCGGTTGGGGACGGCGATCCCGAAGGTGAGCATCCCCGTGTCGTCGTTCGAGACCTCGACCGTCGTGATGTCCGGGCCCGCCGGGTCCTCGCCCGTGGAGTCCTGGAAGGTCACGCTGTTCGCCGCCGGAGCCGAGAGCGCGCCCGAGGCCAGGGTCGGCAGCGCGAAGAGGGCGACTGCGAGCGCGAGAACGAGGCGGGGGCGGGTCACGAGTCGCACGTGCGCGTCAGGGTAGATGCAGCCCGCGCGCACCGCAAACCGCGCAGTGGTGGGTCAGCTTGGGCTCGGTGACCTCACCACGCTCCGGCTGGTACCTCCGAGGCCGTATGAGGCTGTAGACGGGTCAGCCTTGCCAAGCTCGGCCGGAACGATACGTCGAGACCCAAGGGTTGTATGCGCGCCCAGCCTTCTTGAGCCGCTCATTTCCGGTCCACGCCTTGGCGACCGAAGGGCATAACGGCCGAGATACCCATATCGACCCAGCCACTTCTACTCCGACGAGGGACGAGCGCAGACGCTGAACGCGCTGTTCTCAGGGCATTGACGACCACGCCGGCTCATGTTCTACTCGCCCAGTTCGTGTCAGAGTCCACATGCTGTGGCGATAGCTCTCCTGATCATCGTCATCGCCGTCGCCGTCTCCGCCTGCGGCGGTGCGAGCCCCGAGTCAGCGCCGGACGGCGCGTCGGCCGTCGGATCCACGCCGCCGGCATCGACGCCCGGCCTCGACATCATCGGCGGCGAAGATGCGCCAGAAGGACGCTGGCCATTCATGGCCCATGTGCGCCTCGTCAAGGACGAGGACGGAAACGGCGAGCCCGACGGCAAGGATCCGGCGGACGAGAGGCAGCCGTCGACCTGGAAATGCGGTGGAGCGCTGATCGGTCCGCGCTGGGTGCTCACGGCAGCCCACTGCCTCGACGATTCCCTGGGAGCCCGTGTGTGGGTTGGGGGCGTGGATCGGCCCTGGACGGATCACAATGTGAGGTACGAGGCCTCCTGGATCGACGGTGACGGCTGGAAGCACCCCGCGTACGACCCGGAGACCATGTCGAACGACGTCGCGCTCATCCGCCTCGACCGGCCGGCGCGCGAGGCCGGCGTTGTCTTCGTTCTCGGAGAAGACGATCAGCTCTGGCAGCCCGGCACTCTCGCAGCCATCCTCGGATGGGGTTGGACGTCGGAAGAGGGTCCGGGCGCAGACTGGATCCCCGGCTCGGACTGGCTCCAGCAGGCTCAGGTCACCACGCTCGCTGACGACGAGTGTGAAGCCGTGTACTCGGGCTCGCACCATCCCTTCGACCGCAGCACGATGCTGTGCGCCTCGGGGGAACCTGTGGACGCTTGCCACGGCGACAGCGGTGGACCGCTCCTCGTGCCCTTCGGAGCGTCGTGGCTGCAGGCGGGAATTGTCAGCTGGGGGCTCGGATGCGGTCGATACCCCGGCGTGTACTCGCGTCTCGAGTCGCTGTCTTCGGCAGTCGTCGAGAAGTTGCGCACCGACAGCGAAGCGCCGGTCGGGCCACCCTCCGTCGAGACGCTCGGGCCCTCAGCCGTCGGTCGTGACCGCGCTACCGTGCACGGGCGCGTGGAGCTGAATGGTCTGGCCGCGATCGCGACGCTCGAGCTCCGACGCAGCCAGGGCCCTGCATCGACGTGGTCGGTGATTGGGACATCGTCCGTTCGAGGCGACGGCCCACAAGACCTGTCGTTCGACATTCGAGGCCTCGAGCCAGGACGTGCGTACGAGTATCGCGTCTCGGCCGCGAGCTCGACCGGGTTTGTTACGAGCGCACACCGAACGTTCGAGACCGCAAGTTGACGAGATCGGCGGCGGCCTCCGTTCAAGAGGGCGGGCTGACAGTCTGGGCCGGCTGTGCACGTACCTGTCGAGCCGGTATGCCCTTCATCGCGGCACCGCCCGTGTCCGTCGTCGCGATCGACGCGGGCGTGCGGACGGGGCGGCAGTGGGTCCGAACCAGTGACCCCGGCTCGTTGAGCCGGCCGTCAACTTGTGACGTGAAGCCGCCCTTGTTCCGCCTGGTAGAGCCAAGCGGGGCCGCCCGTGCTCGCGCAATTCCGCCAACTCACGAACGTCAGACAGCCGCACGCACCTCGCGTGTGTTGTCAGTGGCCGGACAGGCATAGGAGAATGTGGCCCGGTGAACCAGAAGGCTTTCATCAGCTACGCGGCCGCCGACGGCGAGCTAGCCGAGTCCGTCTGTGCTCAGCTGGAGGCAGCCGGGATCGGCTGCTGGATCGCTCCTAGAGACATCAGTCCTGGTCGTGTGTACGCGGAGGCGATCGTTGATGGGATCGCATCGACGTCGGCCCTCGTACTCTTGCTGTCAGCTCCCGCGAACGAGTCGGCGCATGTTCACCGAGAAGTCGAGCTGGCCGTCTCCCAACACCACCCGGTCGTTCCCATTCGCGTGGTCGAGGTCGAGCCGGCGAACGCCCTTCAGTACCTCGTGAGCTCGACGCAGTGGCTCGACGTCAACGGACGTGACATCTCGGAGTGGATCGCAGACGTAGCCGGCGCCATCACCGACCAGGTCGGCGAGACGCACGCCGCCGCAAAGGCGACACTCATCCCCCCGCGCAGCCGCACGCTCAGCGGGCGAGACGACTATCTCTCTCGCGTCACTGCGGGCATTCGCAGAAGCCGGCGTGTGACGCTTCACGGTATCGCGGGAGTGGGAAAGACAGCGCTTGCTATCGAGATCGCACACCGCGCCGTCGAAGAGTTCTCTCAGGTCCTTGGCACGAGAACTCCGCGAGATGGCTCGATCGATTCACGCAGCAGACCCCCGCGAAGCCGGTCACTGATGGGTGCGCCCGCCTGCTCTGGGTGAGAGGCGAGCGGAGCCAGGTTCACGCACGCGTCTCGGGCGGCAATTCGACGCGATAGAGGCCGATTCCGACGTCAGCGAGCATCCTGGGCCGCTCGGAGACGAGTCGGCGATTGATGTCCTGCCTATCGGTTGGGAGATCGACCCACCTGACGAGATCCGGATGCACGCGCGCCCCGTCATCGCGCAGCGGCCCGTACTGCCAGCCATCGTCGAGCCGCTCCGCCATCCAGCGCTCGTGCTCGACTTCTGCCATCTGATCGACTTCCGCCTCTTCAAGCACGGTCAACGGACGGCCCCAGTCGATCAAGGGCGCGAGCTGGTACCCGACCGCTTCGAGCTGCGAGGCGATTGCCTCGGCATGCCTCAGATTGCGATCACGGCCGTCTGCCGGCAGCTCATCCCATGGGACGTCGTACGGCCCTCCCGGGCTTCCCGACCTGTAGACCTCGTGCACCCGCCGGGCGAGCTGACCTCGAATGCCCTCGAGCACGACATCGCCACGGCACGTCTCGGCAAGACCCAGCGGCCGAAAGAGCGCGCTGTCGCGGTCGCCGCCGTCTGCAGCTTCCAGCAGCGCGACCAAGCCCGAGGTTCTCCGTGCGACTCGCGCGACGACCGGAAAGCGGCCCTTCGCCTGGCTCAGGAGATTGAGGGTCGTCGAGATGGCGAGATTCTCGTCTTCGAAGCAGACGTACGCGACACTGACGTCCGCAAGCCCGGGGCTTCGCTCGAGGAGGTGATCGAATGCCGGCGAAGCAACGTCCATCTCGTGCGCGACCGGGACGCACGCGTCCTCGATCCGCGTGTGGCGCTCGACGAGAAGCCGGGCCTTCGAGTTGGCGTCCAGATCGACGATGTGCAGACGGAACGGCCTTCCCTGCCTCTCGGCCTCGTGTTTGAGGGACCTCCGGGCCACGAGTGAAGCTACGGCCAGGCCGAGATCGCCAGCACCCACGATGAGCGCCGCTTCCGGTTCAGGCGCTCCGGCGGGCCGCATCGCATTCACCAGGTCTCTCGCTCCCTGCTCGTACACGTTGAAGAACTCGACGCGGGCACCCTTGCTCGAGAGAGCGTGGCGAAGGAGGAACGTATACAGACGCGGGTCGCCGATGTGTGCGAACGTGCGCAGAGGGCGGCTCGCTCTGCCCCGCGCCAGGCTGAGTGCGGCGGCCGCGATCTGCGCGTTGGCGGCGTCAGGCCCGCACGCGGCAACCAGTGACTCCGCGCCGGAGATGCCAGCCGCCCGAAGGGATTCGGGATCCGTCGCGTCCCGTCGCAGGACGATTGCACCGTGATCTCGAAGGCGCTGCGCTTCGGGCCCGGGGTCGAGGTCCAGGGCGACGACCTTCCGCCCGCGAAGCAGGCTCTCGGTCAGCGCCTGCCCTTTCGCGCCGAGCCCACAGACGATCACGTGACCCCGTGCCCGGCGCGCGCGGAACTCCTGGAACCGCTCTCCGAACAGCAGGAACGTGGCCCTGACTGCCGCATACGCGACAACGAACCATGCGAGCGGCCTCGCGACCTGGAGCATCCACGACTCTGGATCCTCGGGCTGCACGCCGAGGCCGAGTGGGAAGACTCGAACCGCGGCGCTGACCCGAGCGAACCCGTGCAACTTCTCGTCGGCGCCGAGGTACGCAAGGGAGAAGGAGAGAACCGCAAACCCGCTCAGGACGACCCACCAGTAGCGCCGCCATACCGCGCGAAGCAACAGATTCGCGCGGCGCCACCGCGACAAAGGGGCAGTTCGCACAGATGCGACGCTATCGCAGCCCCGCGAGTCAGCCAAACGCCGCGAGTGCGGCTAGAGCCATGCGGATCTCAATCAACTTCGGAGTTCCGTCCGAAGTGGTAGAGGCGTACCTGCACGTCCGTCGACCTGCCGCCACCGTCCAGCGTCATGCAGGTGCCGGCCCACGTGTTGCCGCCCGGTTCGTACTGCACGGCGCCGAGGTAGTCACCCGTCTGGTCGGCGAGTGAATCAGCGTCTGAGACGTCGAGGATCCGCGCTTCCCATGCGCCGTCGCTCACGTCGTCACGAACGAGCGACGCGCAGGTCCAGTATCTGTCGCCGCCCGCCGCTATCACCACGCCCCCGACCTCACCGCGAGCGTTCGGGCTGAAAGCCGCGTACTGGTACGCATGGTCGGGGCTCCAGACGTGCGGCTCGTCACGGAGGGTCAGGCTCGATCGATCGAGCCGTACGACCATCACGAAGGGGAACGGGAAGCCGTTCTCTGGATCGCGGTTCGCATTCCACGCGAACCCGATCTCGTCCTCTGTGACCCAGCCGGAGTTGACGCGGTCGTCGTTGGTGATGAAGCGGCCCTTCAGCCTCTTGCAGATGTCCCCGGTGGTCGCGCCGGCACGAGGGCACGTGTAGCCGCTGGGGCTCCAGGTGTAGGACGAGTGCGCAACATCGGAGCCGACCGGGTTGTCGTCGCCGTCCGGCCAGCGCCAGACACGAAGCGTGGACGAATCGATGTGCTGTGCGAAGTACATGGTGTCGGAGGCACCGTCCACGAGCTGCGCAGTGCCGTGCTTGCTCACGACATAGCGCCAGTCGAGGTCCGCTGTTCCGGCCTCGAGACCGTCGAGCCCGATTCTCATGACGACCGTGTTCCGGTAGAGGCCGGTTTCGTCGTAGACGTTGATCGCAAGGAAGAAGTGCTCCGTCGTCAACGCGACGTTCGGGAAGTCGAGAGACGTCGTCGACAGATCCAACGAGGGATCGGTCTCGGTGAGAAGCGTCCCGAAACTCTCGGCG
>CAZMUG010000051.1:0-9923 GCA_964569165.1 uncultured Gaiellales bacterium
CACATGTACGCGCCGTACACGCTGGCGCAGATCAAGCAGGTTGCCGCAACCGGAAGGCTGCCCGGCGGATAGCCCGAAGGCAACGCGGCGACTGCCTGGTGGGGCGAGTCGTGTCGAGGAGCGGGTGGTACTGCTCGCAGGGAGCCGAAGGCGCGTTCGCGGACGCCGTTTCGCGCGGGGCTCTCCCGATCGAGAGTTACGCGACCGGCATCCACCACGTGAAGGTCTCCGATGCCGACGGGAACGCGACTTGCGTGCAAGCCGGCTTCACGTGTACCTGCCTTCTTGGGTGTTTCACAGGAGCC
This sequence comes from uncultured Gaiellales bacterium, assembly GCA_964569165.1. Classification (GTDB taxonomy): domain Bacteria; phylum Actinomycetota; class Thermoleophilia; order Gaiellales; family Gaiellaceae; genus GMQP-bins7. The sequence goes on from CAZMUG010000051.1 coordinate 306, forward strand.
TCTCAGGAGATTCACAGGCTCGAGACGTACCCTCGCGACCATGACAACCCACACGACGTTTCAGGATCGACACGACCACGGCGAGGGCCTCCACGAGGATCTCGTCAAGCTCGCCTCGCGGCGAGACGCGCTGCGAATCTTCGGCGTCGGCACAGCGGCCGCCATTCTCGGCACGCTCGGCGCGTCGAGCGCGCTGGGCGCCACGCCGACCGGTGAAGTGCCCGACGAGACCGCCGGCCCGTATCCCGCAGACGGCTCCAACGGCCTCGATGTACTGGACGACTCGGGCGTCGTCCGTCACGACATCCGCCGGAGCTTCGGTGACAGCCGCACGCTCGCCACGGGCGTCCCGCTGCGCGTGAACCTCACGGTGACCGACGCTTCCGACGACTACGCGCCCCTGTCCGGTCTCGCCGTGTACCTGTGGCACTGCGATCGCTTGGGCCGGTACTCGATGTACTCGTCCGGAGTCGAGGACGAGAACTATCTTCGCGGGATCGCGAAGACCGATGGCGAGGGGACGGCCTGGTTCAAGACGATCTTCCCCGGCTGCTATCCGGGCCGCTGGCCCCACATCCACTTCGAGGTCTACAGGTCGGTCGCGAAGGCGATCTCCAACGGCCCGATCGTGAAGACGTCACAGATCGCGTTGCCGCGGGCGGTGTGCAGGAAGGTCTACGCAACCAGCGCGTACTCGGGCAGCCTGCGCAACCTCGCGAGAACATCGCTGGCCACCGACAATGTCTTCGGCGACGACAAGGCGATCCACCAGCTCGCGACCGTGACCGGGAACCTCAAGAAGGGCTTCGTCGCAAACCTCACCATCGGCATCTGACGGGCAACGCCGGCGATCGGGCGACTGCGACTTGGCTCCGTCTTGAAGCGCGCGGGTTCGAGAGACGGGAGCGACGGGACTCGAACCCGCGACCTCCGGCGTGACAGGCCGATCAAGGGCTTCCACGACCTTCCCTGGCTTGGCCCGGAAAGGTCCGATTAGCAGGGAGTTTAGTGTGGGTCAGCGGGGACGGCTTCCACCGCTTTCCACGGGGTGTTCGGAGGGCCCCGCCCCATCCACACCCCATGGTGACGTCGTCCAAAACGACAACACTACTTCGGCTGAGACACTCTCGGGCCGCTCGATGATGGAGATCTCCGCGCTGTCGTAGTACCTTCGGCGGCAGATGGCTCGCGCGAAGTGGTGGCACATGCTTCAGGGGAGCAAGAAGGAGGCTCTCCTCGCGGTTGACCTGTACAACAGGCCAGGGGATGACCGTCGACTCGAGGCGTTCGTCGTCCACATGCAGATCGCATGGACCTACCTGCTCCACGCGAAGTTCGAACGCGACAACACCGACTACTGGCACCGCGACCCGAGGACAAACCGGCGCATCCGGATCGAGGGCGACTTCAAGACCTGGGAGCTAGGGAGATGCATCAAGCAGGTATTCCCGAACCAGGAGCACCCGGTGCGGCGGAACGTCGAGTTCTTCATCGGTTTCCGCAACAAGATCGAGCACCGCTACGAGACGCCACTCGAGTCCGTGGTCGCCGGGAAATGCCAATCGCTGATCATGAACTACGAGCGGCAACTCGTCGACACGTTCGGCGCCGCCGAGGGCCTGGCGCACCGACTGCGGTTCCCTGTCTTCCTCAGCTCGCTCTCAGCCGAAGCGGTCGAGGCCCTGAAGGAGACACACAAGCGCCTCCCGAAGCGCCTTTCAAAGTACGTCGACGAGTACGACGCAATGCTCGCCGACGAGGTGCGCAGCGACTACCGGTACGACTTCCGCGTCCTATTGATCCCGCAGACGGGAGCGCGGACGCAGGCGGATGTTGCGATGCGGTTCGTTCGCCTTGAAGACCTTCCCGAGGAGCAGCGTGGGCGACTTGAGGAGGTGCGGACGATCGTTCGCGATCGACACGTGCCCGTGAGCAATATCGACAGGCATCGGCCGGGAGCCGTCTGCACGAGGGTCAGCGAAACGCTCGGCGTGCGTTTCACGCCGAGCTCTGATCACGTTCGCGCCTGGAAGCACTACGGCGTTCGTCCGGAAAGCGGAGCGGCGAACACCACTCGGACCGACGCCCGCTACTGCATTTGGGACGAAGCTCACCGCGACTACGTCTACACGGACGCGTGGATTCGCAAGCTCACGACCGATCTCGCTGATCGCGCGAAGTTTCGCGAGGTCATAGGCCACGACCCCATCCCGCTCCCAGACGTACAGACCGACCTCGCGCCAGATATGGCCGCGAGCGCGCATCCCATGGACGGGACGGACGCGGCGGCCGCCTGACGCTGGGACTCCCCCATCCACAGTCCCATCGTCTTGCCGCCTATCAAGGCAACGCGGTCACTTCCAGCGCCGGCGTCGAGGATCCCACGCGCCGTCGGAACGTCCGGCGAGAATCTGGTCGAGAAACTCGGCGGCCTTGGCGAAGGCCTTGTCGAGTGCCGCTTCGACGTCCAGGCCAGTCGCGAGTCTGCCGTATGGCTCGCGCCAGCTCGCTGGCGGCGGCGGGAGGCTCGACGGAAGCCGCTGTAGCTGGCGTTGCCCGAACGTGGCCTCGAGCGCCTCGCGCAGGTCGGCTGCGGCGAGGGACTCCGATCGAGCAATGAGGAGGATGTCGACGAGGTCCTTCGGTCGGGTGCTCTCGCGTCCCGACGGGCCGTACTTCCGCGTGTAGGCGTGGAGCTTCTCGGCGAGGTGCTGCGCCAGCGGCAGGGCGGGAACCTGAATCGGCGCCATGCCGGCGAAGGAGAGGATGTCGGACGTCTCGATCGTGTCGGGCGCCCAGGAGATCGAGTCGGCGAACCCGACGTCGACGACGAACTGATCGAACGTGCGGCCCGCGAGCTGAGCGGTGACGTGGAAGCGGATCGCCCGGAAGTCGTCCGTGTCGTCGAGGGCGTCGGTTCGCAGTACGGCGAACGTGAAGAAGTCGTCGAGGACGAGTTCTTGGGCGGCGCCGAAGTCTTCGACGACGGCGTCCTCGTCGTCGACGCGACCGAGATCCATGTCCCGTGTGGCGCGTGCTGCCGCGTGGAAGCGGAAGTCGAGCGCCAGCGCCCCTTTCAGCACCCACCGATCTGGCGCGACGACGACGAGACGGCGAAGGAAGAGCTCGAACGCGACGCGCCTTCGCAGGCGCGCGAGGGCGAGCCCGGTCTTCGTGGCCTCGGTCTTCAGCCGGGCGTCGAGCGCCTGGCGGAACGCGGCGGCGGTCGCGTATCTCATCGATCCGGGAACAGTGTCTCCACGACGCGCGTCTTGCCTCGGCGTGCGGCTTCTCGCTCGAGCTGCCGGCGGGTGAGCAGTCCGAGCGCGAGCGCCTGCCGGGCGGCCATCGCTGCCTGCTCGGGTTGGATCTCATCGGCGACGTCAACGAGTGTTCGCGCCGGTGTCGTGAGCGGCATGCCGTCGCGCCACACGGTGGCGACCTTCTCGTCGTTGGGACGCGTGTGGAGGACGACACCCGGTGGGCGGCGCAGCCCGCGGTGCCGGCGTGGGACGAGCAAGTGGACGCGGTCCGGAATGTTGTCGCTCAGCTCGAGCAGCGCGAGTGCGCTCTCGTGTGACAGGACGGCCTTGTCCATCCCGACTGCCATCCATTTCTCGCGCATGTCGTCGTGCTGGGAGGTCGGGAAGCCTCGAACACGGTAGAGGCCGCGGCGAATACGCTCGAAGCGCCGCTGCTTGACGTGATGGTTCAGGAGCTGCGGGCTGACGCCGTGTGTACTTGCTTGCTCGGCGGTGAAATAGCCGCTCTGCTGGTAGGCGTCAGCCTCCAGGCCTCGGATGTTTGGCCGTCTGTCATGCATAGGTAAAGCATAGCTTTACTTCCGCGGCTAGGACGGCGTGTCACTCGCCGATGAGCTGTCGCGCCACCTCGTCGGCCATCTCAGCATCCCCGCCGTACGTCCAGCGGAGAGCGGCGGACAGAGTCTCGGCGTCCCAGCCGCTGTACCTGTCGGGATGTTCGAGCGCCCAGGCGACGAGGCCGCACAGGACCGTGACATCTTCATTCTCGCCCTTTGGATCAACGAGGGCCGCTGCCTCTCCGAGCACCGTGGTTGCGTCGAGCATCGGGTACCTCCCTTCGACGGAGAATGCTCGCACCTTGCGTCCTACGCCGGCCTGTGATGAGCTCAACCCGCGATGGCGGGTGCCGGCGATCTCTTTCGGGTGTGGGCGTTGTACCTCTCAACGATTGAGATCGTGAAGAAGAAGCGGTGGCAGTCTCTCTCCGGGAGACGGATGGGGTGACCACGAAACCCGGGCACGTCGTTGCGCAGTTGACGGCGGAGGAGTTGACGCTCCTGTGCGAGGCGCTCGACTCGCACATCTACTGGCAACTCTCGGATCACCACTACCGGAGCGATGGATACGTGCGCGAGCCGGGTTCGGACGATGCTGTCGCGGCCGGCGCGATCAGGGCGGCGAATGCGCTCGAAGAGAAGCTCCGCGAGATCGAACGGGAGGTACGCCTGCTGGTGTAAGGGCGATTCGGCGGTCTACGCGACGGCGGCGGCGAACGAGGTGTAGAGCTCTGCCGGCAAGTGGCGCCGGAGCTTCCAGACGAACGCGATCGGTCGCTCGCCCTCGTGCTTCACGTACGTTGCGGGGCCGAGGCACCAGAAGGCGCGGTCGGTCGTTCGCAGTCGTGCGAACAGCACCACACTTGTTCCTTTCTCGCGTTGCCGGATGTACCTCTGGCCGGTGGGGCTGTCGACGGCGGTCGCCGATTGACTTTCCCAGTGGATGAGATCCGGGCTGATCGCGTAGTCGCGGTAGCGGGTTGTCGGCGAGAATCCGCCTACGCTCTTGTCGAGCGTGAAGGCGAAGAGATCGGTTCGCGCGTCGCGCTCCCACCAGACGCCCGTCTGCCAGGTTGGTGGCCTGGCGCCTTCGCCGACGCCGAACGCGGCCAGGATCTCCGTGCGCGTGTAACGCGAGTGAACTGCGAGCGGCACGTCCGGGAGGCCGAGCGGGTGAGCCAGGTATCGCGCACGTTCACGGAGTAGCGGTAGCAGCTCGACCAACTCTGCGCGAACCTGCGGGTGAGCCCAGACTTGCTCGACGGCCTCGCCGAAGCTGGCGGAGGTCGGGAGCGTTGTGAGCGACGAGACGAGCATGCGGAGGAGACGCTGCTCTCGCAAGCCGAGCCGTTCGAGCAACGGTGGATCGTCCTTGCGAAGCAAGACCTCGTACGCGTCGAGCCGCTCGTCGTCATCGACATGCAGCAGTCGACCCACCGCTCGAAGGATCGTGGTCTCCGACGGCCCCGCCGGGGCTGTGTGGAGTCCTGCCTCCCGCCGCATCTCCGTCCAGCTGTGGTTCCCGGCATAGACGTCCTCGAGGTCGAGACCGCTGCTTGCCAGGTAGTCGCTGAGTCCCACGTCGCCCAGGGATCGGAGCTCAGCGCAACGCTCCCGCCACGTGCTGGGGATCGATTCGCGGATGCTCCGCAGCACGATCTCCTTCGCAACCTGATCGAGATGGAAGGTGCAGCCAGCGGGGAGAAACGGGAAGTCCTGCCGGACCTGGCGCTCGACGTCTCCGCGGGAGCCGCCCAGCAGCGCGCGCAGTCGCCGGTCGAAGCGGAACTCCTTTCGGTGCGTGCCGACGAAGTCGAGCACCGTACAAACAGTTTTCCCCGCCGTCTTGCGCAGTCCGCGCCCAAGTTGCTGGAGGAAGAGCGTTGGACTGTCGGTGGGCCGTAAGAGAAGAAGCGTGTCAACGCTCGGGACGTCGATGCCCTCATTGAAGAGGTCTACGGTGAACACCGCTCGCAGTTTCCCCGCCGATAGGTCGCTCAGCGCGGCCCGACGCTCGTCACGGCGGCTGTCTGCGGACAGGGCAACGGCCGCGAGGCCGAGTTGGGTGAAGCGCTCGGCCATGAACTGGGCGTGCCCTACGCTGACGCAGAAGCCGAGGGCGCGCATTCGGGAGGGGTCGGCGATCTTCCGCCTGATCTCTTCCACCACCAGGTGAACCCAGGCGTGATCTGCCGTGAGAACACCTTCGAGCGCGGAGACGTCGTAGCCCTGTCCGCGCCGCCACGGCACGCTCCGGAGGTCCAGTCCGTCGTGAACGCCGAAGTAGGCGAACGGCGCCAGGTATTCCTGGTCGATCGCATCCCAGAGCCTGAGCTCGGCGGCGATTCGGCCGTCGAAGTGGCGGAGTACGTCTAGGCCGTCACTGCGCTCAGGGGTGGCCGTAAGGCCGAGGAGCTCGACTGGCTCGAGGTGGTCGAGCAGAGTCTCGTACGACGGCGCCGCGGCGTGGTGAAACTCGTCGACGATTACGACGTCGAAATGCGAGGGGTCGATGTTGCGGACGTCGGCGGCATTCAGGCTTTGGATCGACGCGAAGACGTGCTCAAACTCTCGCGGACGTTGGCCGGCGACCCACTTCTCGCCGAACGCGGCATCGCGCAACGCGTGTCGAAACGTGGCGCGGCTCTGGTCGAGGATCTCCTCGCGGTGGGCCACAAACAGGAGACGGCTCCGCGGGAGCTCGGGCCGAAGACGCGCGTAGTCCACTGCTGCGATCACCGTCTTCCCGGTCCCGGTGGCGGCGACGAGGAGGTTCCGATGGTGGCCCTGGTGGCGGGCAAGGGTGATGTGGTCGAGGAGCGCCTCCTGGAACGGCCGGAGCTCGACTTCGACGGGGCTGAGGAGGGTGACGGCATCGGCCGCGAGCGCCTCGGTACGCCGCTCGAAGTCTGCGGCGTCGTACGAGACGAAGTCCCTGCTCTCCCAGTAGCTCGTGAAGACGGCGGCCATCTTCGCGACCGCGTCCGGGTTGCGCGCCGCCGAGACGCGCACGTTCCATTCGAGCCCGAGGACTTGCGCCGAATGGGTGAGGTTCGATGAGCCGATGTACGCGGTCGAATAGCCGCTGTCGCGGTGGAAGATCCACGCCTTCGCATGGAGACGGGTTGACGACGTGTCGTAGGAGACCTTGATCTGCGCACCGGCCCGCTCCAGCTCGTCAAGAGCGTGCCGCTCCGTGCTGTTCGTGTACGTCGTCGTCAGAACACGCAGAGGCTTGCCCGCCTCGCAGTGCCGCCGGAGCGCCTCGATCAGCGGCCGGACGCCGCTCCACCGGACGAACGCGATGACGACGTCGATCGCGTCCGCGGACGGAACCTCGGCGCGAAGCTCGTGCCCGACAGCGGGTTCGCCGGGTGCGTTCGTGAAGACAGTCGTATCGAGCAAGGGCGTGAGCGGGCGCTCGATTGGCTGGGGTCGCCCGTCTGGAAGGCGTTCCAGCAACGCGATCAGCACCCGTCCGGGGTCGACTGGCTCGTCACCGCCGAGATCGCCCTTGCCGTCCATGAGCGCTTGGAGACGGTGGATCACGGCGGCGGCGATATGCACTGCCTCGTCGCTTCGTTTCCCTTCAGGCGCTCGATCGATCGCCCTCGCGAGCACGCCGGCGAGATGGCGTGACACCCGGTCAGACGCCTCGGCGTCGCGAAGCTCGGCAACGTCGGGAAGGAGGGTCGCGTCTCCAAGCTGCGCGAGCAGCTCCTCGAGCCTGCGCGTCAGCAGCGCCTCGTGCAGCCCGGGCTTCAGGGAGTCGCCAGCCAAACCGCTCGAGTCTTTCAGCCTCCCGCGCTCTTCGCCAACGACCCCTTGGCGCCGTCCAGCCTCGCTCAGTTGCCGTTCAGCCCGAACTCCCGCGTCATGAGCTTCCGTTTCCAAGCTCGCTCGAGAGCGAGGATCTCGTCGTCGAAGCTCCCGATCTGCAGCACCGAAGCGCGGTATTGCCTCTTCCCACGGCGACGCAGCGCGATGTTGCCGCCGTGCCCTGTATCACGGTATTCCTTGAACCGGCCCCAGAGATTCTCGCCACCAGTCGCGGAACCGACGTAACGAGCACCGGACTCCGTGTCGACCAATAGGTAAACGCCCTTGACGTGGCGCAAGTGCTCCTTCCAGTTGGGCGGCATGTCGTCCATGCGGGCTATGTCCCATGCGAACTTGTCGAAGCCGGGAAACGGTGGGTCGATCTCATCCCGGATCGCTGTGACTGTCTTGTTCTTCCGGATGGCGCGCTGGTGCCAGGCCCGCGGGCTTGCTCCCCAGTCGATCGTCAGACGGCCGATGTAGTCGGACATGCCGTCAAGTCGACGCCCAATGGTGAATCGATACATCCCGCTCACGTCGTGTCCGAGGATCGGATCTCGAGATCCTTCGCGAGCACGGCCTACTGCCTTCACGGAGTACAGCCCGATGAACAGCGTTTCGCGGCGAGGATTGGGTGTCACCACGAAGCTCGCGAGGATCTCCCCGACCTTGAAGACCTCGCGGGACTGAATCTCTTGATACCTCTCAAGTCGTTTCGGATCCGACCGCCACACCTCGTAGAGAGAGGGAGTCCGAGCACGTGTGTCCTGATGCTTGACGAGACGAACGCGACGTTGATCGATGCCCTCGATGTGGAGGATGTCGTTAAAAGTCAGCACGGAACCCCCTCGCTACCCGGTTGACACAGCCCCAAGCGGCCCCCCGAGAGGCGACGTTCGAAGGAAGGGAAGCAATCCTCACCGTACCCAGGGGTGCGGACGCCGGCGGCGATCCCGCAGCAGCGGCCGAAGCGATGCAGGCTGTGGCATGTGCAGGCGTGCAGCCCGACGGGTGTCTACCCGAGGTCGAGCGGGATCGCAGCCTCGTAGGCGTCGAGATCGGTCTCACCGTCGTGAAGCTGGGTCGGCAACAGCGTGATCCCGATGGCCTCACATGCTCCCCGTGCCGAGTCCCACCAGTCTCCGAATCGCTCTTGCATGTTCTCGCTTACCGCGCCGCGGGCGAAGACGTGCAACCGCACGCTCGTGGGCAGCGATCGGGATCCTGTCTCGATCCGCAGCCGAACGCTGTAGACCTCGCGGCGCAGCATGTTCTTGAATCCAGTGCTGTTGCGGCGCAAGTGGCGCAGACTGCCTCCCCCTCGCCGCGCGGCGAGATCCTCAATGACGACAATTTCCGCCACCGCGTCTTCCGGCCAGCCGTCCGCCGCACGAAGCTCGCCGGCTTCCGGTTCCACGACCTCCGCCACACGTACGCCGCGCTGATGGTCGCCGCAGGCGCGCACCCGAAGTACCTCCAGGCGCAGATGGGCCACTCGTCGATCCGCGTCACGCTCGACCTCTACGGCCACCTGTTCCCGGACGCGAACCGGGGCGTGCTCGACGCCCTCAACGCGCTCACGGCCCCATCCACGCCCCATCGCGCGAACGCGCCGACGAGGCTCCCGAACGACAAAGTCCCCGTTTCCAGGGACTTCGAGAGCGGGAGCGACGGGACTCGAACCCGCGACCTCCGGCGTGACAGGCCGGTCATGGTCGTTGGGGGCTGAGCGGGGATCGGCGGGGATTCCACGCAGGAGCAGCGCCTTCGAGCCCTACGGTCGCGGGGATTGGCAGATTCCGACGGGGATCCGCGGGAGCCTCGTGCGGGATCAGCGAGGGTGGTGTGTCGCCTGCAGAAGCAACGTCTTGAGGCGGTTGATGCTGCTGCCGGGGTCGGCCGCACGAGGCGCCGTAGGGCGCGTGCGAAGGGGCGGAACTTGGCGGCGGTGAAAGGAGGCTCGTCTATCCAGAACCCGT
>CAZMUG010000051.1:10023-16060 GCA_964569165.1 uncultured Gaiellales bacterium
CACGATCCCGGTCAATGTCGACAACTTTGCTCGCGCCGAGAGCGACCGGATGTTCGCCGCCGTTCTGCATGACTCGGGCGCTGTGAACCAGTGGATGCACAATCGCGTCCCCACCCCGATCGACCATCAGCCCGTGATCCGGCAGAACCGCGACACGCTGTACAGCGCGGCGATCGTCGACATCTCCGAGGGTGCGGCGGTGACGATCCCCGACGCAGGAGACCGCTACATCTCCGCGATGCCCGTGAACGAGGATCACTACGTCAACGACGTGTTCTACGAGGCCGGTCGGCACGAGCTGACCCCGGACGGGTTCGACACGCCGTACGTGCTGCTCGCTGTTCGTACCCTCGTCGATCCCGGCGACCCGAACGACCTGGCCGAGGTCAACGCGCTCCAGGATAGGCTCGTGATCGAGGCAGGCTCCGCGAAGCCGTTCGTGCTGCCCGGCTACGACGAGGCGAGCTTCTCCGCCACGCGTACGTCGCTGATCGAGCTGGCGCGGGGGATAGGGGGCTTCGACCGCGCCTTCGGCCGTAAGGACGCGGTCGACCCGGTCCGCCATCTGATCGGGTCGGCGGCGGCCTGGGGCGGGTTGCCCGACGAGCACGCCTACTACGAGAACGTCGAGCCCGGCCTGCCCGTCGGCGAGTACAAGCTGACTGTCCGCGACGTCCCCGTCGACGCCTTCTGGTCGGTCTCGCTCTACAACGCCGACGGCTACTTCCAGGCGAACGACCGAGACGCCTACAGCGTCAACAACCTCACCGCGAAGCCGAACGACGACGGATCCGTGACGATCCACTTCGGCGGCGACGACGACCGGCCCAATCTCCTTCCGATCATGGAAGGCTGGAACTACACGGTCCGGCTCTACCGTCCCCGGCCCGAGATCCTGAGCGGCGAGTGGAGGTTTCCAGCCGTCGAGCCCGCCTGAGGAGCGCACGAAGTCCTCTCCCCGGCCGCCGGCACATACTCCGTGACCGAACGGTGAAACGCCGGTCCGGCGCCTCCGGACGGCCCCGACTCAGGGCTCGGGTGGAAGCGCTACCGGCACCTCTACTCAGGGTCGGCGCGCCACCTCCGGCCGCGACAGGCCGCTTCCAGGATCGCCACATACACGACGGTGCGCACGGATCGCTCTGTTCAAGCAGGTTGTCGGCCTCGGGTCGGCGCCGCGGCGAATGGCTAGGCCTTGGCCTCGAGCCGCGGATATCGGGACGCGGATCTGATATCAGCTGTATCGAGTATCGATACCTGATACAGTCGGCCAGGATGCTGCAGCCGTCCGACATCTACGTGCTTTGCGGGCTCGCTGCGATCGGGAAGGACCACCGATGGACGTACCGTGACCTCGCGAAGCGTCTCGGCGTGCCACACCCGCTCGTTCAGCGCGCATTGCAGCGTGCCGACGAAGCCGGCCTCTACTCCGGGGAGAGTCGCAGCGTGCATCGGCCGAACCTGGAGGAGTTTCTGCTCCATGGCCTACGGTTTGTCGCGCCCGCAAAGCTCGGTGGAGTCGTTCCCGGCGTGCCCGCTGCCTGGGCGGCTCCTCCGGTCTCACGGACGATTCGCGAGTCGGGCGACCTCCCGCCCGTCTGGCCGTCGGCCGAAGGGCGTGTCCGCGGGCAGGCGCTTGCGCCTCTCCACAAATCGGCCGCCTCTGCCGTGACGGAGTTCCCACGCCTCGGCGAGCTGCTCGCAATCGTCGACAGTCTGCGCGCCGGGGACCCGCGTGTCCGGTCGGTCGCCGCGAGAATGCTCGGGGAGTTCCTGGACGGCGAGGCTGGGACGACGACCGGTGAGTGAGGCGCTCCTCGAGACGGCCGCCGACATCCTCGGCCCGTTGGTCGACGAGGTCGTCTTTGTCGGAGGTGCAACCGTCCATCTGTGGCTGACGGAGGCCGCGGCGCCGCCGGTGCGCGCCACCGACGACGTCGACGTGATCTGCGACGTCACCAGCTACGCGGAGTACCAAGCCTTGGCCGAGCGCCTCCGCGATCGTGGACTGGAAGAAGCGAGCGACGAGCCCGTCATCTGCCGATGGCGCCACGCACACACGGGTCTGACGATCGATGTGATGCCTAGATCCGAGGATGTGCTCGGGTTCTCCAACCCGTGGTACGAGCTCGGAATCGCGACCGCGGTCGAGCTCACGCTGGGCTCGGGAGTCCGGCTACGAGCGGTCGCACCGCCGGTCGTGATCGCAACGAAGCTCGCAGCCTGGCGCGGGCGTGGAGGGGGCGACGTTCTAACGAGCCTCGACGTCCACGACATCGTCGTTCTGATCGATGGTCGGCCGGAGCTTGTCAACGAGCTCGCCGCCGAACCGGCGGAGCTTCACGCGTACGTTGCAACCGAGCTCGCGTCACTTCGCGATCTTGCCTTCTTCGAGTATGTCGTCCAGGCAGCCGTCGCGGGCTACGGCGAGGTTGCGAACGAGCGTGCCACCATCGTGTCCGAGCGACTCGAGCAGATCATCGCGCGCCTTGGCCCCGCCTGACGGGAACAACCTCTACTGCGACGTCGCCTGATCGTCGCCGCCACCGCGCACCCCAAGCATCCTGCACGTGCGCTCGCCTTCGCGGAGACGCGTCGAAGAACACAGGCAGACCGCACCAGCCTCTACTCGCTGATCAACTCCGGCCATCGGCCCGCGGGATATGCGCGGGATGACCGCGGACCAACGGTCTGGTTGGTGTCCGACACGACGACAGAAATGCCGGTTTCCAGCGCTTTTCGCGCATGCTTGTGGCAAGTCCTCGGTGCTGAACCAAGTGCGGGAGACCGGCGTGAAACCGGCGGTCTCATACGCCAACACTGGCAACAAAACAGGTTGATCTGCAGGACGTTTTCTACGGGAGCGACGGGACTCGAACCCGCGACCTCCGGCGTGACAGGCCGGCGTTCTAACCAACTGAACTACGCCCCCGAGCCGCGTGATTGTAGCCGGGCGGCAGGGATCGGAGCACGCGGCACGTAGCCTGAACCCGTGTCCACCGCCGACTGGGTCGTCCTCGGCGTCATCGCCGTCTGCGCGCTGTACGGGCTCGCAACCGGGTTCCTCAGGGGAGCGCTCTCGCTCGCCGGGTTCGCCGCCGGTGCCTACCTCGGGGCGCGGGCGGCGCCGCAGCTCCTCGGGGACGCCTCCGCGTACGTTCCGCTCGTGACGCTCGCGGGCGCGCTCGTGGGCGGCGCGCTCATGCGTGGCGTGGCGGAGCTCGTCGCTCGGATCCTGCGGACGAGCATCGGCGTGATCCCCGGGATGCGGTTCCTCGACTCGTTCGCCGGGCTCGTCTTCGGCTTCGGCGCCGGCGTGCTCCTGTGCTGGGCCGTCGGTGCCGTCCTCCTCTACCTCCCCGGGCAATCCGACCTCCGCCGCTCCGTGCAGCGCTCGACGATCCTGAGCCACCTCAACGACCAGTTCCCGCCGGAGCACCTGCTCGAGCAGCTCGAACGGGTGGACCCGCTCGGCGTCTTCCTCGGGCCCCCGGCCATCGTGCCCCGACCCGACGCGGCGCTCGCGACGGATCCGGACGTCGTTCGTGCCTCGCAGAGCGTCGTGCGCGTCACGGGAATCGCGTGCGGGCTCGGGGTCGAGGGCTCCGGATGGGTCGCGCGGCCGGGCCTCGTGGTGACGAACGCCCACGTGGTCGCCGGCGTCTCGAGGCCGCGCGTGGACGCGCCGAGCGGCGCCGCCTTCTTCTCGACGGTCGTCGTCTTCGATCCCAGGAACGACCTCGCGATCCTCAGGGCCCCGGGCCTTCGTGCGAGGCCGCTCCCCTTCGCCGACCCGGACCGCGGCACGGCGGTCGCTCTCGTCGGCTATCCAGAGAATGGGCCGCTGACGAGGACGCCGGGCAGGCTCGGAGGTACCCGCGCCATCCTGAGCCGCGACGCCTACGACGAGGGGCCGCTCCGGCGCGAGGTGACGACGATCCGCGGGCTCGTGCGGCCCGGCTCCTCGGGCGGGCCGGGGATCGATGCGCAGGGGCGCGTCCGCACGACGGTGTTCGCGCGGCGGGCGAGCGAGCGTGGGGGCTACGGGATCCCGGTCGATCTCGTCCAGGACGCGCTGCAGGAAGCGGGTACACGGCCCGTGGGCGCGACCGAGTGCACGCGCTAGGGATGAAGAGCAGGTGCACCGCTAAAGCGGCGCACCGGGTAGAGCAGGTGCGGCGCTGAAGCACCGCACCAGAGCGGCCCACCCCCTTTCAGCTGAGCCGGCCGCTTCCGCGGCCGGCTCAGCTGAACAGGTCCAGCGCGGCGTGCGGCTGCCGGAACGGCGGGATGACGTACACGCCCGCCGCTCGCTCCCGCGATGCCTCGAGCAGCTCGCGGGCGATGGCGAGCCCCGTCTCGGCGGCGTCGGCGCCGGCGTCGCGAAGCCGCGCCTGGACATGCTCGGGGACGACGATGCCAGGCACCTCGTTGTGCAGCCGGGCGGCGAGCTGGAAGCTCCGGACGTAGAAGATCCCGACGAGGAGCGGGATGGGGGATGCTCCACCGAGGCGCTCGAGGAAGCGGTCGAGGTAGTCGAGGTCGAAGAGGACCTGCGTCATCGCGAATCTGGCGCCCGCCTCTAGCTTCCGCTCGAACCGCTCGAGCTCGTACTCGAGGTCGTCGGCCGCCGGGTTCACGGCGACGCCGACGAAGAACGACGTCGGCGCGTCGATCTCGCGGCCGTTGTAGTCCTCGCCCGCGTTCATGCGCGTGAGCATCTGCGCGAGCCCGATCGAGTCGATCTCGTACACGCCTCGCGCGCCCGGGTAGTCGCCGGCCTCGGGCGGGTCCCCCGTCACCGCGAGCACGTTCCGGACTCCTTCCGCGTGCGCGCCGAGGAGCAGCGACTCGAGCCCCGCGATCGACGCGTCCCGAGGCGTCAGGTGCGGGATCGTCTCCAGGCCGACGACGCGCTCGATCGTGGCCGAGGCCATGAGCCCGCTCATGCGGGCCCGCGCGCGCGGGTTGTCGTTGACGTCCACGACGTCCACGTGGCCCGACTCCTTCAGCGAGCGCGCGAGCTCGAGCATGGCGAGGGCGTTGCCCCCGCGGGGCGGGTCGATCTCCACGGAGACGACGAACTCGCCCTCGCGAAGCTTGCGCGCGAGGAGCGTCTCGTGCTCGGGCTCCGTGGGAGTGAGGTGGATCTCCCGCTCGCGGACGACGAGCGGAGCGCTAGGGCTCCGGTCCTCGTCCACGGCGCGCCGGATCGCCGCGATCTCGGTCGGGGTCGTGCCGCAGCAGCCGCCGATGATGCGCGCGCCGAGCTCCCGGGCGTGCGCGGAGAACTCCGCGAAGTACTCGGGTGTGGCGTGGGGGAAGACGACACGCTCGCCCGCGAGGCTCGCCAGGCCGACGTTCGGGAGCGCCGCCAGCGGCTTTCCGTCGTGCCCCATCTTCTCGATCGCGCGCAGCGCGGCCTGGAGCCCGACGCCGTGGTTGGCGCCGATCGCCGCCACGTCGAGCTCGTTGAGGGCGGTCGCAGCGGCTTCCGCCGAGACGCCGCCGAGCGTCTGCGCGTCCTCGTCGAACGTCAGGAGCGCCACGACGGGGAGCGAGGAGACGTTGCGCACGGCCGCGACCGCGGCGAGCAGCTCGTCGAGCTCGTAGAACGTCTCGACCATGAACAGGTCGACGCCTCGTCCTTCGAGGACTGCGGCCTGCTCCGCGAAGATCGCGTCGCGGTCCTTCGCCGGCCCCCCGAGCGGCCCGATCGAGCCCGCCACGAAGACGTCGCAGCCCGAGACCTCACGGGCGTCCCGTGCGATCTTCACCGCCGCCTCGTTGATCGCCGCGATCTCGTCCTCGAGGTAGTGGTCGGAGAGCTTGCGGCGGTTGGCGCCGAACGTGTTCGTCTCGATGAGGTCCGCGCCCGCCCGGATGAAGCCGAGATGGATGGAGAGGACGCTCTCGGGCGCACGGAGGTTCGCCTCCTCCGGGCAACGCAGCCGGCCGACGGCCGCGGACACGAGCGCGCCCATGCCCCCGTCGCCGACGAGCGGCGGGCCGGACGCGAGACGTTCGAGGAATCGGC
>CAZMUG010000052.1:0-11035 GCA_964569165.1 uncultured Gaiellales bacterium
ACACCCTCGGACGACACCCCGCGACAACGGTTCCGCGTATTTCAGGGGGAAGTAGGCGCTAGGGTCGCGGGTGTGAGCCCCGACCTCGAGCTCGCCCTCCGCCTCGCGGACACCGCCGACGAGATCTCGATGCCGAGGTTCCGGTCGGGCCTCGCCGTCGAGGTCAAGGCCGACCTCACGCCCGTCACGGAGGCCGACCGCGCGATCGAGGCGGAGCTCCGCAGGGCGCTTCGTGCCGAGCGGCCCGGCGACGCGATACTCGGCGAGGAGGAGGGAGCGTCGGCCGGAGGCGAGCGCCGGTGGGTCGTGGACCCGATCGACGGGACGCGGAACTACTCGCGCGGCATCCCGGTGTGGGCGACGCTGGTCGCGCTCGAGGACTCGGGCATCGTCCGGGTGGGCGTGGTCTCGGCTCCCGCGCTCGGCCGCCGCTGGTGGGCCGAGCGGGGCGCGGGCGCGTTCGCCGACGGCGAGCCGATCCGGGTCTCGGAGGTCTCCCGCGTCGAGGACGCCGTCCTCACGTTCACGCCGGAGGACCCCCTGCCGGCGATCGCGCGCCGGGCGTGGCACGCCCGCGGCTTCGGCGACTTCTGGGCCCACGTGCTCGTCGCGGAGGGGGCGGTCGACGGCGCCGTCGACGCCGTCGGCGTGAGCGAGTGGGACCTCGCCGCCGTCCAGGTCGTCGTCGAGGAGGCCGGCGGGCGCTTCTCGGACGCCGCCGGGGAGGCTCGCATCGACTCCGGGACCGCGATCAGCTCGAACGGGCTCCTCCACGACGAGCTCCTCGCGGCTCTCGTCGCCCCGTAGCTACCGCTGGACGGTGAGGACCGCGCGCTTCGCGCGGATACCGTCGAGCAGCGAGTGGAACGAGTCGGAGAACTTCTCGACCCCTTCGCGCTCGAGAACCGCGACCACGTCGTCGTAGTCCAAGCCCGCCGCTGCCAGCTCCCGCAGGAGCTCGTGCGCGTCCTCCAGGCCGGCGGTGAGCGTCTCGGCACAGGCGCCGTGGTCCTGGAAGGCGGCGATCGTCTCGAAGGGCATGGTGTTGACCGTGTCCGGGCCGATGAGCTCCTCGACGTACAGCACGTCGCGATACGCGGGGTTCTTCGTCGAGGTCGAGGCCCAGAGGCAGCGCTGCGGCCGTGCACCCGCCGCGGCGAGCCGCTCCCAGCGCTCACCGGAGAACACGGCGAGGTACTGCTCGTAGGCGAGCTTCGCATTGGCGACCGCGAGCCTTCCCTGTAGGTCGTCGCGCCCGAGCTCACCGAGCCGCCGGTCCGCCTCGGTGTCAACGCGCGAGACGAAGAAGCTCGCCACCGACGCGGTGCGCGCAAGGTCGCCCCCGCTCTCGAGCAGCCGCTCGAGCCCGCGCAGATACGCCTCCGCGACCTCCGCATGGCGCTCGAGCGAGAAGATGAGCGTCACGTTGATCGACCGCCCCTGCGCGATGCAGTCCTCGATCGCGCCGAGCCCCGGAACCGTCCCCGGGATCTTGACGTAGGCGTTTGCGCGCCCCACGAGCTCGTGCAGGCGCAGCGCCTCGTCGAACGTCGCGTTCCGGTCGTACGCGAGCTCCGGATCGACCTCGATCGAGACGAACCCGTCGATGCCGTCCGTCCGGTCCCAGGCCGGGCGCATGAGATCGCATGCGCGCCTGACGTCCTCGACCGCCAGCTCGAGGAAGATCTCCTTGGCATCGTCGTGGCGGGTCAGAGCCTCCCGGAGCTCCGCGTCGTACCAGTCCCCGGTGGACAGGGCCTTCTGGAAGATCGTCGGGTTGGAGGTCACGCCGACGACGGCGTCGTCGCGCATGAGCCGCGCGAGCTCGCCCGTCTCGAGCATCTCCCGCGAGAGCGAGTCCACCCACGTGCTCACGCCGTACGCGGCGAGCTCGTGGAGCCGGCTCGATGCCATACGAGAAACCCTAGCTACTCGGGCTCGGCCTAGAATGACGCTCGTGACCACGGCGGAGCGGTGGAGGGAGCTGGGGCAGCAGTTCCGGGTCGACTCGATCCGGATGAGCGCGGCCGCGGGGTCGGGTCACCCGACCTCGGCGATGTCTGCTGCCGACCTGCTCGCCGTCCTCGTGGACGGCTACCTCCGGTACGACTTCTCGGAGCCGAAGAACCCGGCGAACGACCGGCTCGTCTTCTCGAAGGGCCATGCGTCCGTCCTGCTGTACGCGATCTATCGCGCCGCGGGGGTCGTCTCCGACGACGACCTCCTCCGGTACCGCCGCTTCGACAGCATGCTCGAGGGCCATCCGACCCCGCGGATCCCGTGGGTGGACGTCGCCACCGGCTCGCTCGGCCAGGGGCTGCCGATCGGCGTGGGGATGGCGCTCGCCGCCAAGTACCTCGAGCAGCTCCCGACCCGCGTCTGGGTGCTCTGTGGAGACAGCGAGCTGGCGGAGGGGTCGATGTGGGAGGCGTTCGAGCACGCGGGGCACTTCGGCCTCGACAACCTCACCGCGATCGTCGACGGCAACCGCCTGGGCCAGCGGGGCGAGACCATGGTCGGCTGGGATCTCGGCGTTCAGGTCGCGCGGGCGCGCGCCTTCGGCTGGCATGCGATCGAGATCGAGGGCCACGACGTCGAGGCCGTCGACCGCGCCTTCGCCGAGGCGGTCGCCACGACGGATCGCCCCACGGTCGTCGTGGCGCACACGCTGAAGGGCCGTGGCGTGGCGGCGGTGGAGGACCTCAACGGCTTCCACGGGAAGGCGCTCGACGACCCCGACGCCGCGATCGCTGAGCTCGGCGGCCTGCGTGACCTCCGGATCGACGTCGCGAAGCCGACCGTGACGCCCGCTCCGAGGAAGCCGGCCGGAGCGCTCGAGCTCCCGCGCTACGAGATCGGGACGGAGGTCGCGACCCGCAAGGCCTACGGCGACGCGCTCGCAGCCCTCGGCGCGGCGCGTCCGGACGTCGTCGCCCTCGACGGGGAAGTCTCGAACTCGACGTACGCGGACGCCTTCGCCAGAGCCCATCCAGACCGCTTCTTCGAGATGTACATCGCCGAGCAGCAGCTGGCGGCCGCGGCGGTGGGGCTCCAGACCGTCGGCTGGCGGCCGTTCGCGTCCACGTTCTCGGCCTTCCTCTCGCGCGCCTACGACTTCATCCGGATGGCGGCCGTGAGCCGCGCAACCGTCGCGTTCTGCGGCTCGCACGCGGGCGTCTCGATCGGCGAGGACGGCCCGTCGCAGATGGGTCTCGAGGACATCGCAGCCTTCCGTGCGATCCACGGAAGCACCGTCCTCCATCCCTGTGACGCGAACCAGACGGCGCGCCTCGTCGCGGCGATGGCCGACGTCGAGGGGATCTCGTACCTGCGTACGCTGCGGCCGGCCACGCCGGTCCTGTACGCGCCCGACGAGGAGTTCGAGATCGGCGGGAGCCGTGTCCTCCGCTCCTCCGACGAGGACGACGTCGCCCTCGTCGCCGCGGGGATCACCGTGCACGAGGCGCTGCGTGCGGCAGACGCCCTCGCGGAGGAGGGGATCGCCGCCCGCGTGATCGACCTCTACTCCATCAAGCCTCTCGACGTGTCCGCACTGACCGCGGCTGCAGAGGCGACTGGCGGCTGCATCGTGACGGTGGAGGACCACTGGGCGGAGGGCGGCCTGGGGGACGCAGTCGCGTCGGCGCTCGCGGACACCGACGAGCCGCCCCGCGTGGTGAAGCTCGCCGTGCGCGAGATGCCGCGCTCGGGGAAGCCCGCGGAGCTGCTCGCCTCGGCCGGGATCGACGCGGAGCACATCGCCGCGGCCGCCCGGAGCCTCGTCGCCTCGCACGCGCGGTACGCCGCAGGCCAGTCCTAGAGCGAGCAGAGCACGTAGGCGGTGACCGTCATGGTCCGCCCGGCACCCAGGGCCCCGATGGCGACGACGCCCGTCGCCGTCCACGTGTCGGCGGCGCTCGGATACGAGCCGACGAGCTGCGCACGCTCCTTCTGCGTGGCCGTCGTCGTGACGAGCCCGCCGCCCCCGAGGGCGACCTTGCCCGCTGCGCAGGCAGCCGTTGCCGTGACCACGGTGTTGCGCGGGGCGTTCGCGGCCGAGGTCACGGGCGTGCCCGTGACCAGCTGAGACCCGGCGGGGCCGGCCGGGCCCTGCGGGCCGGGGTCACCCTGGTCCCCGGCGGGCCCCTGCTCCCCCTGCGGGCCCTGAGCTCCCTGGGGCCCCACGGGGCCTGCAGGACCTGCGGGGCCGGCAGGGCCGGTCGAGCCACGCTCGCCGGTCGCACCGGCCGGGCCCTGCTGACCCTGTGGTCCCTGCGCGCCCGCCGGGCCGACGGGGCCGACGGGCCCCGTCTGGTTCCAGGCCACGCGTCCCTCGTCCCGCTGGCAGCGCTTCCAGCCGGCGATGAAGCGCGGCACGCCGGTCCCCAGGTCGTAACAGGCGGTGAAGACGCCGCTCCGGCTCGGAATGCCGGGGCGCGGCTTCGCCGCCGGAGCCCCACCCGCGACGGACGTCACCAGCAGGAGCGCAGTCGCTGCCGCGCACACGAGCAGTTGAGCGAATCTCGTCATGTTGGTCCGCATGAGCGTGGCCGCAGTGCCAACGGAGGGGAATCCCTCTTCGGGGGCAGATAACTACTCCGGCCGGACGCCCTGGACAGACGCTCGTCAGCGTCTGACGGGTCGGTGACGGATGCTCATTACGCTTCCGCCTCATGGCCGTCCTCATCGCGTCGGAGCTCCGCAAGGAGTTCAGCGGCGACCCGCTCTTTCGGAACGTGTCCTTCACGGTCGGACGGCGGGACCGTCTCGCCCTCGCGGGCGCCAACGGCGCCGGGAAGACGACGCTCCTGCGTGCGATCGCGGGCCAGACCTCCCTGCAGGGCGGCGCGCTCGCGTTCGGGAAGGGAACCCGCGTCGCACTCCACGACCAGCGCCCTCCCCTGGAGTTCGACCAGACGCTGCGCGAGTACGCGCTCTCCGGCGCGCACGGCCTCTCCGAGACCGAGGGCGAGCTTCGCCGCCTCGAGCAGGCGATGGCCGACGGCGCGCACGACGACCTCACGCTCCGGCGGTACGCAGACGCGCAGTCCCGTTTCGAGGCCGCGGGCGGGTGGGCATGGCGCGACCATGCTGCCGCGACGATCCGCGGCCTGGGCTTCTCCGACGACCAGCTCGACCGCCCGCTCGGCACGTTCTCGGGAGGGGAGCTGACCCGCGCGTCGCTCGCACGCGCGCTCGCCGGTGGGCCCGACCTCCTGCTCCTGGACGAGCCCACGAACCACCTCGACGTCCAGAACCTCGAGTGGCTCGAGCGGGAGCTGGAGACGCTCGACGCAGCGGTGATCCTCGTCGCCCACGACCGCTGGTTCCTCGAGGCGGTCACGACCTCCGTGCTCGAGCTGGCGCCCGGCGGCGCCCACTACTTCCACGGGCCGTGGCACGAGTGGCGGCGGGAGAAGGCCGAGCGCGCGGCCGCTGCGGCGAAGACGGCCGACCGCGTGTCCGAGGACATCGAGCGGCTCGAGCGCTTCGTGGCCCGGTTCCGGTACAAGAAGTCGAAGGCGAAGCAGGCGCAGGCGAAGCTGACGCAGATCGGCCGGCTCCAGAAGGAGCGCTCGGCCGCGAGAGAAGAGGTGGAGTCGCTCACGAAGAGACGCCGCACGCTCGGCTTCGACTTCCTGAAGCCGCCCCGCAGCGGACGGGTCGTCCTCGAGGGACGCGACCTCGCGCTCTCGGCCGGGGACAAGGTGCTCCTCGAGGGCGCGCAGCTCGCGATCGAGCGCGGGGAGAAGGTCGGCCTGGTCGGCCCGAACGGCAGCGGCAAGACGACCCTGCTCGCCGCGATCCTCGGCGCGCACGAGCTCGACGGGGGATCCCTGCGCATGGGGCACGGCGTCGTGCCCGCCTACTTCTCGCAGCACACGCTGGAGCTGCCCGCCACCGGGTCGGTCCTGGACGCTGCGGTCGCCGCCACGCGCCTCCCCCGGCCGCAGGCGCAGGCCCTGCTCGGGCGCTTCCTCTTCTCGGGCTGGGAGACACACGAGCGGCCGGTCTCGGCGCTCTCGGGGGGAGAGCGCAGGCGGCTCGCGCTGGCGCTCCTCGTCGCGTCGGACGCGAACTTCCTCGTCCTCGACGAGCCGACCAACCACCTCGACGTCGAGAGCCGCGAGGCGCTCGAGGCCGCGCTCGAGGCGTTCCCAGGGACCGTCCTCCTCGTCTCACACGACCGGGCGCTGCTCGACGCGGTGCCGGACCGCATCGTGGCGTTCGAGGGCCTCGAGCTTCGCTCCTACGACGGCGGCTGGGCAGATCTCGAGCGCGAGCGGAGCGAGCTGGCCGCGGTCGCCGAGGAGCCACCGAAGGAGAGAAAGCCTCGGCGGGAGCGGGCTCCGCGCAAGGACCGCGCGACCCCGACCGAGCTCGAGCTGACGGAAGGCCGGATCGCCGAGCTCGAGGCGTACGTGTCCGAGCTCGAGGCACGGCTCGCGGAGGACTGGACGAACATGGACGTCCTCACTGCTCACCGCGCAGCCCGGGACGAGCTCACCGGGCTGATCGCTCGCTGGGAGGTCCTCTTCGAGGAAGCCCGCACGACGTGACGCCGCGAGCGCCCGGTGACGTACTGAGGGCGTGCACACGGTGACCCTCGACGCGCCGCGAACGGCACGGGCCGCGAAGCCGACCTTCGCCGCGGTTGCCGAGGACCTCCTCGACGACGTCTACGGCTACCTCCTCTACCTCACCAAGAACCGCGCCGTGGCGGAGGACCTGACGAGCGAGACCTTCGAGACGGCGCTCCGCAAGTGGCGCCGTTTCGACGCAGGCCGCGGCACACCGCGTGCGTGGCTCCTCGCCATCGCTCGCTCGACGGCGCTCGACTGGTTCCGCGCCGACGCGCGGCGCCGGAAGCGCGAGGAGCGTGCCGAGGCCGCGTCGCCCCGCCCCGAGATCGTCGAGCCGTTCGGCGAGGGACTGTCGCCCGCGCTCGAGGAGAGCTTGCGCTCGCTCTCGGGTTTGGAGCGCGAGGTCGTCGCGCTCAGGGTCGTGCTCGACCTGGACGGCGAGCAGACGGCCCGTGTGCTCGGAATCAGCCCGACCGCCGTCTCCACGCGGCTGCACCGGGCGCTCGCGAAGCTCGAAGAGAGGATGAGAGATGACAGCCCCTGACCTGACCCATGAGCTTCGGGCCGCCCGGCCCACCGCTCCTCACGACCTTCGCGTCCGGGTTCGTGAGCTCGCCGCCACGGAGCCCCGGCGGGCGGGCTGGACCTGGCCGAGCTTCCCCCGCCGGCTCGCGCTCGTCGCGCTCCCTGCAACGCTGGCGCTCGCACTCGTGAGCGCTGGCGTGATCGGGCTCAGCCGCTCCGACACGCGAACCGAGGCAGGGAGAGCCGGCGGGCTCGAGCTGTCGACCGACTCGGCACCGCCCAACGCCTACCCGTCGACCACCGAGGCGGCGCCCGAGCTCGGCAAGGCAGCGCAGGACTCCACCGTCGGTCCCACCCCGGGCCGTGCGCAGCGCGTGAGCGCGACGCTCACGGTCGAGGTGGCCGACGCGGACGCCGTCTCGAAGGCGGCGCAGGAGGCGCTCGACCTCACGCGCTCGCTCGGCGGGCACGTCGTGAGCGCGTCCGTCTCCACGGGCGACGAGGGCTACGCGACGCTGACCGTGCGCGTTCCCGTCGCCCGGGTGCAGGATGCGATCACAAGCCTGTCCGCGCTCGGGAGGATCGTCGCCCAGCAGGTGACGATCGACGACCTCCAGGCGCAGCTCGACGCGCTCGAGCGACGGGAGGCGAGCCTCCGCGCGCAGATCGCCCGGATCGGCGCCCGCCTGGAGACGGAGGAGCTCGACGCCGAGACGCGCGCACTGCTCGAGGCGCGGCGTCAGACGCTTCGGGCCGAGCTCCGCAGCATCAAGGCGGGAATCGCCTCGACCAACGCCGAGGCGCGAATGTCCACGATCCAGCTGACGGTCGTGACGCCCGGCGCATCTGGAACGGTGGCTCCGCCCCCGAGCCGGATCGACCGCACGATCGACGAGGCACTGAACGTCCTCGCGTGGGAGGGCGTCGTCGCTGTCGGGCTCCTGATCGTCCTCGCCCCGTTCGCGCTCGTCGGCGCCGCAGCCTGGCTCGGGCACCGGCTGTACCGGCGGCACGAAGGCGAGCGGCTGCTCGCGACCTAACCGCCCGAAGGGGGGTCAGGTCTTGCATTCCGACATGAATGTCGGAATGCAAGACCTGACCCCCTAGTCGAGCGTGGCGACGAGCGCCTCCGCCACGACCTTCAGCGGGCGCCCGGAGATCTGGCTCGCCTTGCGCAGCCGCGCGAACGCCTCCTGCTCGGAGAGCCCCTCGCGCTCCATGAGGATCCCCTTCGCGCGCTCGATCGCCTTGCGCGCGGCGAGCGCCTCGGCGAGCGAGTCCGCCTCCTGCCGAAGCGCCTGCAGCTCCTCGTGGCGCGCGCGCGCGGTCTCGATCGCCGGCAGCAGGTCGGTCTCGCGAAACGGCTTCACGAGGTAGCCGAAGACACCCGCCTCGACGGCGCGCGACACGAGCTCCTGCTCGCCGTAGGCGGTCACCATCACGATCGGGAGCGGGCGCTCGTCGAGGATCCGCCGCGCTGCCTCGATCCCGTCGAGCCGCGGCATCTTCACGTCGAGGAGAGCGACGTCGGGCTCCGTCTCGCGCGCAAGCTCCACCGCTTCCTCGCCGTCGCGGGCCTCGGCACACACCTCGTGCCCGGCAGCCTCGAGCATGCCCTTCAGGTCGAGCCGGATCAGCGTCTCGTCCTCCGCGACCAGCACCCTCACGCCGGGAACACCACCTCGGCGCGCAGGCCTTCCTCGCTCGCCATCGTGAGCTCCCCATTCAGCTCGTCGCGCACGAGCGCGCGCACGATCGAGAGCCCCGTCCCCGAGCCCTCCCCGTCGATCCCCTGCCCGTCGTCGGCGATGGCCAGCACGACGTCGCCGTCCCGCCGCGCCAGCCGGATCGCGACCCGGTCGCCGCCGTGCTCGAGCGCGTTCTGGAAGAGCTCGGTGAAGACGAGCGCCAGCGCGGTCGCGCGCTGGCCCGCGAGCGAGACCGGCTCGAGCTCGGCCGTCACCTCCTTCCCCTCCACGAGGCCCTGCAGAAGCATCGCGCGGAGACGATCGACGAGCTCGCCCAGGTCCACGTCGTCCTCGCGGTGCTCGGTGAGCTCCTCGTGGACGGCGGCGATCGTGAGGATCCGGTTCACCGAGTCCTGGAGCGACTTGCGCGGATCGACGTGCTCCGCACGCGCCTCGAGCCTGAGCAGCGAGGCCACGGCCTGCAGGTTGTTCTTGACGCGGTGGTGGATCTCCTGGGCGAGCACCCCGCGCATGACCGCTCGTCCGTGCTCGAGCGCCACCGCGGCGTGATGCGCGATTGCCTCCAGGAGCGCCTCGTCATCCGCCGAGAACGGCGTGTCCCGGTCGCAGACGAGCTCGCCGATCTGGCGACGCTTCCAGCGCAGCGGCAGGCGAACCGCGTATGCGCCCGCCCGGCCCTCCGGCCAGGCGATCCTGCCGTCCTCGAGCACGAGCGCCGCCCCGGTCGCATGCAGCGACTCCATCGTCGTCTTCACGATCGCCTCGAGCGACTCCTCCAGGTAGAGGGACTCGGAGACCGCTTCCGAGATCCGCGCGAGCGCCTCGAGCTCGGCCACGCGGCGCTGGGCCCGCTCGTACAGCTTCGCGTGCTCGATCGTCTGCGCGACCTGCGAGGCGATGGCGACGAGGAGCTCGATCTCGTCGGGCGTGAACTCGCGCGGCTGCCGGGTGCGGACGTTGAGCGCTCCCTCGAGCACCTCGCCCCGGGCGAGTATGGGGACCGCGAGGATGGACTCGTACTCGTCCTCCGGCAGGTTCGGGAAGAGCTTGAAGCGCGGGTCGAGGTGCGCCTGGGACGGGATCATCACCGGCGCGCGCTCGACGGCCGCGACCCCCGTGATGCCTTCGCCCGGCCGCATGCGCGGCGTCCGCGTCAGCTCCTCGACCCGGGTGCCGTGCGTCGCGCGGAGGACGAGCTCGTCAGCCCGCTCGTCGTAGAGATAGACGAAGCAGGCGTCCGTGCCGAGCGCGTCGGCAACCTTGCTCGCGACGAGCTCGAGCACTTCCTGCAGGTCGAGCGACGAGTTGACCGCGGCGATCGTCTCGGTGAGCAGCCGGAGGTGGCGCGCAGTGGGATCCACGAGCCCCATTGTCGCGGGTAGGGTCACACGCGATGAGCACCCAGTGGCTTCTCTTCGGTCACCTCGCGGGCGCGTTCCTGTTCGTCTCCGGCGCGGTCGCGGCAGCGGTGCTCCGCCTGGCGGCGATCCGGCGCGAGCGGCCGAGCGAGGTGGCGCTCCTGATGCGCGCCGTCCGACCAGCGGTGCCGCTCATCGTCAGCGGGCTCGTGGTCGCCGCCGGGTTCGGCTTCTGGCTGGCGGATCGGCTCGGCTATGACCTCGGCGCGACCTGGCTCACGTGGACGTTCGCGCTCCTGGCGTGGGCGATCGGGGTGGGAGGTCTGACGGGCCGCCAGGACCGCCACACGCGCGAGCTCGCCGAGCGGCTCGCGCGCGAGGGCGACCAGCCGAGCGCCGAGCTCTCGCGGCGCCTCCGTGACCCGGTCAACCTCACGCTCAACGCCTCGCTGCTCGTCGCGACCGTGGCGATCGTGGCGCTCATGGTCTGGAAGCCGTAGCGAGCTCGTGAATCCGACTTGAACTCGTCCGGCGAAAGTCGGATGATGCGCGCTGCAGGGTGCGCCGCAAGGCGAGCGGCGAGCCCTGTATCTGACGGCCGATCGCGGGCTCCCTGGTGTGGAGCCCGTGGTCGTTCTGGAGTCGCGCGCTCGCGTGGCCGACCGCGCCCTGCCTCGCTGACGCCGGACGCCGGGGCGTGGAAGGACGGAACGCGCCCTGCAGATGCCAGGCACGAGGCTGGGAGGGACGGCTTGTGCACCCCGGACGTCAGACACCAGAGAGCCGGGGGGGGGGGGGGGGGGCCGCCCCCCCGCACCCCGGGGGGGCCACCCCCCCCGGGAGATTGCCCAAGAACACA
>CAZMUG010000052.1:11045-15662 GCA_964569165.1 uncultured Gaiellales bacterium
GCACTCGCCCTCCACGAGCTCGCGCACGGTCTGGGCGAGGCGCTTCAGCACCTCGCCCGCTCCCGTTCGACCGCGCGGCTACAGCGCCGCCAGGTACTTGCCCTTCTCCCACTCGGTGATCTGGACGCGGTACTCGTCCCACTCGCGCCGCTTCAGCTCGACGTAGCGCGGGAAGATGTGGTCGCCGAGCGCGCGGCGCATCAGGTCGGAGGCCGCAAGCTCGTCGATCGCCTCGCCGAGCGACTCGGGCAGCGAGACGATCCCGAGCTCGGCCCGCTCCGTGGCGGTCAGGCGGTAGAGATTCCGCTCCATCGGATCCGGAAGCTCGTAGCCTCGCTCGATCCCCTCGAGCCCCGCGTGCAGCAGCGCCGCGAAGGCGAGGTAGGGGTTGCACGCAGGGTCCGGGCAGCGGATCTCGGCCCGCGTCGCCTGCTCCGATCCCGGCTTGTACAGCGGGATGCGCACGAGCGCCGAGCGGTTGCGCTGCGACCAGCCCACGTACACCGGCGCCTCGTAGCCCGGCACGAGCCGCTTGTACGAGTTGACCCACTGCGCAAGCACGGCGGACATCTCGCGCGCGTGCACGAGCAGCCCGGCGATGAACGACTTCGCGGCCTTCGACAGGTGGTGCTCGTCGCGCCGGTCGAAGAACTGGTTTCGGCCGCCCTTGAAGAGCGACATGTGCGTGTGCATGCCCGAGCCGTTCTCGCCGAAGAGCGGCTTGGGCATGAAGGTCGCGTAGTAGCCATGCCAGGCCGCGACCTCCTTGACGATGAGCCGGTACGTCATCGTGTAGTCGGCCATCGAGAGCGCGTCCGCGTAACGCATGTCGATCTCGTGCTGCGACGGGCCCACCTCGTGGTGGTGGTACTCGATCGGGATGCCGACCGACTCGAGCGCGGCGATCGTGTCGTTGCGGACCTCCGTCGCCGCGTCCTGTGCGGTCATGGCGAAGTAGCCGCCCTCGTCGAGCGTCTCCGTGCCCCTGTCGTCCTCGAAGAGGAAGTACTCGAGCTCGGGCCCGACGTTGAACGCGTCGAAGCCCATGCCCTGCATCCGGTCGAGCGCTCTCCGGAGGACGTAGCGCGGGTCGCCCTCGTACGGCGAGCCGTCTGGCGTGACGACGTCGCAGATCATGCGCGCGACCGGCGAGCCGACCGCGTGGCCGTGCTCGTCCACGGGGTTCGGCAGGACCTGGAAGGTCGTCGGGTCCGGGATGGCGACCATGTCCGACTCCTCGATCGCGTTGAAGCCCGTGATCGACGAGCCGTCGAAGCCCATCCCGTCGTCGAGCGCCTCCTTCATCTCCGAGGGCGTGATCGCGAAGGACTTGAGGTGCCCCTCGAGATCGGTGAACCAGAAGAGGACGTGCTCGATCCCCTCCGTCTCGATCCGCTTGAGCACCGCCCGCCGAGCCGCCGGGCTCGAGGTCGCGCGGTCCTTGCTCTTCACCATCGTGCTCCGCGCCGGCGTCCTGGGTCTCGCCATGAAAACCTCCCTCTGAAAACGACAAAAGCCCCGGGCGGGGCGCTTTCCCC
This sequence comes from uncultured Gaiellales bacterium, assembly GCA_964569165.1. Classification (GTDB taxonomy): domain Bacteria; phylum Actinomycetota; class Thermoleophilia; order Gaiellales; family Gaiellaceae; genus GMQP-bins7. Next base: position 12,584 of record CAZMUG010000052.1, read on the forward strand.
CGTCCGAGGCCTCGTTGCCTCACAACAGACGGCGGCACTCTAGCAGGCCGTCCGGCGGCCCGAGAGCGCGTCGTCAGTGAAATCCCCGATACCGCGACGGGTCGAGGCTGCGACGATGGTCCCCAAGGAGGTCGCTCCATGAGCACTGCCACACACCCGTCGCCGGACCGGCGTACCTGGCGAAGCCGCCTTGACGACCCCCAGGTTCGGGTTGCTCTCGTCACGGCCGTCTGTCTCCTCGTCCAGGCCGTCATCGCGAAGAACGTGCTCGACGTCGAACTGGGCTTCCTCGGCCAGCTCGCGCCGTTCTGGGTCTTCGTCGCCTACCTGGTGACCGGTCTTCGCGATCGCGCGAGCGAGCTCGCGTTCGGCGTGACGATCGTCCTCACCACGGTCGCCGTGCTCGTGCTGTACGCGCTGTAACGCGGTCTCGCGCCGCGGAGGTCAGGCGGAGGCACCCGTGTAGCTGCGCAGCCCGTGGCGCCAGTACCAGCGCGTCGCCGCGAAGAGCGCCCCGGCGAAGACCGCGGCCAGCAGGAGCGTCTGCCAGTCGAGCCTGGAGGTGAGCGCCTCCGCCGGCACGGTGACGGCGAACGCGACGGGCACGAGGAAGGTGACGCCGAAGCGAAGCCAGGGCGGGTAGATCCCGATCGGCCACCGGCCCGTCTGGAAGACGCCGTCGAAGAGCTCGACCGCGTGCCACATGTTCACGACCCGGAACGCCGCCGTCGCGAGGATGAGCCAGAAGCAGTAGATCAGCACGGCGCCGAGCAGGAGCGCCACGGCGAACGCGAGCGTGTCCAGCATCCCCACGTCGGTCGTGATCCGCGAGAGCCCGACGCCGAGGACGATCGCGCCGGAGACGACGTCCACCACCTGCCAGATGCGCACCTCGCGTACGCTCACCAGCACCTGCGCGTCCTCGGGCTTCGTGAGGATGAAGTCGAGCTTCCCGTCCCGCACCTCGTCGATCAGCCGCGTCATGTTCGGCTGGATCGAGGTACGGATGAGCCCGCCCATGAGGATCTGGATCCCGAGCACGCACAGGAGCTCGGGCTGCGACCAGCCGTTCAGCTCCTCCGTGTGCGAGTAGACGAGTGCCAGAACGACGAGCCCGGTCACGAGCGCGATCGCCATCTGCAGGAGCGAGACGAAGAAGTTCACGCGGTACTGGAGCTCGTTCAGCACGCCGAGCTTCACGTACAGCCAGCTCACACGGACGGCGTTCACCTAGCCGCCCACCGCCGAGTAGCGACGAATGGCGTACTTCCAGGCGACCCGGAAGATCGCGAGCCCGATCAGGATCCACAGGAGCTGTGCGCCAAGCCCGCGGAGGAGCTCCGCGTTCGACAGGTCGCCGACGAGGCTCTCGATCGGGAAGTAGAACGCCCACTGGAACGGGAGGAAGCGCGCGAGCTCCTGCACCCACTCCGGCATGAGCGGCATCGGCACGAGGCGACCCGAGAGGAGGAGCTCCACGGCCATGAAGAGGTCGAACACCGCGGCACCGCGCGTCGTCCAGAAGCAGAGCATCCCGAGGCTCTCCTGCAGCATGGTGCGAATCAGGTAGGCGCCCCAGATGGCGATGGCGAAGGTCGCGACCTGGGCCGCGTTCGGCGACAGCGCCGGGTCGAAGAGCCAGGAGAGCGCCACCGCGAGCGGGATCCAGAGGACGATCACGACGACCTTCCAGCCCGCGAAGTACGCGATGTCGAAGTGGAGCGGGAGGATCGGCCGCAGGAGGTCCCGGTTCAGGTCGCCCTCCCTGATCCGGTGCTCCCAGTACGGGGCCCCGAAGACGATGTTCATGTTCCGGACGAGCGTCCAGACGATGTAGTAGGCGGCGAAGTACCCGGCCGAGAGCCCGTTCACGGACCCGCCCTGCTGCTCGGCGATCGTCGTCCAGACGACGAGGTAGATGATCGGCTCGGCGATCATCCCGAGCATGTAGAAGTAGTTCGCGGTGCGGTACTGGAACTGCTCCTGCACCGCCATCCGCATGGTGGCGAGGTAGAGCTCGACCATCGAGCGAAGCGCGCCCGGCTGCCGGTCCGGGGCGGCGACGGACTGGACGCTCACTCGGGCCTCTCCTGTGCGAAGACGAGCTCGATGACGTCCTCGATCGGCGGGTCCTCGACGTTCAGGTCGAGCACCTCCTCCTCCGTCAAGAGGCGCGCTGTGACGCTCGACGTCTCCGCCTTCGGCACGCGCAGCGTGACCCAGTCGCCGTCGCGGTGGATGACCTCGCCGTAGCGCGAGAGGTCGGCGTTCCCGTTCTCGAGCGCGACCCCGATCGTCTTGTAGGCGGCGAACTGGTCCGCGAGCCCGGCGAGCGGCCCGTCGAACAGGATGCGCCCGTGGTGGATGACGACGACGCGCTCGCCGAGCGCCTCGACGTCGGCCATGTAGTGGCTCGTCAGGAGGACGGTCGCGCCGAAGCGGGTGTTGTAGTCGGCGACGAACGCGCGGATCCGCTTCTGCATGGTGACGTCGAGCCCGATGGTCGGCTCGTCGAGGAAGAGCACCTGCGGGCCGTGGAGGAGCGCGCCCACGATCTCGGCCTTCATGCGCTCCCCGAGCGAGAGCTGCCGGACCGGCTTGCGCACGAGGTCGCCGATCTCGAGCAGCTCGATCAGCTCGTCGCGGGTGGCCACGAACTGCTCGCGCGGGACGCGGAAGATCGCGCGGTTGAGCTCGTACGAGTCGAGGGCGGGCAGATCCCACTGCAGCTGGTTGCGGTTCCCCATGACGAGCGTGATGCGGCTCAGGAACTCCCGCTGGCGCCTGGAGGGGACGTGCCCGAGGACGCGCGCCTCGCCGCCCGTCGGGTAGACGAGCCCGGACAGCATCTTCAGCGTCGTGGTCTTGCCGGCGCCGTTCGGGCCCAGGAACCCGACCACCTCGCCGGGCTCGATGGTGAACGTGATCTCGTCCACCGCGCGCACCTCGCGCGTCTTGCGCCGGACGAGCCCCTTCGCCGCCTCCCGGAGACCCGCCTCGCGCTCCGGGACGTCGAAGACCTTGAGCAGCCCGGAGACGTGGACCGCGTGCTCCATCAGCCGCTTCGCTTGAGCTTCCC
>CAZMUG010000053.1:0-10092 GCA_964569165.1 uncultured Gaiellales bacterium
GGGCCGAGGCCGACCAGGCGCAGGCCCGCATAGCGCCGCCGGTGGAGGCTCCGGACCGGGTGCCCGACCGCCTCGCACATCCGTCGCACCTGGCGGTTGCGGCCCTCGTGGAGCGTGATCTCGAGACGGCTGAGCCGTGAGCCGCGCCGGATGATGCGCACCTCCGCGGGCGCGGTCCTACCGTCCTTGAGCTCGACCCCGCGCCGCAGCGTCTCGAGAGACGCGGGGGACAGCGAGCCCTCGACGTCCGCGTCGTACACCTTGGGGACGCCGTAGCGCGGGTGCGCCAGCCGGTGCGCGAGCTGCCCGTCGTTCGTGAGGAGGAGCGCCCCGCTCGTGTCGGCGTCGAGCCGCCCGACGGGAACGACGCGGACCTCGTGGTCGACCAGCTCGACGACGGTCGGGCGCCCCTGCGGGTCGCTCGCCGTGGTGACGACGCCGGTCGGCTTGTTCAGGAGCACGTACGCGAGCGGCTGGCGCTCGACCCTGCTCCCGTCCACCTCGACCACGTCTCTCGCTCCCACGACCGTGTTCAGCTCTCCGCGCTCGCCGTTCACCCGCACCCGCCCTTCCCGAATCAGCTCGTCCGCGCGCCGCCGGGAGGCGACTCCGGCGCGCGCGAGGAACGCATTCAGCCTCACCGGGCCATTCTCCTCTGTAGCCTGCCGGCGTGCCCGACGTGCCCGACGTGGAGACGTGGACCGACCGGCTCGCCGAGCTCGCCGTCTGGGGGGCCAACGTCCGGCCGGGCCAGCTCGTCGGCGTGACGAGCTCCATCGGCAAGGAGGAGCTGACCAGGCGCATCGCCCGGGCCGCGTACCGGCGCGGGGCGAAGTACGTCGATGTCCTCTACTGGGACCAGTGGCTGAAGCGCGAGCGTGTGTCGCTCGCCGACGAGGAGTCGCTGTCGTACGTCCCGCCCTGGCTCTCGCAGCGGCTGCTCTGGCTGTCGGACGAGCACGCGGCGCGCATCACGCTCTCCGGGCCGCATGCCCCGAAGGCGCTCGAGGGGATCGATCCCGCGCGCGCCGGCAAGGACCTCCTCCCCTACCTGCCGGAGACCGGTGACGTCGTGAACCGGATGACCACGAGCTGGTGCATCGTCCCGTCGCCGACGCGCTCGTGGGCGTCCCTCGTCTACCCCGACCTCCCTGCCGAGGAGGCGTACGAGAAGCTGTGGGCGGCGGTCGCCCACATCTGCCGGCTGGACGCGGACGACCCTGCCGGGGCGTGGGCGCAGCGCTCGACGGAGCTGAAGGCGAACGGGAAGCGCCTCACCGACCGCGCCTTCGACGCCCTCCGCCTCCACGGCCCGGGAACGGACCTGACCATCGGCCTCCTCCCCTCGGCGCACTGGGCAGGCGGTGACCTCGAGACCGTGGACGGGCATCGGCACTCGCCCAACCTCCCGACCGAGGAGGTCTTCACGACCCCCGATCCACACCGCGTCGACGGGTACGTGAGCGCGACGATGCCGCTCGAGCTGAGCGGCTCCATCATCTCGGGCATCAGAGTCGAGTTCGAGGGCGGAAGAGCGGTGCGGATCGACGCGGACGAGGGCGCCGACGCGCTGCGCGCGGTCGTCGCGAAGGACGACGGCGGGGAGCGGCTCGGCGAGATCGCGCTCGTGGACGGGCTGGGGCGGATCGGCCCCCTCCGGACGGTCTTCTTCGACACGCTGATCGACGAGAACGCCGCGACCCACATCGCGCTCGGAAACGGCTACGACCACCCGGTCGCCGATCCCGAGGACAAGGCAAAGGTCAATCAGAGCGGCATCCACGTGGACTTCATGATCGGGAGCCCGGAGCTCGCGGTCGACGGCATCACGCGCGACGGAACCACCGTGCCGGTGCTCCGCGACGGGCTCTGGCAGCTATAGGCGGGGATCCGTAGGGCGTCTCGCCCCGGCGAGGAGCGTCAGGAGGCGCGAGCCTCGGCGATCTCGACGAGCCGGTCGCGAAGCTGGGCCTGGTCGTCGCCCAGGTTGTCGAGGCGCGGGAGCGCCGCGAGGCTCTCCAGCCCGAAGACGCGCTCGAAGAGCGGCGTCGTGCGGTAGCGGATCGCGCCGCCCGGAGCGTCCTCCCGGCCGGCCTCCGTGATGAGCCCGCGCTCGACGAGGCTTGCCACCGCCGAGTCGGCCGCGACACCGCGGATCCGTGCGATCTCGGGCCTGGAGCACGGCCCGAGGTAGGCGACGATGGCGAGCGTCTCCAGCGCGGCCTGCGAGATGCCCCGCTCGACGGGGCGCTCGAAGAGCCGCTCGCACGCCTCGGCCGCCTCACGGCTCGCCCTGAACGCGAACCCGCCGGCGACACGCTCGAGGACGATCCCCGACCGGCCCTCCGCGTAGCGCTCGCGGAGCAGCCCGATCGCGGTCTCGACGCGCTCGGCGTCGTCTCCGGCCGCATCCGCGAGCTCCTCGAGCGAGAGGGGCGCGGAGGCGACCACGAGGAGGGCCTCGACCGTACGGGCGAGGTGGTCCACCGGGTTGGCGGCGATCAGGCGGAGCGGGCTGTCCATGTGGCGTTCCTTTCGCTGTCGGCTCTCGAAACCCTTATGGGCGCGAACGGTGCGGCCTGGTCGAGGGTGATGTCGCCCGACTTCCGGAGCTCGAGCAGCGCGAGCAGGGCGACGGCCTGCTCGACGCGCGGGAGGCCGCCGACCTCCGCGTCGAAGTCGAACCGGCGCCGCCGTTCGAGGAGCGCCCGAAACCGCTCGACGAACTGGGAGACGGGCGGGAAGCGCAGGGCCATGTGCCCGAGCGAGACCGTCGGCGGAGGCGTCGCGAGGGCCCGGAGCGCAGCGGCGAGCGCTGCGGGGTCCTGCGGCGCGAGCCGTCGCTCCGGTCGCGGGGCCAGCGGAGCGGGCCCGAGGCGGAAGAAGCGCTCGCGCTCGCTCGCGAGCCGCTCGAGGAGCCAGGATGCCGCCTCCTTCATGCGCCGGTACTCCGCGAGCCGCCGGGCGAGCTCCTCGGCGGCCTCCTCGGGCTCGAGCTCGGCGAGCTCGGCGGCCTCCTCCGGGAAGAGCGCGCGCGCCTTCAGCTCGAGCAGCGCGGAGACGAGGACGAGGAACTCGCCGCACGCCTCGAGATCGAGCTCGTCCCGCTCGGCCATGAGCTCGACGAAGGAGACGACGATGGTGGCGATGTCGATCTCGCTCGGCGACAGCTCCTCCTTCAGGAGCAGCGTCAGCAGGAGGTCGAACGGGCCCTCGAAGGCGTCGAGGTCGAGCGGGAGCTCGCGCACGGAGGTGGCCTGCACGAGCCGAGGCTAGCCGGGCCGCCGGACGCGGCCCTCCCGGGTTACTGGCCCTTGGGGATCGCCATCGTCTGGGGCTTCGGCGGGGGAGCGCCGCCGCGCTTCCAGGTCCGCTGCCACCAGGCGAGGAACCCGGCCGCCACCACGATGGCGAGACCGGCGACCCAGACGTTGAGCCGGACGCCCGCCCACTCGTGGGACGGGTCGATCCGGAGCGCCTCGATCCAGAGGCGCCCGGCCGAGTACGCCATCACGTACACGGCGAAGAGGCCGCCCGGGCGGATCCGGAACACGCGCTCGAGGAGGAGCAGCAGCCCGGCCGCGCCGAAGCACCACAGGGCCTCGTAGAGGAAGGTCGGGTGGAAGGTCTCGGACTCGATGTACTCGAGCGGGCGGTTCTCCGGAGCGATCTCGAGACCCCACGGGAGGTCGGTCGGCTTCCCGAAGAGCTCCTGGTTCCACCAGTTGCCGAACCGGCCGATGCCCTGGGCGACGAGCAGCGCGGGCGCCACGCAGTCCGCGAGCTTCGCGATGCTCGCGCCCGAGCGGTGCGCGACGATCGCGCCGACGACGCAGCCGAGGCCGATCCCGCCCCAGACACCGAGCCCGCCCTTCCAGATCGCGAACGGCCCCCACCACGCGTCGGGCAGCTCGTCCCAGCTCGTGAGCACGTGGTAGAGCCGTGCGCCGACGATGCCGAACGCAACGCCCCAGACGGCAACGCGGAAGATGAGGTCCCAGTCACCTCCGCGCCGCGTCCACCGGTACCCGGTGATACCGACGGCAGCGGCGATCGCGACGAGGAGCGTCAGCCCGTAGAAGTGGATGGAGAGCGGGCCGATCTCGATCGTGCTCTGGCCCGGCGAGGGGATGGAGAGCAGCGGGAGCATCGGCGCGCATTCTGCCGACGCCGCCGGCTCCGTGCTGGAGACGTAGCTACAGGAGGATCTGCAGGGCCAGCTCGACCGAGCACCCACGCTCGAGCAGGCTCACCGCGGCGTGGAGGTCGATGTCGTGGCTCGCAGCCAGGACGATGGCGGCCTCCGGGTCGTACCCCGCGCGCTCGAGCGCCTCGTGACGCCACTGCTCGATGCGATCGATCTCGGTCACGTTGAAGGTCTCGACCTCTGCCGCAGACATTGCCGCCGCCTTCGCTCCGGGGACGATGTACACGCCTCTTCGTCCGATGAGACGTCCCGGATCTCCCCTTTCTGGGGCAATTCGGTTGAGGGGCCGTAAACATTCCGTGAACGGGCGCCGGGTACGTGCGTACTAGGATCCCCGGGCCGTGCTCGGGAAGAACGCCAAGGTCGAGCTCCTGCGGAAGGTGCCCCTCTTCGCAGGCTGCTCGAAGAGCGAGCTGCGCGAGCTCGCGCTCGTCGCCGACGAGGTGCAGCTGGGAGAGGGCACCGTGCTGACGAAGGAGGGGAGCACGGGACGGGAGTTCTTCGTCCTCGTCGACGGCGCCGTGCAGGTCGCCCGCGGAGGCCGGACGCTCGCCGAGCTCGGTGCCGGCGACTGGTTCGGCGAGATCGCGCTCCTGACCGGGGCGCCGCGCACGGCGACGGCGACGGCGACGTCGACCGTGCGCGTGCTCGTCATCGACGACCGGCGCTTCCAGGATGCGGTCGAGACGATGCCCTCGCTCGCGATCAAGGTGCTCGCGAGCGTCGGCGACCGCCTCGCCCGGGACGCCCAGAGCTAGGCTCGCGCCCGCACGCGTCGGTCAGACGACGGCGGCCTCGCCGAGCAGGGCCTTCACCTCGGCGAAGAAGTCCGAGCCCGGCTGCACGCGGTAGTCGGGGCCGAGAGCGAGGGTGCGCTCGCCGACCGAGGTCTCGAGCGCGACGAACACGGGCGCCTCGCCGGGAAAGTCCCGGACGAGCAGCGCGAGCTCGCGGATGAGCCCGGCCGGGGCCTCGCGAGCATCGATCCGCAGGCGCACCTCGCGCCGCGGCTGCACGGCCTCGAACGCGCTCACCTCGAGCGCGACGAGCTTCGTCTCGCCGGCCTGCTTGTGGTCCACCCTCCCCTTGACGACGAGGATGCGGTCTGGCTCGAGCAGCTCGCGGGCGGCCGCGTACGTCGAGTTGAAGACGACGACCTCGGCAGCGCCGGTGGGGTCGTCGAGCGTGACGAAGACCATCGGGTCGCCCCGCTTCGTCGTGACCTGCTTCAGCCCGGAGACGATCCCGCCGACGGTCACGACGTCCCCGTCGCGCCGCCGCTCGAGCTCGGTGAGCCCGCAGTCGGTCTTCCGCTTGAGCTCGGCCCGGACCTTCTCGAGCGGGTGGTCGGAGACGTAGATGCCGAGCGTCTCCTTCTCGAGTCGAAGGAGCTCCTTCTCGTCGAACTCCGCCGACGGCAGCGGGGGGTGGTGCTTCTCGGTCGCCGGGGCATCCTCGCCGGGCCCCTCGTCGAAGATCGAGACCTGCCCCGCGAGCCGGTCGGCGGCCTGCTTCGAGCCGTACGCGAGCACCTGGTCGAGGACGGCGAGCATCCCGAGGCGGGTCGCGCCGGTCGAGTCGAGGGCACCGCACTTGACGAGCGACTCGAGCGCCCGCTTGTTCACGAGCTGCGGATCGACGCGCTCGGTGAACTCCCAGATCGAGTCGAAGGGGCCGCCCTCCGCGCGGGCGCGCACGACCGCGTCCGCGGCCGCCTCCCCCACGTTCTTCACCGCGTTCAGACCGAAGTGGATGACGCCCCCGACCACCGCGAAGTCCTGCTGCGACGAGTTCACGTCGGGCGGCAGCACGTCGATCCCCAGCTCGCGGCACGCGTTGACGTAGAACGGCACGCGGTCCTTCGTGTTCATGACGGAGGAGATGAGGGCGGCCATGTACTCGCGGGGATGGTTCGCCTTGAGCCAAGCGGTGCGGTAGGCGATGAGCGCGTAGCAGGCCGCATGGGCCTTGTTGAAGGAGTAGTCCTGCGACGACTCCATGTCCTTCCAGAGCTGCTGGGCGACGGCCGGCGCAACGTCGTTCGCGGCGCACCCCTCCAGGAACTTGTCCTTGAGGGACGCCATCAGCGAGTGGATCTTCTTGCCGATCGCCTTGCGCAGCGTCTCCGCCTCGGCGGGCGAGAACCCCGCGAGCTGCTTCGCGATCTGCATGTACTGCTCCTGGTAGATGCAGATCGCGTACGTCCCGCCCGTGATCTCCTGCAGCCGCTGGTCGGGGAACGTCACCGGCTCGCGCCCCGCCTTCCGCGCCGCATAGGTCGGGATGTAGGCCATCGGGCCCGGCCGGTAGAGCGCGACGAGCGCGATGAGGTCCTCGAACTCCGTCGGCTTCACCTGCCGGAGCGCGTCGCGCATCCCGGACGACTCGAACTGGAAGACGCCGGTGGACTCGCCGCGCGCGAGCATCTCGTACGTCTTCCGGTCGTCGAGCGGGAGCGCGCCGATGTCGATGCCGCCGACCAGCTCGACCGCCTTGTCGATGACGTCGAGGTTCCGGAGGCCGAGGAAGTCCATCTTGAGGAGCCCCAGCTCGACGACGTCGCCCATGTTTAGCTGCGTGACGATCTCCTGGTCCGCGCCCTTCTGCTGGAGCGGGACGACGTCGATCAGCGGCTGCGCTCCGATGACCACCCCCGCCGCGTGGATCGAGTCGGCGCGGGTGAGCCCCTCGAGCGGCCGCGCGAGGTCGACGATCTCCTTCGCCACCGCATCCGAGTCCACGGCCTGACGCAGCTCCGCGCCCGACTTCAGCGCGGCCTCGAGCGTCTGGCCCGGGCCCTCGGGCACGAGCTTCGCGATCCGGTCGACCACGCCGTAGGGGATGTCGAGCACGCGCCCGGCGTCGCGGATCGCGGCCCGGGCGGCCATCGTCGAGAAGGTGATGATCTGCGCGACGCGGTCGCGGCCGTACTTCTCCGCGACGTAGTTGATGACGCGGTCGCGGCCCGCGACCGAGAAGTCGATGTCCATGTCCGGCAGGTCCTTGCGCGCCGGGTTGAGGAAGCGCTCGAAGAGGAGGCCGTAGCGCATCGGGTCCACATCCGTGATCTCGAGGCAGTAGGCGGCGAGCGAGCCGGCCGCCGAGCCCCGGCCGGGGCCGACGCTGACCCCGTTTCCCTTCGCGAAGTGGATGAAGTCCCAGACGATCAGGAAGTAGTCGGCGAAGCCCATCTCCTTGACCGTCTTGAGCTCGAAGCGGAGCCGCTCGGTGAGCTCCGGCGTCGCCTTCCCGTACCGGCGCACGAGCCCCTTCTCGCACAGCTCGACGAGGTAGTCGAACGCGTCGCGCCCCTCGGGGACCGGGAACTTCGGGAGCAGGATCCGCCCGAGCTCGAGCTCGACGGTGCAGCGCTCGGCGACCTCGACCGTGCGCGCCATCGCGTCCTCGAGGCCCGGGAAGTCGCCGGCCATCTCCTCCTGGGTCTTGAAGAAGAACTCGTTCGTGTCGAAGCGCCAGTGCGCCGGGTTCTTCAGCGTGTCGCCGGACTGGATGCAGAGGAGCGCCTCGTGCGCGTACGCATCCTCGGCGTCGAGGTAGTGGACGTCACCGGTCGCGACGAGCGGCAGGCCCGTCTCCTCCGCGAGCGCGACGAGGCCGGGGTTGATCTGCTGCTGCTCGGCGAGCCCGGCGTTCTGGACCTCGACGTAGGTCGAGTCGCGCCCGAAGATCTGCACGAGCCGGTCGAGGTCCTCGCGCGCGTCCTTCCCACGGCCCTCTGAGAGCGCCCGCGCGACGCGCCCGGAGAGGCAGCCCGAGAGCGCGACCACGCCCCGCGCATGGCGCTCGAGGAGCTCCCAGTCCACGCGTGGCTTGTAGTAGTAGCCCTCGAGGTAGCCGAGCGACGAGAGCTTGATCAGGTTGGCGTAGCCCTCGTTCGACTCGGCGAGGAGGGTGAGGTGCGCGTACCCCTTCTTCTGGACGTGGCGGTCGTCGGCGACGTACACCTCGCAGCCGACCAGCGGCTTCACGCCGGCCCTGCGCGACTCCCGGTACAGCTCGACGATGCCGGCGAGCGAGCCGTGGTCGGTGAGCGAGACGGCGGGCATCTCGAGCCTCGCCGCCTTCTCCACGAGCGCCGGGATCCGGCACGCCCCGTCCAGGATCGAGTACTCGGAGTGGACGTGGAGGTGGACGAACGGTGGCGCTGCACGACTCACGGGATGGCCATCGTACTGCCGCGACCCGACGGGACCGGAGGCGCCGCCGAGCCGCCTCGGCGACGCAGGGTCTGCGTCCCTTGCAGAGGGCTACGCCGCTTCAGCGGCTCAGCGGGCGTGCATCCCTCAGGGCCTCTCGCCGGACCACAGCGCGTCCGCGAGGCGGCGCCACTCGTCGCGGAGGTCGGCGCGTCCCGTAACCCGCTGGAGCTCCCAGTAGGCGCGGACGAGCGCCCCCAGATCGGCGTCCTCGCCGGCTGCGCGCCCTTCCTCGAGCACGCGGACGTACCACGTCCCGGGATCGATGCCGTGCTCTGCGACGAGCACGAGCGCGTGGTCCCTGAGGGTGCTCGCTGGCGTCTCCAGGCGGGCCATGAGACGGCTATCGGCAGCGCCGGGCGTGCCGTTGAGGTCGTCTACCCGGACGGGGTAGCGGCTCCACGGGCAGACTGTCCGCCCGTGCGCCCGCCGACCGTCATCGAGCCGGGGAGGATCATCGCCGGCCGCCACCCGTGCGCCTGGGGGCCGGAGAACGCGCCCGCGGAGGTGCACGCGCTCGCCCGGGCCGGCGTGACGCTCTTCCTCGACCTGACGCAGGACGGCGAGCTCGAGCCGTATGCCCACCTCGTCTCGCCGCCCGCGCGCTACCTGCGCAGGTCCATCCGGGACTTCTCGACCCCGGGCGCCGAGCAGCTCGTCGAGACGCTGGACGAGATCGACTCGGAGCTCGGCTTCGGCGGGCTCGTGTACGTGCACTGCTGGGCGGGCTGTGGCCGCACCGGGGTCGTCGTCGGTTCGTGGCTCGTCCGACACGGGGTCCCTCCGAACGACGCGCTCGCGCGGATCGCCGAGGCCCGCGGCCCGGGCTGCCCGCAGACTCTCGAGCAGCGGCTCGTCGTGCTCGGCTGGTCGGCCGGTCGCTGACGGCTCGAACTCACTCCGACGGGTGAGCGAGGCGGGCGCTCGTCGCTCCGATATCGCTGGCGGGGATGCCAACCGGAGCGCCGCACGATGTTCTCGAGTAAGCACGGGAGGCGCGGGGCCGAGCTCCTTCCGGGCTCGGGCGAAGCGCTCGCCGAGCGCATCGACGTGCTCGCCTCCACGGTGTCGTCCGCCGCCGCGTCGATCGCCCGCACGGACGGCGAGATCGCGGGCCTCCGCCGGGAGCTGGGATCCGGTCTCGCCCGCGTGGAGGAGCTCGCGGCCGAGCTGCGCTCGCGAGCGCGCGCGAGCGACGTGCGCGACCTCGAGAAGAAAGTGAGCGCCCTCGACGTCACGAGCTCACGCTCCGCGGACCCGAAGAAGCGGCTCGACGACCTCGCATCGAAGGTCGCCGTGCTCGCCGAGCGCGTGGACACGCTCGGGGCGACCGTGGCGACGGCGGCGGCGAGCATCGCCGGGCGCGACGGCGAGGTCGCCGCCATGCGCCGGATGCTGGACCAGAGCGCATCGACGCCGGCGGTGGACGAGGAGCTCCAGCGCCGCGTCGAGGACGTGGCGGCGGCATCGGTCTCCGCCTCGGCCCGCCTCGAGTCGCACGACGGCGAGATCGGCGTGCTCGCCGGCCGCGTCGAGACCCTCGGCGAGCGCATGTCCGAGCTCGTCGAGCGCGTCGATGCGGCCGAGCGGGAGCGAGGGCGCGTCACCCCCGAGGACGAGGAGCTCCAGCGCCGCGTCGAGGACGTGGCGGCGGCATCGGTCTCCGCC
>CAZMUG010000053.1:10192-15386 GCA_964569165.1 uncultured Gaiellales bacterium
TCGGCGAGCGCATGTCCGAGCTCGTCGAGCGCGTCGATGCGGCCGAGCGGGAGCGGGCCACGCTCGCGGCATCCGTCGCCGAGACGACGGCGGCGCGCTGGCTCGAGCTCGAGCGGGCGCTCGCCGGCCTCGCCGAGCGGCTCGACACGGTGGAGGCGGGCGCCGCGACGGTCTCCGCCGAGCTGAGCCAGGCGACCTCCCTGTGGCCCGCCGCGCTCCGCTCCCTGGAGAGCAGGGTGGAGAGCCTCGCGGGTGCGTCCCGCGACGAGGCGGCCGCGCCGGCGCAACCGGCCACGGAGACCCACGTGCTCGCAGCCATTCAGGCGCTCGATCAACGCATCCGGAACGCCGACGCGGCTGCGCAGGAGGAGCGCGAGCTCCTGCTCGAGCGCCTCGACCGTCTCGCCGGCCGGCTCGACGAGGGGGCGGAGAACACCGCGCGGGAGGCGGAGGTCGTCCCGTTCGGGGCGAACCCGTAGAGCTTCGACGCGATGCGGCTCGCGAACCGGATCCTGCAGGTGCTCGGGCGACGCGGGACACGCGCGCGAAGCCGTCGAGCGTACGCCGTGCTCGCGGTGCTGGTCGAGTCGCGGCGGCTGTCCGCCGCCCGTGCGCGGGACTAGCGCTCGTCCACGAAGTACGCCATCAGGATCGCGTCGACGTCCTCGCCGCCGCGAACGTAGTGGCGCCGGCGAAGCCCCTCGCGCCGGAAGCCGAACCCCTCGTACAGGGCGAGCGCGGGCTCGTTCCAGGGGAAGACGTGCAGCTCGAGCTTGCGGACTCCCGCGGACCCGGCCCAGGCAACCGCCTGCTCGAGGAGCGCCCGGCCGATCCCGAGGCGCCGGTGCCCCTCGGCGACCATGAGCCCGAGATCCGCGACGTGCCGGCTCGCCGGATGGGGGTCGCGCGCGAGCGAGAGACGCGCGACGACGATCCCGTCGTGCTCGGCGACGTACACCGCCGCGTCCGCGTGGCGCTGGACGGTGCGGAGGTAGCGCCGCTCGTCGGACACCGAGCGCCACGGGCCGCTGCCGAGTATCCAGCGGCCGTCCTCGGCGCCGACATCCTCGGCGAGCGCGACGAGGGTGTGCGCGTCGCCGGGAACGGCTCGACGGACGCGGATCATCCGACCACGAGGCCCGCGCCGCCGCGCCGGGGGTCGCCCGCGGCCTCCAGCGTCCCGTCAGGGGCCACGAGCACCGCCTGGACGCCGCCGAAGAAGAGGTTGATCCCCTCCCAGCGGACGACGTCCCACGACGACGGCAGCGTGGCCGCGTCGGCGTCGGCCCACCCTCCCTCGAGGTGCACCGTCGTGCCCGTGACGTGCAGGCGGGGAGCGCGAATCGCGTGCTCGACGTGCTCGCCGCGGAGGATCCGCCACGTGACCTGGGCGATCGCTCCGGCGAGTCGGACCGACCCCGCGCTCCCGATCACGAGCCGCGGGCGCCCGTGCTCGTGCACGAGCGTCGGCGTCATCATGCTCGCGAGCCTCTCCCCGGGGACCTTCTCGCCGCGGCCGACCACGTCGAGCTCGCCCAGCATGTTGTTCAGCTGCGTGCCGCCGCGGAACATCCCGGACCCGGAGCCGAGCGTCGAGGAGAGGGCGGCGGCCATCCCCGTGCCGTCCACGACCGAGACGTGCGTCGTGCCGGGAAGCGGGCCGGACCCGTACGGTCCGTAGGCCGAGGCGACGGCGCGCGCGAGGTCGCTCACGGTCGGGTCTCCTGCGCGGTCGAGCAGGTCGAGGATCCTCTCGACCACGGCTCCGCCGAGCGACGGCGCGGGCGTCGACTCGACCTCGAGGCCGAGCGCGACCGTCTCGAGCGGCGGCGGTGACGCGACGCGGTAGGCACGGACGTCCTCCGTGTACTCGGGGAGCAGCTCGGAGACGACGCCTGCCCCCACGTCGCGCACGCGCTCGAGCGTCGCGCAGAAGTCCTCGGTGACCACGCGGCCGGGCTGCCCGTAGATGCGGCGCCCTCCCTCCTCGCCGACCAGGATCGGCGCGAGGATCCGGTGGAGAGTGGAGCGCGCCTCGTCCCGCTCGAAGCCCTGCCTCGCCAGCGGGATCGCCGGGGACACGAGCTCCGCCCACTCGCGGGTCGCGAACCGCCGGTGCGCCTCCTCGAGCCCGGCCAGGAGCCCGGGCACGGCCACGGAGCCCGGGCCGACGTGGAAGACCTGCGTCCCCGAGTCCCCGAAGTCGATGAGGAGCTCCTCCATCTCGCCGAGCCGGGCCGCGGGGACGGCGAAGAAGCAGTCGAGGACCGTCGTCTTGCCGCCGGGCTCGTGCACGAGCGCGAACCCGCCGCCCGCCGGGCCGGTGAGGGGGCCCTCGGTGACGAAGGCAGTGAACGCGGCGGCGAGCATGGCGTCGACCGCGTTTCCGCCCTCGCGCAGCACGCGGGCGCCCGCCTCCGCCGTCAGCGGGTGTCCGGCTGCGATCGCCCCGCGCATGGGCGGAGGGTAAGGGAACGCCCGCGCGAGCGCGGATCCCTAGCCGGTCAGGAACGAGGGCAGATCGGGATCTCCCGACCGGCCCGCCGTGGACGACGAGTCGAACTCGACACGCGAGGACCGGCGCCTCGTTCCCCCGAGGCCGGTCGCGACCACGGTCACCCACACCTGCCCGGTGAGCCGCGGGTCCACGGTCGCGCCGAAGATGATGTTCGTCTCGTCGGTCGCCGTCTGCCGGACGACCTCGGCTGCCTCGTTCACCTCGACCAGCGAGAGGTCGTCGCCGCCGGCGATGGAGAGCAGGATCCCGCGCGCGCTGACGATCTCCGCGTCGATGAGCGGCGAGCCGAGCGCACGCTCGGCGGCCTCGCGCGCGCGGTTCGTCCCGGTCGCGTAGCCGATTCCCATCAGCGCCGAGCCCGCGTCCTGCATCACGGTGCGGACGTCCGCGAAGTCGAGGTTGATCAGCCCGGGGGTCGTGATCAGGTCGCAGATCCCCTGGACGCCCTGGCGCAGCACGTCGTCGGCGATCCTGAAGGCGTCGACCATCGAGGTCGAGCGGTCGAGGACCTCGAGCAGCCGGTCGTTGGGGATGACGATGACCGTGTCGCAGGCGGTCCGGAGCTCCTCCACCCCGCGCTCGGCCGCAGCGCGGCGGCGCGTGCCCTCGAACCGGAACGGCGTGGTCACGATCCCGACGGTCAGGGCGCCGAGCTCGCGGGCGGCGCGGGCGACGACCGGCGCGGCGCCGGTTCCCGTTCCCCCGCCCTCGCCTGCCGTCACGAACACCATGTCCGAGCCGCGGAGGGCGGCCTTCAGCTGGTCGAGCTCCTCCTCGGCCGAGGCGCGGCCCACGGCCGGGTCGGCGCCGGAGCCGAGACCGTGGGTGACGCCCTCGCCGATGGCGATCTTCGTGGGGGCGTCCGAGACGGCGAGCGCCTGCAGGTCCGTGTTCACGGCCACGAAGTCCACCTGCGAGATCCCCGCGTCCATCATCCGATGGAGCGCGTTCAGGCCGGCGCCGCCGACCCCGACGACGCGGATGACCGCGATGTACGCGGCGCCCTTCGGCGGCGGCACGCGGTGCAGGCGCGGGGCGGGCTCGAGCATCGTCTGGAAGTAGCGGGCGGCCGAGCGGGAGGCCGCCGCCTCGGCGGCCGTCTCCGGCTCCGGCTCGGGCACGGGAGGAGCCTCTGCGGCCGCTTCCGCGGCGAAGTCCGGCACGTGCTCGACCGTCTCCTCGAACGCGACCCGCGTCCGCGGGTCGCCCTCCGCCGCTTCAGGGGTCGAGGGCGTCTCGGGCGTGTCGCCAGCCTCGCCGGCCTCCTGGGCGCGCTGCGCGGCCTCCGTCTTGCGGAAGAGCTCGGCGAGCGGGCCCTCACGCATCGTCGCGCGCTTGCGCGCCATCGAGCACCTCCTTCGCGAGGTCGCGGTACGCCTGCGCGGCAGGCCCGGACGGGTCGTACTTGAGCACCGAGCTCCCCTTGACCGGCGCCTCCGCGTAGCGGACGGTCTTGCGGATCCGGGTGTCGTACACGAGGTCGCCGAAGTGCTCCTCCAGGATCTCGATCGCCTCGCGCGCGTGCAGCGTCCGCCCGTCGTACATCGTCGGGACGATCCCCTGGACGCGCACGGTCGGATTGAGGTTCTCGCGCACCATCGCCAGCGTGTTCTCGAGCTGGACGAGCCCACGGAGCGAGAGGTACTCGCACTGCACGGGCACGATGACGCCGTTGGCCGCGACGAAGGCGTTGATCGTCAGCAGGCCGAGGGAGGGCGGCGTGTCGATGAGGACGTAGTCGTAGCGGTCGCGGACCTCGACGAGCGCCTTCTCGAGCGCGCGCTCGCGCCCGATCAGCGCGGACAGCGCGAGCTCCGCGCCGGCGAGGTCGATGGAGGCGACCGCGATGTCCACCTCGACGGAGTGGATGACGTCCGAGATGGGGATCCGGTGCACGAGCACGTCGAACATCGAGCGCTCGATGGCGTCCGGGTTCATCCCCTGGCTCATGGTCAGGTTGCCCTGCGGGTCGAGGTCGATGACGAGGACGCGGTGCCCCGCCTCTCTGAGCGCGACGCCGAGGTTGAGCGTCGTCGTCGTCTTCGCGACGCCGCCCTTCTGGTTCGCGAGCGCGATGACGTCGGCCATCAGGGCTCCGTCCGCGGCGGGCGCGGGCTGCGGCGTGAACGACGGGACCGCGTGCAGGCGAGGGGCTTCCTCGACGGCGGCGGGCGGCGGTGCGACGGGCTCGGAGGCCCGCTCGGGACGCGACTGGGACCGTGGGAGGAGGCGCGAGAGGGCCATGGCCGCATCACCTTCCCGGCCGGTGCCGAAACTCCTCCCGCCCCGCTCACTCCTCGCCTTCCCACGCGCCGCGACCACGGTCACAACGCCGGGTCCGCACGTCGTCCGAGTGGGAGATCACACGTCGATCATGTCACGCGGCAGTGCGGCTCGGAGCCGCTCGACCGCCTGCGCGCCCGCCTCACCTCCTTCCACCCGCGACCAGGAGCTCGCCTCGTCCAGCAGCGCGCGGAGCTCGGGCACGAGCTCCCGCGCGCCCGCCCCGGCGCGGTCGAGCGCCTCGATCCGCCGCAGCCGCTCGAGAACCGCCCGCGACTCGTCCATCTCCCGACCGTAGCCCCGGATCCCTCACGGCCGGGTAACGGCTTCGAGCCAGGTCCGCGTCAGACGGCGATCGCTCGCGCCGCGGCCTCGCGGCGGAGCTCGAGGAGC
>CAZMUG010000054.1:0-5721 GCA_964569165.1 uncultured Gaiellales bacterium
GGCGTCGGAGCTCGGCCCTTACCTCTTCAGTAGGTGCCGCGGGGCCCCTGTACCGGAGCTGGTCGCCATCGACCTCCAGCCACGCCCCGGCACGGCCCAGCCGGGCGAGCAGCCGGGCGGCGTCCGAGGGGCCGGTCTCAGGCATGGTCGCACGGCCCTTTCGCGGCGCCGCGCGCCCCCCCCCACGTCTCGGATCAGGCCGGAATCCTGTTCTCGGTCGCGAGGGGCGCGGGATCGACACCCTGGTCGTAGTACGCGGTGTCGACGTTCGGGCCGCCGTTGATGCTCGAGTCGGCCTCGTCGTCGTTCGCGTACATGGTGTCGTTGCCGGAGCTCCCGCTGAACTGGTCGGCCCCCGCACCTCCGGTCATCGTGTCGTTGCCGTTCCCGCCCTTGAGGTTGTCGTTGCCGCCGCCCCCGCTGAGGACGTCGTCGCCGTTGTTCCCCTCGAGCGTGTCGGCACCGGCGCCGCCGTACAGCTCGTCGTGTCCCGAGCCTCCGCTCAGCAGGTCGCCGGAGTCGCCCGCGCGCAGGATCACCTTGCCCGTGAACGTCGATCCGGCTCCCGAGCCCCCGGTTCCGGTCAGCGTGTTGACACCGCCGAGACCGAGGATCTCGACCTCCGCGGGCAGGGGAGCGAACGTGACGTCCACGTCGGTGTCGCCGTTCAGGGCGAGGCCGTTCTGACCCATCCTGATCGTGTCGGCGCCTGCTGACCCGACCACGGTGAGCCCATCGGTGGCGTCGCCCAGGTTGACGCTGATCTCGATCTCGCCGAGGCCCGCGCCCTCCGACGCTGCGCCGGGCGCGAACGGGCCGCCCGAGAGGTCGAGCACGAGCGACTCCGTCGACCCCGCGGGGCCGGCGATCGCGATCGAGTCGGTGTTCGTCGTCGTGGCGGCGCCACAGGCGCTCGGGCTCTCGCCGAAGTAGATCGCCCCGCCGACGACCACGAGTGTCACCTCTGCGCCGGCACCGACGGACGCGGACACCGACTTGGTCGTCGCGTTGTACGTGCACGGGCCGGGCGGAGGCGGCGGCGGCCCGCCGTCTCCGTTGAGAACCTCCGTGGCGATCGGCGCGGGATCGACTTGCTCGTCGTACCAGAGCGTGTCGACGCCCGGTCCACCGCTGATCGACGTGTCGGCCTCGTCGTCCTCGGCGTACATGAGGTCGTCCTCGCTCGAGCCGATGAAGGTGTCGCGCCCCGGTCCCCCGATCAGCGTGTCGTTGCCTGCCCCGGCGGCGAGCGAGTCGTTGCCCTCGCCCCCGTCGAGCAGGTCGGTGCCGATCTCGCCGCGCAGCGTGTCGTTACCGGGGCCGCCGTAGATCACGTCCTGCTGGTCGCTGCCTCGGAGGTACGGGTCGTCGCCGGGGCCGCCGTAGATCGTGATGTCCCCGAGGAAGTGCAGGCCGGCGCCACCTTCGCCCCGTCCGTTGAAGTGGTCCGCACCGTCGTAGAGCTGGACCTCGAGCAGGAAGATCGCCGGCGTCAGCACGACGTCGACGTCGCCGTCGGTGTTCAGGGCCAGACCGTTCTGGCCGGCGGCCATGTAGTCGTTGCCATCCGTGCCGAGGATGACGACACGATCCGTCGTGTCGCCCAGGCCGATCGACATCTCGATCTCGGGAGTGTTCGACTCGGGAGTCGCCCCGGGCCCGAATGGCCCACCGCGATGGTCGAGCGTCAGGGTCTCGACCGAGCCCGGCTCACCGGTGATGACGATCGAGTCGGTGTTCGTCGTCGTGGCGCCGTCGCAGGCGCTCGGTGTGGCGCCGAAGTGGAGCGCACCACCGACGACCACGAGCGTCGCCGACGAGCCGGACGCCACGCTTGCGGTGACCGTCTTCGTCCCGGAGTCGTAGCTACAGGACTCCACGCTCGCATGGCCGGCCGCAGGGCCGAAGACTGCCGCCGAGAGCAAGCCCAGCATTCCGATTAGGGCGATCCGTCGCCCCCGATGCCGCAATCTCCCCACCGTCAACCCCTTTCCCTTTCCCCTGTCTTGGACGGACTCGCGCACGAGCGAGCCGCGCTCACAGAATGCTTCGTATCGCCCCGGAGCGCAACCCCGCGGATGGTAGCGGCTGGAGCGATGCCCGGCACGCCCGATCTCGGCTCCGTGTGCCCGTACGGTCTGTCAGTCGCCCCTCGGCGCCGGAGCAGGCGCGGGCTTGAAGGCCTCCCTGACGACGTTGAGCACCTTCTCCCTGGGCCCCTCCTCGACCGGCTGGACCCCGCCGAGGTCGAGGCGCGCGAGCTCGATGCGGCCGGAGGTCCGCAGCGTCCGGAACCCGAAGTCCGCGAGGAAGTCGTGCGGGAAGACGGTTCGGTGGACGAGGAAGCGCTCGGCAGAAGTCGCCCCCTCCCGGTAGCGGTACGCGAACGCCTCGAGCGCCCGGGCGCCCTGGTCGCGCGCCTCACCGATGGCCGCGAGGAAGAGCGACTGCTCGACCCACGGCTGCGAGTCCGTGAGAAGGTAGGCGCAGGTCACGAGAACGGCGTCGGCAGAAGGGGGGCCGGCGGGCAGGTCGGCGGCACGAGGGAAGAACTGGGACGGCCCGTACTGCATCGAGCCGAGCACGCGCCCGTCGTCGTCGCGGTAGACCGTCCCCCACGCGCCCCAGTCCTCCTCGACGCGCTCGATCCACCTGTCCTTGTCCGGCTCGCGGTTCCCGCGGCTCTGCCACCAGACGCACGTCCTGCACACCGCGGGGGCGGTCTGGAGCGTCGCGCCTGTGAGGCCGGCGAGCCGCGACGTGGTCACTACGTGGGAGGGGCGGCAACTCGGGCGACGACGACCTCGACCGTTCCGACCCTCTTGCTCGTCATTCCCTCGACGTACTCGCGCACACGGCGCTGGACGGCCCTCCCCACCTCCGAGCCGCTCCGCCCCCACTCGAGGGCGACGTGGACCGTGACGTCGAGGGCGCCGCCCGTCTCCGTGACCTCGACTGCCCTGCCGCGGTGGAGGTGGCTCTCCGCCAGGGCGGCGACGCCCGGAACGTCGCGCGCCGCATCTCCGGCGTAGCGTGTGAGGACTTCAGGGGAGATGACGGGCTCGGCGTCCATCACGCCGATCGTACAACCAGCTCGGTCACCTCCGGTCGCGCGAAGAAGCGGAAGGGGACGAAGGTCGTGCCCAGCCCGGGCGAGATGTGGAGAGCCATCCGGCCGTAGCGGAACAGGCCCTCCACCTGACGGGCGCCGAGATGGGCGAGGCGCAGCCCTCCACCCGGGAAGGGAACCACGATCTGGCCGGCGTGTAGGTGCCCGACGAGAGCGAGGTGGAAGACGGGCGGGATGCGCCGCGCGATGCCGGGGAAGTGGCACAGGAGGACTCGCAGGTCGGTTGACTCGTCAGTCATCGCATGCGGGCGCGCTTCCCGGGCCGCGTACGTGCGTGGATCCACGCCGACGAGCTGCACACGGCGCCCCCGGATGGACAACTCGATTGACTCGTCGGTCAGCAGGGTCGCTCCCGGGATCGCAGCCAACGTCTCCGGCTCGACGCGCTGCGAGAAGGGGTCGCGGCTCGACGCGAGGTCGTGGTTGCCGAGGACGACGAAGCAGCCGTTCGGCAGCGCAGCAAGAAGCTCCTCGAGCAGCGGCAGGCCGGACCGCCGCGAGACGAGGTCGCCGGTGATGCAGACGAGATCGGGCCGGCGCTCGACGACCCACGCGAATGCCTCCTCGACCGCGCGCCGCCCACGGGAGGGGGCGCCGAGATGGAAGTCCGAGAGGTGGGCTATCCGGAGCCCGTCGAGCTCGGCGGGAACGCCCTCGAGCTCGACCTCGAGCACGCGCCGGCGGAGCCAGCCGGCCTCGAACCAGCCCCACGCCACGAGAGCCGCCGCGACGGCCAAGACGGCGGCGAGGATCCAGGTCACGTGGCCACGGCCCGCTGATCGACGCGCGCGTCGATCAGCGCTTCCTCAGACCGCGAGCTTCTCGGTCACCGGCTCGACCGAGACGACGTGGCGCTTGAACTTCAGCTCGGAGTCCGCGAGCCCCGCCGCGACCCCGATCAGCTGGGACAGGTGCAGGATCGGCATCTGGAAGTCGCGCCCGGTCTGCTCCCTCAGCTTCGACTGCCAGGCGTCGAGCGAGAGGTGGCAGAGTGGGCAGGGCGTCACCATCGCGTCGGCGCCCGCCTCCTTCGCCTGCTCGATCGGCTGGATGAGCTCGGCGAGGGCGACCTCCTCGCGCGCCTGGATGATCGGGAAGCCGCAGCACTTGATCTTCGCCGGGTAGTCGATCGTCTCGCCGCCGCAGGCGGTGATGATTCGCTCGAGCGACTCCGGCCGATCGGGGTCCTCGAAGCCGAGGATCTTCGACGGGCGCAGGATCTGGCAGCCGTAGAAGGGCGCGACCTTGAGGCCCTTGAGCCCCTTGTGGGCCGCGGTCTGCAGGAGCTCGTAGCCCTCGCCCGCGGAGACGAGCCAGAGGAAGTGCAGGACCTCGATGCCGCCCGAGTACGGCGGCGCGCCGACGGACTCGAGGTTCGTGTTCACGCGCGCGAGCAGGTCGGCATCGCCCTTGAGCGCGTGGTTCGCCTGGCGGAGGTTGAGCGTGCACACGTTGCAGACCGTCATGAGCGTGTCCGCGCCGGTCGCCTCGGCGTACGCGAGGATGCGCGCGTTCAGGTGCAGGTAGTAGTCGGGCTCTGCCTCGTGAATGTCACCCGCGCCGCAACAGGTGACGGCCTCCAGCTCGACGAGCTCGAGTCCGACCTTCGGCGCGAGCGCCTGCGTGGCGATGTCGAGCTCCTTCGCGGACAGCGATGCGAGGCAGCCCTTGTAGTAGGCGACGGTCCTCACTCCGGTCTCTCCTCCTCTGGCAGGTACGGCTTCGCGAACGAGCCCGGCCCGTACGGCCCGCGCGCGGCCGCCTCGCTGTGCCCCTCGCCGTGGTGCTCGAGCCGCGAGAGCGCCTTCTCGGACTGCACGATGCCGCCGGCGCCATCTTCGCCCTCGCTCTTCACGAGGTCGTACAGGGCGCGCGCCTCCTCGACGTGCTCGGCGACGTGCGGCGGGAACGGCAGCGGCACCTTGCCGTGCCGAAACAGGCCCATCGCGAACTTGATCTCCCTGACCGACTTCGCGATGCCCTGCGTCTTCGGCACGAGCTCCGTCTCGCGGAGCCAGCCCGTCGTCTTCGTGGACGTGACGAACCACTTCGCGTGCTTCGCGCCCCGGTCCGAGTCGATTCCCTCGCGCATCGCCTCGGCGCCGAGCTTCGCGATGGCGTCGCGGGGATCGACGCCCTTCGGGCAGCGCTCCTGGCAGAAGTAGCAGCGCGTGCAGTCCCAGATCCCGTGCTCGCTCGAGTAGGCCTGGAGTCGCTCGACGGTCGCCTGGTCGCGGGGGTCGCCGACGAAGCGCATGCCCTTGGCGAGCGCCGCGGGCCCGAGGAACTCGGGGTCGGCCTCCAGCGAGTTGCACTCGGAGACGCAGCAGCCGCACATGATGCAGAGCGACTCCTTGTGGATCACGTCCATCCGCTCCTGCGAGACGACGTGCTCCTTCTCTCCGGGATCGAGGTAGCCGGGCTCGAGCCACGGCTGGACCGAGCGGACCTTCCCCCAGAACGGGTCCATGTCCACGACGAGGTCCTTGACGATCGGAAGGTTCCCCATCGCCGAGATCACGGGAACATGGCCCGACTGCGCGATCTCGTACATCCGCGTCTTGCACGCGAGCACCGCGCCGCCGTCCATG
>CAZMUG010000054.1:5731-15127 GCA_964569165.1 uncultured Gaiellales bacterium
CCGCACGAGCCGCAGATCATCATCCGGCAGCTCTTCCGGTACGCGAGCGACCCGTCGATCCGGTCCTTGACGATGTCGAGGCAGTCGAGGAGCGTCGCCTCCTCCGGCGCGTCGAACTCGTAGTCGCGGAGCGCCCGCTCGCCCGCGGCCGCGTCATAGCGCCAGATCTTGAGCGCCACCTTCATGCTCAGTAGCTCCTCACCTGCGGCTGCCACTTCGTCATGCGGACCTCCTCGTACGAGAGCTCGGGCCGGTCGTCCACCCAGCGTGTCACCGAGTGCTTCAGGAAGTTCTCGTCGTCGCGGTCGGGGAAGTCCGACGGCCGCGAATGCGCGCCCCGGCTCTCCTTGCGCGCGATGCCGGCCTGCACCATCGCCCACGCGAGGTCGAGCAGGTACCCGAGCTCGATCGCCTGCGTCAGGTCGTTGTTGAAGACGTCGCCCTTGTCCTCGACGACGACGCGCTCGTAGCGCTCGCGGAGGTCGGCGAGGACCCCGAGCTGCTTCTCCATGCGGTCGGGATAGCGGAACACGCCGTAGTTCTCGAGCATCGTCGAGCCGAGCTCGTCGCGGATCTTCCACGGGCGCTCGCCCTCCGTGCGCCCGAGCAGGGCACCGAGGTCCCGCCGGGCGTCGGCGAGCGCAGCCTCCGAGACCTCGGTCCTCGACCGCGCCGACACGGCCCGCTGGGCGGCCGCACGGCCCGCCCGGCGCCCGAACGTGATCGTCTCCATCAGCGAGTTCCCGCCGAGACGGTTCGCACCGTGCACGGAGACACAGGCGACCTCGCCGGCCGCGTACAGCCCCTCGAGCTCGGTCTCCCCCCAGTTGTCGGTCGCGACGCCGCCCATGTGGTAGTGGGCACCGGGCCGCACCGGGATCGGGTCGTAGATCGGATCGACGCCCGCGAACGTCATCGCGAGCTCGCGCGAGCCCGGGAGCCGCGTGAGGATCTTCTCGGCCCCGAGGTGGCGGAGGTCGAGGAGGACGGACCCGTTCACGCCGCGGCCGCCCTCGATCTCCGTCGTCTCCGACCTCGACACGACGTCGCGCGAGGCGAGCTCGAGCGCGTTCGGCGCGTACCTGGCCATGAACCGCTCGCCGTCGCGGTTGATGAGGTAGCCGCCCTCGCCGCGGCAGCCCTCCGTGATGAGGACGCCGCTGGGATAGAGGGTCGTCGGGTGGAACTGCATGAACTCCATGTCCTTCAGCGGCAGCCCCGCCCTGAGCGCCATCGCCATCCCGTCGCCCGTGCACGCGTAGGCGTTCGTCGTCGCGCGGTAGATGCGGCCGGCGCCCCCCGTGGCGAGGACGATGGAGCGCCCGGTGACGAGCTGGAGGCCGCCGCGGACGAGGTCCCAGCAGACGACGCCCACGCAGCGCCCGTCCTCGATCACGAGGCGCCAGGCGAAGTACTCCTCGTACACCTGCATGGGGCCCTGCGCCATCCGCTTCATCAGCTGCTCGTACAGGACGTGCACGAGGACGTGGCCCGTGATGTCCGCGGAGAAGACGGTACGAGGCGAGCCGGCGGCGCCGAACGGCCGCTGCGCGAGCTTGCCCTCGTCGTTCCGGGAGAAGACGCAGCCCCAGTGCTCGAGCTGGAAGATGTCACCCGGCGCCTCGGCCGTGAAGACCTCGATCGCGTCCTGGTCGCCCAGGTAGTCGGAGCCCTTGACGGTGTCGAAGGCGTGCGTCTCCGGGCTGTCCTCGGCCGTGTTCCCGAGCGCGGCGTTGATGCCCCCTTCGGCCGCGCCCGAGTGGCTGCGCGTCGGATGGAGCTTGGAGACGACGCCGACGTCCGCTCCGGCGTCGAAGGCCTCGATCGCGGCGCGCATGCCCGCGCAGCCGGCCCCGACGACCACGACGTCGTGCATGACCTTCACGGGTGAGGACGCTACCTGATCACCCCGGCTGCTTCCGGCGGAACGAGCGGCCCGTGCGGACGCGCCCTACGGCTTCGTCACGGACACGCGCGCGCGTCCGGCCGAGCCGCTCCGCGTCACGCGGACGAACGCCGTCCGCATTCCGCAGACCGTCGTCACGAGCCGCTTGACGCGCTGCGAGACCCACTGCGCGCGCCGGATCACGGTCGTGCGGTTCGGGCCGACCAGCGCGACGTCGTACTCTCCGGCCTTCGGGAGCGTGGCCGCGATCCGGAGCTCGCCGTCGAGGGGCGTCGCGAGCGGGATCCACCACACCTTCGCGCGCTTCGTGAACTGCCGCGACTGGACCGTGGTGGTCGAGCCGTTCCACGGCTGCAGGACGTCACGCTCCGCGGCCGCAAGCGCGGCGTCGGTCGGGTAGAAGCTGGGCGCGATGATCGGCCACGTGCCCGTCGTGATGCCGTCCGTGCGCTCGTCCATGAGCCGGTAGGTCTCGGCCCACGCCTCTCCCGGGTTGCTCGCGTAGTTGGAGCCCTGGTCGCCCGGGTACGCCTCCCGGCGGGCCACGCGCGCGCACACGTTCGCCGAGCTGGCCCAGTACTTGGGGCCCCAGTCCACTGCGGCCCAGGGCGTGTTCACGCGGTTGAACGCCACGTGATGGCCGTACTCGTGGCGGATGATCTCCTCCGGCGTCGTGCCGTCGGAGACGACCTCGCCCGGGACGATCATCTGGTTCGCCGAGTAGCAGCCGAGCGCCCGGCTTCCGCACACGTCCTGCATCTCGTCGAAGGTGACGACGTACGCAACGAGGCGCGAGAGTTCGGGGCCGTGCACGAGGCCGACGAGGAACTCCGCCCAGAGCTCGGGCGTCGTCGTTGCCGGGAGCGCGTCCGACACGCGAACGTCCACCACCTCGCCGGTGGACGCAGTCACGGGCCCACCGCGAATCGAGGGCAGCGCCCGCGCGAGGCGCGCCGCCGGGACCGCCTGTACCGGACCGGAGTCGACGGCGCGCGCGAGCACGCCCGGCCCGGATGCCGCCGGCGCTGCCGAGACCGACGCCACGAGCAGGGCCCCTGCGAGCACGGCCCCCGCGAGGAGCGCTGCCGGCAGCCGGAGGATGGCGGAAGGCACGGAGCCCTTATAGCCGCGGGAGTGTGAAGCGGGGGTAAGAGCCATGACGAAACCGCGAGGAGCCGACGGCGCATCGCTGCGCCGGCGGCCCGGCCCGCGCCCGGACGGCGTCAGACGCGCGGGCCGGCGGCCGCGACGGCCGGAGCGACGTCCGGGAAGCGGACGAAGTTGTCCACGAACATCTGCGCGAGCTCGCGCGCCTTCCCGTCGTAGGCCTCGGGGTCGGCCCACGTGGAGCGCGGGTCGAGCAGCGCGGAGTCCACGCCGTGGACCTCGACCGGGACCTCCAGGCCGAAGAGCTCGTCCACGCGGTACTCGACGCCGTCGAGCTCGCCCGTGAGCGCCGCGTTCAGGAGGCGCCGCGTCGCCTTGATCGGCATGCGCCCGCCCTCCCCGAAGGGCCCCCCGGTCCACCCCGTGTTGACGAGCCAGACGTTCACGTGCGGGTGGGCGTCGAGCTTCTCGCCGAGCATGTGCGCGTACACCGCCGGAGGCTGCGGCAGGAAGGGCGCGCCGAAGCAGGCGGAGAAGGTCGGCTGCGGCTCGGTCACGCCGATCTCCGTGCCGGCGAGCTTGGCCGTGAAGCCGGAGAGGAACCAGTACATCGCCTGCTCGCGGGTGAGCCGCGCGATCGGCGGGAGGATCCCGAACGCGTCCGCGGTGAGGAAGACGACCGAGCTCGGGTGCCCGGCGCGCTTCTCCGGCAGCGCGTTCGCGATCTGCTCGAGCTTGTACGCCGCCCGGGTGTTCTCGGTCTTCGAGTCGTCGTCCAGGTCGAGGATGCCGCGCTCGTCCAGGACCACGTTCTCGAGCACCGTCCCCCACGCCCGCGTCGTCGCGTAGATCTGCGGCTCCGCCTCCGCGGACAGCCGGATGACCTTCGCGTAGCAGCCGCCCTCGAAGTTGAAGACGCCGTGGTCCGACCAGCCGTGCTCGTCGTCGCCGATCAGGTGCCGCTCCGGATCGGCCGAGAGCGTCGTCTTGCCGGTGCCGGAGAGGCCGAAGAAGACCGCCACCTTGTCCTTCGGCCCCAGGTTCGCGGAGCAGTGCATGGGGAAGACGCCCTCGAGCGGGAGCCGGTCGTTCATGAGGGTGAAGATCGACTTCTTGATCTCGCCCGCGTAGAAGGTGCCGCCGATGACGACCTCCGGCCGGCCCGGGTGCAGGCAGACGAACGTCTCGCTGCGCGTCCCGTCCTCCTCGGGCACGGCCGAGACCGACGGCGCGTGGAGGACGAGCGCCTGCGGCTCGAACACGGCGAGCTCGTCGTCCGTCGGGTCGATGAAGAGGGTCTTCGCGAACAGCGCGTGCCAGGGGCTCTCGCTGATCACGCGTACGCCGAGGCGGTGGTCGGGGTCGGCGCCGGCGAACGCGTCCACGACGTAGACGTCGCCCTCGCCGAGCCGGGCCGCGACCTTCGCGCGCAGCCGGTCGAAGCCTTCCTCCGAGATCTCCGCGTTGACGTCTCCCCACCAGATCCTCGACTCCGAGCCGGGCTCGCGCACGACGAACTTGTCCTTCGGCGAGCGTCCCGTGTGCTTGCCCGTGTCCACGACCAGCGGGCCGCCCTCGGCGAGGCGTGCGTCGCCGCGAGCGAGCGCGTGCGAGTACAGGAGCGACGTCGTCGGGTGCCAGTGGACGCTCCCGCGGACGGCGAGGCCGTGCTCGGCGAGATCCGGGAGCGTCGCAACCATCCGCTGCCAATCCTACGTCTCGGCGCGCCGCCGGTCGGTCGTACCGGCGCGCGTCGGACACACGGATGCAGCCCGCCTGGGCCGGCCGGTTCCCGTACGAGGGGCTGACGGTTGGCGCAGCCAGGAGCAGGACCTCCCAGGTAGGGTCGTGCGACCGTCCCCAGCAAGGAGGCAGATCGGATGCCCGCTCCCGGCCGCGCGGACGTCGCGGCATTGATGCCGCAACTGAAGGACGATCTCCGGAGGCTCGTCGCCATCCCGTCGCTCTCCGAGTGGGGGTACCCGGAGCACACCCGGCCGCCGCTCGTCGAGACGTACGACCACCTCATCGGGCTCTTCCGCAGTGCGGGCGTCCAACGCATCCAGGGGCTCGAGCTGCCGGGAACGGCCCCGATCCTCACCGGCGAGATCCCGGGGCCGGACGGCGCACCGACGGTCCTCCTCTACGGCCACTACGACGTCGTCCCCGCCGGAGACGAGACGCTGTGGGAGTCGCCTCCGTTCGAGGCGACGGAGCGGGACGGCGCGATCTACGGTCGCGGTGCGGCCGACTCGAAGTCGAACGTCCTCGTCCATGTCGGCGCGCTCCGGGCCTGGAAGGGCAAGCCGCCGGTCGGGATCAAGATCCTGGTCGAGGGCCAGGAGGAGGTCGGAAGCCCGCTCGAGGACGGCTATCCGTCGGAGCACCCCGACCTCTTCCGCGCCGACGCGATCGTCGTCGCCGACGGCGGCTCGATCCGTGCGGGCCGCCCGTCGCTGACCGTCTCGCTGCGCGGTGACGCGCGCATCACGGTCGAGGTACGGACGCTCGCGTCCAACAAGCACTCGGGCCAGTACGGGGGCGCCGCGCCGGACGCGCTCGTCGCGCTCCTCCATGCGCTCGCGTCCCTATGGGACGGGTCGGGCGACGTTGCGGTCGAGGGCCTGCGCCGGGAGGAGTGGACCGGCGAGTCGTACACGGACGAGGAGTTCCGGATGCTCGCCGAGCTCGAGGAGGGCATGCCGATCGTCGGCACCGGCGGTATCGGCTCGAAGATCTGGAGCGGCCCGGGCATCACCGTGCTCGGCATCGACTGCCCCGCCGTCGACGGCGCCGCCGCGGCGGTGCAGGCGCACGCGCGGGCCGTCCTCAACGTCCGCGTCCACCCCGAGCAGCCCGCTGCGGAGGCCCAGGCGGCGGTGATGCGCCACCTCGAGGCCCAGCGGCCGTTCGGCGTGCCGCTCACCGTCACCGCCGGCGCGACCGGCGACGGCTTCCGCGCCCGCTCGAGCGGGCCCGCGTGGGACGCGATGGTCTCCGCGATGAGCGCCGCCTGGGGCGCCGACACGGTCGAGATCGCCACCGGCGGCGCGATCCCGCTCGTCAAGGCCATGAGCGAGGGCGTGCCCGACGCAGCCATGTTCGTGTTCGGGACGACCGACAGCTTCGCGAACATCCACGGGCCGAACGAGCGCGTGCTCCTCGATGAATGGGAGAACGCGATCGTCGCGGAGACGCTGTTCTTCCACGAGCTCGCCAAACGCTGGAAAGGGGAGACGACATGACGGACGAGGCGCACACCGCGATCGGAGAGCCCGAGGCGGAGGCGAAGGAACCGGGGAAGAAGGGCTTCGAGTTCCCGGGAACGCTGACCGTTCTCATCATCGTCACGTTCCTCGTCTGGCTCGCGGCCTTCATCATCCCGTCGGGCGCGTACCAGCACGACGAGAGCGGTATCCCGTTGCCCGGGTCGTACGAGCAGATCGACTCGCCGCAGGCGTTCGACGAGCGCGTCGAGGACTTCTTCCTCGCCCCCGTGAACGGCCTGTACGGGCTCCAGGACCCGGAGACGGGCTTCGTGCGCCCCTTCGGGATCGGCAGGCTCTTCGGCGCCGTCGGGGTGTTCGCGTTCGTACTCGCCATCGGCGCCTTCATGACGATGGTGCTCGCGACCGGTGCGCTCGACGTCGCGATCGGCAAGCTCGCCTACGCCGTGCGCGGAAGACCCTGGCTCGTGATCGTCGCCGTGATGGCGCTCTTCGCATTGCTCGGCACGACGATGGGCTGGGCCGACGAGACGCTCGGCTTCTACGCGCTCCTCATCCCGCTGATGCTCGCCCTCGGCTACGACCGCATGGCGGCGGCCGGGATGATCATCGCCTCGACGACGGTCGGAGCGATGGCCTCGACCGTCAACCCGTTCTCGATCGGGGTCGCGAGCGAGTTCGCCGGCGTCGGGATCGGCGACGGGATCGCGCTGCGCTGGATCGGCTGGGCCGTGCTGACGACGCTCACGATCGCCTACGTCGTCCGCTATGCCGAGCGCGCGAAGGCGAACCCGGACAAGTCGCTCGTCGGCTTCCTCCCGGAGGACGCGGAGCTCGTGAAGAAGGAGGAGTCGGCCGCGAACCTCACCCTGACCGGCCGGCAGAAGCTCATTCTCGTCATCACCGCGTTCACGTTCGCGCTCCTGGTCTTCTCGGTCATCCCGTGGGACTCGATCTTCGACCTGGGTGTCAACGTCGACCCGGAGACGCACGTGCCGCTCCCGAACGACCCCTGGTGGAACCTCGGCTGGTGGTTCCCGGAGCTGATCGCGCTCTTCCTCGTCGCGTCGGTCGTCGTCGGCCTCGTCGCCGGCTTCGGCGAGAAGCAGATCACCGGGAACATCATGCGCGGCTTCGGCGACTTCATCGGCGCCGGGGTCGCGGTCGTCCTCGCCCGCGGCGTGACCGTGATCCTCAACAACACGCAGACGATCGACACGATCCTGAGCTGGATGGAAGACGCGGTCAGCGGAAGCTCCGCCGTCGGCTTCACGAGCCTCGTGTTCGTCATCAACACCGGCATCGCGTTCGTCATCCCGTCGTCGTCCGGGCACGCGACGCTGGCGATGCCGCTGCTCGCGCCGCTCGGCGATTTCGCGGACGTCTCCCGGCCGCTCGTCGTCACCGCCTGGAGCTGGGGAGCCGGCATCGCACGCTTCATCACTCCCACGAGCGCCGTCGTCATGGCGGGCATCGCGCTCGCAGGCGTCCGCTACGACCGGTGGATCCGCTTCATGCTGCCGCTCATGGTGATCCTGGCCGTTGCCTGCATCGTCATGCTGGGCGTGGCTGCCGCCCTGGAGTAGCCGACCGCGCGGGGGACCGGGTCGGCCGGCCCGGTCCCCCGCCGCCGCCTCGTGTCCGACGAAGCCACCACCTTCCTCGTTCTCGGCGTCGTCGTCGCGATCTTCGTGTGGGACAAGCTGCCGGTCGCGATCGTCGCGGTCGGGGTCGCGCTCTCGCTGTGGGCGACGGGCGTCCTCGAGCTCCAGCAGTCGCTCGCGGGGTTCGGCGACCCGACCGTCCTCTTCATCGCCTCGCTCTTCGTCGTCAGCGAGGCGCTCGACGCCTCGGGCGTCACGGGCTGGC
This sequence comes from uncultured Gaiellales bacterium, assembly GCA_964569165.1. Lineage (GTDB taxonomy): Bacteria > Actinomycetota > Thermoleophilia > Gaiellales > Gaiellaceae > GMQP-bins7. The sequence goes on from CAZMUG010000054.1 coordinate 13,841, forward strand.
TCGGCCAGCAGCTCGTCGACCGCTCGGGCACGAGCCGGGGACGGGTGCTCGTGGCGATGATGGTCCTGTGCGCGGGGCTCACGGCGCTCGTCACCCCGAACGGCTCCGTCGCAGCGCTGCTGCCGGTCGTCGTCGTGATGGCGATACGGCTTCGGCAGGCGCCGTCCCAGCTGCTCATGCCGCTCGCGTTCGCCGCCCACGCGGGCGGGCTCCTCGTCCTGACCGCCTCCCCGGTCAACGTGATCGTGTCCGAGGCCGCCGACGACGCCGACGTCGGCGCGTTCGGGTTCTTCTCGTTCGCCCTGGTCGGCCTGCCGCTGCTCGCCGGGACGGTTGCGATCGTCGTCCTGCTCGGGGAGCGGCTGCTCCCCGAGCGCACGCCGCGTGCGATCAAGCGCGACTTCGGCGCCCACGCCCGCACGCTGGTCGAGCACTACGGGCTCGACCGGCCAGCGGACACGCTCCTGACGCGGCGAGTCGGAGTCGCCGAGGTCGTGATCCCGCCCCGCTCCGAGCTCGTCGGCGAGACGGTCTTCCCCGGCATGGTCACGGACAGCGGCGACCTCGTCGTGCTCGCCGTCCGGCGGCGCGAGGCCGATCTTGCGGGCGAGACGACGCTCGAGGTCGGAGACACCCTCCTCCTCCAGGGCACCTGGGGAGCGCTCGACGTGCACCTCGACGACCCGGACGTCCTCGTCGTCGACCGCCCCGACGAGGTGCGGCGGCAGGCGGTGCCGCTGGGCGCCGGGGCGAAGCGGTCGCTGACGATCCTGGCCGGGATGATCGTCCTGCTCGCATCCGGGCTCGCGCCTCCGGCCGTCGCTGGGCTCCTCGCAGCGTGTGCGATCGTCGTCGGAGGCGTGCTGACGATCGAGCAGGCCTACCGCGGCATCCAGTGGACGACGGTGATCCTCGTCGCGGGGATGATCCCGCTCGCAACCGCGATGACCGAGACGGGCGCTGCGAAGCGGCTCGCGGACGGGCTCGTCGACGTCGTCGGAGATGCCGGGCCGCGCGCGCTCCTCGCCGGCCTCGTCCTGCTCGTGTTCGTGCTGGGACAGCTGATCTCGAACACGGCGACGGTGCTCATCGTCATCCCGATCGCGCTCAGCGCAGCCGCAGAGCTCGACGTCTCCGCCAAGCCCGTGCTCATGGCCGTCTGCGTCGCCTCGGCTGCCGCCTTCCTCACCCCGGTCGCGACGCCGGCAAACCTGATGGTCATGGAGCCGGGCGGCTACCGGTTCGGCGACTACTGGAAGCTCGGGCTCCCGCTGCTCGCGCTCTTCG
>CAZMUG010000055.1:0-14972 GCA_964569165.1 uncultured Gaiellales bacterium
ATCGGCGCACCGAGTTCGAGGCCGAAGTGTTCGGCGGCGAAAGCGTCGGCGCCAGCTGACGCAAGTCGTTCCGAGGAACGCGTGATGGTGATGCCGAAATGCCGCTGGTACACGGCGTAGAGGGTGCTGCCTTCCTGCAGCTGGGCCTTGGTGAGTCCGGGGAACATTTCGACCGGCACCACCATTTCGGACACGATCACCGGCGTGCCGTCGACTTTCAGCATGTTGGAGATGCGATAGACCCCCGCCTTCTGGCGTGAGCGGGGCAGCGCCAGGATCTCGGCCGTCTGCTCGTCGGCGGTCGACTTGCTGAACGACAGCAGCGTGCTGACCGGCAGGATGCGCGTGCCATCGTTACGCACGACATGGAAAAAGCGGAACAGGTTCTGCTGGTCGCCATGAATGGCGACGAAGGTGCCCTTGCCTTGCCGGCGCACGAGCACGCCGGCCGCAACCAGTTCGGACACGGCGGCACGGATCGTCGAGATGCCCACGTCGTAGCGCTCCGCCAGCCGGCTTTCGCTCGGCAGGATGTCGCCGGGCCGCCATTCGCCGGTGCGCAGCGCCTCGATGATCTGGTCCTTGACGTGCTTGTATAGCGGCGTATCCGCCGGCGCCGGGCCATGATTGAAGCGTCGGGAAACTGTCGTGGCAGGTTTGCTTTCCATGCGGCGATTGTAGCACCAGCCCCCTTCCTTTCCGCCATCCAGGCAATGGTTTCAGCCGCCCTGGCGACCTTTGTGGCGCGCTGCAACATCAATATTCATTGACAAACATCTTCTGCCTCATACAATTGACTCATTCGAATGAGTCGAAGGAGATAGCAGATGAGGCTGAAAAACATCCACGTGGCCATGCTGGTCGAGAATCTTTATCAGGAGATGGAGATCTGGGTACCGGTCTTCCGTCTCCAGGAAGAAGGCGCGCAGGTCACGTTCATCGGCCCCAAGGCCGATGCCTACAAATCCAAGCTGGGCTACCCCGTACAGGCTGATCTGGCCGCACGCGACGCCGTCGGCAAACACTTCGACGCGGTGATCGTACCGGGCGGCTATGCGCCCGACCTGATGCGTACCGATGCCAGCCTGGTTCAGATCGTGCGCGACCATTGCCAGAGCGGCGCCATCGTCGCCGCCATCTGCCATGGCACGTGGATGCTGGCATCGGCCGGTGCCCTGCCTGGAAAACGCGTTACCGGCGCAGCACAGATCCGCGATGACATCGTCCATGCCGGCGCCACATTCGTCGATGAACCGGCCGTCCGCGACGGCAACCTGATCACCTCGCGCAAGCCAGCCGATCTGCCGCAATTCTGTGCGGCCATTGTCTCGGCACTGGCCGAGAAACACGCCTGACCCTGAACAGACATATTCCCTTTCCCCACAGGAGACCACTCTATGAAGTCCGCTTTCTCCGAGGCCATCGTCGCGCCACCCGCGACGACACGGCGTCCCGCCACCACGCGCAATGACATGCAATGGCGCACGCGTCCCGACCTGCCGGATACGCACTATGTCGATACCCGCGTGTATACCGACCACGGCGTATTCGAGGAAGAAATCGACAAGATGTTCAACCGGATGTGGCTGCCGGTCTGCCATGAAAGCGAACTACCCAAGCCGTATGACTACCGCACCAGCGGCATCTCCAATAACCGCCCGATCGTCGTGGTGCGCGGCCCGGACAACAAGATCCGCACGTTCCTCAATATGTGTCCGCACCGCGGCAACATCATAGTGCGCGCCCCCTCCGGCTCACTGCTCAAGGCCGAGCCGTCGGGCAATCCCAAGCACATGACCTGCATGTTCCATGGCTGGCAGTTCGATGCCAAGGGCCGCTGCGCCGAGATTCCGCGCGAGGAAGATGGTTACCAGGACCGCCTGTGCAAGGCTGACGTCGGCCTGCGCGAACTGCGGACCGAGGTCGCCTACGGCGGTTTCGTCTGGGTCAACCTGGCGGATGAAGGTGAATCGCTGAGCGATTTCATCGCAGGTGCGTTCGATGGCATGCATACCGAGCTGGAATCGGAACCACTGGAAATCTTCCACTACCAGAAGGCAGTGATCCCGACGAACTACAAGCTGTGGCACGAAACCAGCCGCGAGTTCTATCACGACTACATGCACTTCCATAACCGCGCGACCGGCATGCTGCAGCCGGGTTACTTCGACCGCAAGTACCAGGTCTTTCCCAACGGCCATGCCGCCACGGGCCTGACCACGGTGGCCTACGACGCCTATGAAGGCAACAAGGAACGCCACCTGACCTTCCCCGGCATGCCGAAGAACGGCTGGAAGCAGCTCAATATCTTCCCCGCCTGCACCTACAGCCTGCGTGCTTCGTGCCTGCGCGTGAGCGTGATGACGCCGCTCAGCGAAAGCGAGACGCTGATCGAGGTGCGCGGCCTCGGCCTGAAAAGCGATACGCCCGAGATCCGTGAGGCGCGCATTGTCGATCACGACACCATCTGGGGTCCATTCGGCCGCAACATCATCGAAGATCTGCTGGCGGTGCAGAACCAGACGCTGGCGATGAACGAGAGCCCTGCCGCCAAGTACCTGATCATGGCGCGCGAGGAAGGCGATACGATCCATGACGAAATCGGCCTGCGCTCGTATTTCGCGGAATGGTCGCGTCGCATGGGGCGCCCAGCCTCCAACCCGGTCGAAGGAGGTGCAGCATGCTGATTCGGGATCCCGGCACACGACAGGTTATCGACAGCATCGTGTATGAGAGCTGCCTGGCCATGAATGCCAATGACTGGAACAGTTTTCTCGCGCTGTGCGAGCCCGAGTCGTTCCGCTATCGCATCACCAACTACAGCCCCGAGATCCAGAAAGACCAGACCTGGATGGACCGCGACTGGAAGGGCCTGAAATCGCTGTTCGACCTGCTGCCCCGGCACAACACCAACAATGCACCGCTCACGCGCCATGCCACGGTGTACCGGGCCGAACAGGAGCCGGATGGCGACACTGTGCGGGTCCAGACACTGTTCTCGCTGTACCGCACGGAACTGGATGGCCTGAACTCGCATATCGTCTCGGGCCGGACCAGCCTGTTCGCGGTCGGCAAGTACGAAGACCGCATTCGCCTGGCGGCAGATGGCGAATCTGGCCGGCTGGTCAGCCGCGACGTGCGGCTCGAGACGCGCCAGATCGACGTCGGCTCGCACATCCCGTTCTAGGAGGCCCGCATGAGCTGGAAAAAGGTATGCGACGTCGCAGATGTACCCAAGGGCGAGATGAAGAACTTCTCCATCGGCGCCTTCGAGGTGATGGTGATCCATGGAGACAACGGCCACCTGGTCGTGCCTCCGTCATGTCCGCACATGGAGAATGCACTGGCCGATGGCTTCTTCGACGGCTGCGTGCTCACCTGCAACAAGCATTTGTGGCAATGGAGCATTCCCGACGCACAGCCCATCGGCGTAGCCGAGCAGGCATTGCTCAGCTATCCGTCCGAGGTCCGCGAGGCGGCCATCTGGGCAGAGGTGGACACCGAGCTGCAGTATTGCCACGAAGACGAGTGCGAGTGAGCCGATGCATACCGTTTTGATTCGTACTCCTTCCGGCACGACCAGCTACCAGGCAACGGCTGACGAGCGCCTGCTCGATGCGGGCCTGCGAGCCGGCCTCTGCATGCCTTATGAATGCGCAACGGGCACCTGCGGGCAGTGCCGTGCCACGGTGCTGCACGGCCAGCACCGCGATCTCTGGCCGGAAGCGCCGGCCGCCAGCAAGCTGCGGCGCGAACGTGGCGAGGTGCTGCTGTGCCAGACGGCGGCGTGCAGTGCGCTGGAACTGGCGCTGCCCAAGGGTGCGGAGCGGATGGCCGGGCCGCAGCGCCTGCCGGTACGGTACCAGGCCCGGGTCTCGGGCTTGCGCCTGCTCAACGCCGACATCATCGAACTGCGGCTCGACCTACCGGCCCCGATGGATTTCCTGCCGGGACAGTTCGTGCTGCTCGGTGTACCAGGCGTCACCGGTTATCGCGCCTATTCGATGGTCAACCATGTGCCGGCCACGACCATGACCTTGCTGATCAAACGCAGGCCTGACGGTGGCTTCTCCAACTGGCTGTTCCAGGCGGCGCGCGAAGGCATGCGGGTCGACCTGTTCGGCCCGCTGGGCAAGGCGATATTCGAAGCGGAGGCGATGCATGACATCGTCTGCATTGCCGGCGGCTCGGGCATCGCGGGCATGATGTCCATCGTTGGCGCGATCCATGCGCAGCCGCTCCGTGGCACCCGCCGTACCGATCTGTTCTTCGGCGTGAGGGCTGCGCACGACCTGTTCTATCTATCCGAGCTGAATGCCATGGCGGAACGCTCGCGCGGGCAGCTCCGGGTCACCATCGCCCTCTCGGAGACACAACCCGGGCCGACACTGATCAATCGCTACCCCGCGCTGCACTTTGCGCACGGCTTCGTGCACGAGGCTGCGATGCAAGGCATGCGGCCTGACCTGGAAACACCCACGGCATTTCTTGCCGGTCCGCCGATCGCAGTCGATGCCGGTATCCGCATGTTGATGAAGCAGAAATTCCCATTACAGAGAATCCGGTTCGACCGGTTCGGATAACACCATGCCCTGAATGCCACCGACCGATGCGCAACAACGACAACAAGCGCACTATCCACCCACAGGAGACGACATCATGAAGCGCCGTATCACCTTAGTACTGGCAGCACTGGTGGCCAGCATGGCCTGCGCGGGCACGGCATTTGCCCAGACATGGCCCGGCAAGCCGGTCAGGATCATCGTGCCGTTCCCGGCCGGCGGCGCGACGGATGCACCGGCGCGCATGCTGGCGGAAAAACTCGGTGGCATGTGGGGACAATCGGTCATCGTGGAAAACCGTGCGGGCGCAGGTGGCACCGTTGGAGCCATCGAGGCTGCACGGGCCGCACCGGACGGTTACACGCTGTTCTTCCCGTCGGGCGCGGTGATGACGGCCAACCAGCATATCTACAGCAATCCGCGCTACAACCCGGACCGCGATTTCGTGCCGATTGCAACCGTCGCCTCCGGGCCGATGATCATTGTGGTGCCAGCCAACTCACCCTACAAGTCGCTCAAGGACCTGGTCGACGCGGCGCGCGCCAAACCCAAATCGCTCTCCTTCGGCCATGCCGGCATTGGCTCGCAGAGCCATCTGGCCAGCGAAGGCTTCCTGAAGGCGGCCAATATCCAGGCGACGGCCATCGCCTACAAGGGCGATCCGCCTGCGCTGGTCGACCTGGCTGGCGGCACCGTCGATTTCTGCGTGGCCAACATCACAGCGGCGCTGACGCTGGTCAAGGGAGGCAAGTTGCGCGCGCTGGGCGTGGCAGCGCCCGCTCCGATCGCACAGCTCCCGAATGTGCCGCTGGTCTCGGCCACTGTGCCGGGCTATGAGGCGCGCGGCTGGTTTGGCATCGTTGCGCCGTCCGGCACGCCGAAGGATATCGTGCAGAAGATCTCGCAGGACGTCCGGTCAGCCGTGGCCGATCCGTCCATGAAGGAACGCGTGGCGGCGATGGGCATGGAGATGGTGGGCGATAGCCCGGAAGACATGAAGCGCATGATGGAGCGCGAGAGCGCGCGCATCGCGGCGCTCGTCAAGGAACGGCAGATCCGGATCGACTGACTTTCCCAACCCTGTAAGCGATTCTCCCGCATGGCGAAAGCTGGTGCATCCGTCATGTGCTGTCGCTGCAGTCGCCGCCTCAGTCGAGTTCGCGCGCCCGGTCGATCGCGTGCTCGATGCGTTCGACGGCAATCACCTGCAGGCCATCGATCTTCTGCTTGGGTGCATTGGCCTTGGGAATCAGGGCCACGGTGAAGCCCAGCTTGGCGGCTTCCTTGAGCCGATCCTGCCCACGCGGGCTGGGCCGGATCTCGCCAGCCAGCCCGACTTCGCCAAAGACCACCAGGCCGCGCGGCAGCGGCTTGTTGCGCATCGAGGAATGAATCGACAGCAGCACGGCGAGGTCGGCGGCCGGTTCGGTGATCTTGACGCCGCCAACGGCGTTGAGGAACACGTCTTGGTCGAAGCAGGCAATCCCGGCATGGCGATGCAGCACGGCCAGCAGCATGGCGATGCGGTTCTGCTCGAGCCCCACGGCCAGGCGGCGGGGATTGGGCGCGCCAGCCGCATCGACGAGCGCCTGCACCTCCACCAGCAGCGGCCGTGTCCCTTCTTGCGTCACCAGTACGCAGGAGCCGGCCACCGTCTGCTCGTGCTGCGACAAGAACAGCGCCGACGGATTGGCCACGCCGCGCAGTCCGCGCTCAGTCATGGCAAATACACCAAGCTCGTTGACTGCACCGAAACGGTTCTTGATGGCGCGAATCAACCGGTAAGCGGAATGCGTATCGCCTTCGAAGTACAGCACCGTATCGACGATATGCTCGAGTACGCGCGGGCCGGCAAGCGCGCCTTCCTTGGTAACGTGGCCGACGAGGATCATCGTCACACAGTTCGGACACGGCGGCACGGATCGTCGAGATGCCCACGTCGTAGCGCTCCGCCAGCCGGCTTTCGCTCGGCAGGATGTCGCCGGGCCGCCATTCGCCGGTGCGCAGCGCCTCGATGATCTGGTCCTTGACGTGCTTGTATAGCGGCGTATCCGCCGGCGCCGGGCCATGATTGAAGCGTCGGGAAACTGTCGTGGCAGGTTTGCTTTCCATGCGGCGATTGTAGCACCAGCCCCCTTCCTTTCCGCCATCCAGGCAATGGTTTCAGCCGCCCTGGCGACCTTTGTGGCGCGCTGCAACATCAATATTCATTGACAAACATCTTCTGCCTCATACAATTGACTCATTCGAATGAGTCGAAGGAGATAGCAGATGAGGCTGAAAAACATCCACGTGGCCATGCTGGTCGAGAATCTTTATCAGGAGATGGAGATCTGGGTACCGGTCTTCCGTCTCCAGGAAGAAGGCGCGCAGGTCACGTTCATCGGCCCCAAGGCCGATGCCTACAAATCCAAGCTGGGCTACCCCGTACAGGCTGATCTGGCCGCACGCGACGCCGTCGGCAAACACTTCGACGCGGTGATCGTACCGGGCGGCTATGCGCCCGACCTGATGCGTACCGATGCCAGCCTGGTTCAGATCGTGCGCGACCATTGCCAGAGCGGCGCCATCGTCGCCGCCATCTGCCATGGCACGTGGATGCTGGCATCGGCCGGTGCCCTGCCTGGAAAACGCGTTACCGGCGCAGCACAGATCCGCGATGACATCGTCCATGCCGGCGCCACATTCGTCGATGAACCGGCCGTCCGCGACGGCAACCTGATCACCTCGCGCAAGCCAGCCGATCTGCCGCAATTCTGTGCGGCCATTGTCTCGGCACTGGCCGAGAAACACGCCTGACCCTGAACAGACATATTCCCTTTCCCCACAGGAGACCACTCTATGAAGTCCGCTTTCTCCGAGGCCATCGTCGCGCCACCCGCGACGACACGGCGTCCCGCCACCACGCGCAATGACATGCAATGGCGCACGCGTCCCGACCTGCCGGATACGCACTATGTCGATACCCGCGTGTATACCGACCACGGCGTATTCGAGGAAGAAATCGACAAGATGTTCAACCGGATGTGGCTGCCGGTCTGCCATGAAAGCGAACTACCCAAGCCGTATGACTACCGCACCAGCGGCATCTCCAATAACCGCCCGATCGTCGTGGTGCGCGGCCCGGACAACAAGATCCGCACGTTCCTCAATATGTGTCCGCACCGCGGCAACATCATAGTGCGCGCCCCCTCCGGCTCACTGCTCAAGGCCGAGCCGTCGGGCAATCCCAAGCACATGACCTGCATGTTCCATGGCTGGCAGTTCGATGCCAAGGGCCGCTGCGCCGAGATTCCGCGCGAGGAAGATGGTTACCAGGACCGCCTGTGCAAGGCTGACGTCGGCCTGCGCGAACTGCGGACCGAGGTCGCCTACGGCGGTTTCGTCTGGGTCAACCTGGCGGATGAAGGTGAATCGCTGAGCGATTTCATCGCAGGTGCGTTCGATGGCATGCATACCGAGCTGGAATCGGAACCACTGGAAATCTTCCACTACCAGAAGGCAGTGATCCCGACGAACTACAAGCTGTGGCACGAAACCAGCCGCGAGTTCTATCACGACTACATGCACTTCCATAACCGCGCGACCGGCATGCTGCAGCCGGGTTACTTCGACCGCAAGTACCAGGTCTTTCCCAACGGCCATGCCGCCACGGGCCTGACCACGGTGGCCTACGACGCCTATGAAGGCAACAAGGAACGCCACCTGACCTTCCCCGGCATGCCGAAGAACGGCTGGAAGCAGCTCAATATCTTCCCCGCCTGCACCTACAGCCTGCGTGCTTCGTGCCTGCGCGTGAGCGTGATGACGCCGCTCAGCGAAAGCGAGACGCTGATCGAGGTGCGCGGCCTCGGCCTGAAAAGCGATACGCCCGAGATCCGTGAGGCGCGCATTGTCGATCACGACACCATCTGGGGTCCATTCGGCCGCAACATCATCGAAGATCTGCTGGCGGTGCAGAACCAGACGCTGGCGATGAACGAGAGCCCTGCCGCCAAGTACCTGATCATGGCGCGCGAGGAAGGCGATACGATCCATGACGAAATCGGCCTGCGCTCGTATTTCGCGGAATGGTCGCGTCGCATGGGGCGCCCAGCCTCCAACCCGGTCGAAGGAGGTGCAGCATGCTGATTCGGGATCCCGGCACACGACAGGTTATCGACAGCATCGTGTATGAGAGCTGCCTGGCCATGAATGCCAATGACTGGAACAGTTTTCTCGCGCTGTGCGAGCCCGAGTCGTTCCGCTATCGCATCACCAACTACAGCCCCGAGATCCAGAAAGACCAGACCTGGATGGACCGCGACTGGAAGGGCCTGAAATCGCTGTTCGACCTGCTGCCCCGGCACAACACCAACAATGCACCGCTCACGCGCCATGCCACGGTGTACCGGGCCGAACAGGAGCCGGATGGCGACACTGTGCGGGTCCAGACACTGTTCTCGCTGTACCGCACGGAACTGGATGGCCTGAACTCGCATATCGTCTCGGGCCGGACCAGCCTGTTCGCGGTCGGCAAGTACGAAGACCGCATTCGCCTGGCGGCAGATGGCGAATCTGGCCGGCTGGTCAGCCGCGACGTGCGGCTCGAGACGCGCCAGATCGACGTCGGCTCGCACATCCCGTTCTAGGAGGCCCGCATGAGCTGGAAAAAGGTATGCGACGTCGCAGATGTACCCAAGGGCGAGATGAAGAACTTCTCCATCGGCGCCTTCGAGGTGATGGTGATCCATGGAGACAACGGCCACCTGGTCGTGCCTCCGTCATGTCCGCACATGGAGAATGCACTGGCCGATGGCTTCTTCGACGGCTGCGTGCTCACCTGCAACAAGCATTTGTGGCAATGGAGCATTCCCGACGCACAGCCCATCGGCGTAGCCGAGCAGGCATTGCTCAGCTATCCGTCCGAGGTCCGCGAGGCGGCCATCTGGGCAGAGGTGGACACCGAGCTGCAGTATTGCCACGAAGACGAGTGCGAGTGAGCCGATGCATACCGTTTTGATTCGTACTCCTTCCGGCACGACCAGCTACCAGGCAACGGCTGACGAGCGCCTGCTCGATGCGGGCCTGCGAGCCGGCCTCTGCATGCCTTATGAATGCGCAACGGGCACCTGCGGGCAGTGCCGTGCCACGGTGCTGCACGGCCAGCACCGCGATCTCTGGCCGGAAGCGCCGGCCGCCAGCAAGCTGCGGCGCGAACGTGGCGAGGTGCTGCTGTGCCAGACGGCGGCGTGCAGTGCGCTGGAACTGGCGCTGCCCAAGGGTGCGGAGCGGATGGCCGGGCCGCAGCGCCTGCCGGTACGGTACCAGGCCCGGGTCTCGGGCTTGCGCCTGCTCAACGCCGACATCATCGAACTGCGGCTCGACCTACCGGCCCCGATGGATTTCCTGCCGGGACAGTTCGTGCTGCTCGGTGTACCAGGCGTCACCGGTTATCGCGCCTATTCGATGGTCAACCATGTGCCGGCCACGACCATGACCTTGCTGATCAAACGCAGGCCTGACGGTGGCTTCTCCAACTGGCTGTTCCAGGCGGCGCGCGAAGGCATGCGGGTCGACCTGTTCGGCCCGCTGGGCAAGGCGATATTCGAAGCGGAGGCGATGCATGACATCGTCTGCATTGCCGGCGGCTCGGGCATCGCGGGCATGATGTCCATCGTTGGCGCGATCCATGCGCAGCCGCTCCGTGGCACCCGCCGTACCGATCTGTTCTTCGGCGTGAGGGCTGCGCACGACCTGTTCTATCTATCCGAGCTGAATGCCATGGCGGAACGCTCGCGCGGGCAGCTCCGGGTCACCATCGCCCTCTCGGAGACACAACCCGGGCCGACACTGATCAATCGCTACCCCGCGCTGCACTTTGCGCACGGCTTCGTGCACGAGGCTGCGATGCAAGGCATGCGGCCTGACCTGGAAACACCCACGGCATTTCTTGCCGGTCCGCCGATCGCAGTCGATGCCGGTATCCGCATGTTGATGAAGCAGAAATTCCCATTACAGAGAATCCGGTTCGACCGGTTCGGATAACACCATGCCCTGAATGCCACCGACCGATGCGCAACAACGACAACAAGCGCACTATCCACCCACAGGAGACGACATCATGAAGCGCCGTATCACCTTAGTACTGGCAGCACTGGTGGCCAGCATGGCCTGCGCGGGCACGGCATTTGCCCAGACATGGCCCGGCAAGCCGGTCAGGATCATCGTGCCGTTCCCGGCCGGCGGCGCGACGGATGCACCGGCGCGCATGCTGGCGGAAAAACTCGGTGGCATGTGGGGACAATCGGTCATCGTGGAAAACCGTGCGGGCGCAGGTGGCACCGTTGGAGCCATCGAGGCTGCACGGGCCGCACCGGACGGTTACACGCTGTTCTTCCCGTCGGGCGCGGTGATGACGGCCAACCAGCATATCTACAGCAATCCGCGCTACAACCCGGACCGCGATTTCGTGCCGATTGCAACCGTCGCCTCCGGGCCGATGATCATTGTGGTGCCAGCCAACTCACCCTACAAGTCGCTCAAGGACCTGGTCGACGCGGCGCGCGCCAAACCCAAATCGCTCTCCTTCGGCCATGCCGGCATTGGCTCGCAGAGCCATCTGGCCAGCGAAGGCTTCCTGAAGGCGGCCAATATCCAGGCGACGGCCATCGCCTACAAGGGCGATCCGCCTGCGCTGGTCGACCTGGCTGGCGGCACCGTCGATTTCTGCGTGGCCAACATCACAGCGGCGCTGACGCTGGTCAAGGGAGGCAAGTTGCGCGCGCTGGGCGTGGCAGCGCCCGCTCCGATCGCACAGCTCCCGAATGTGCCGCTGGTCTCGGCCACTGTGCCGGGCTATGAGGCGCGCGGCTGGTTTGGCATCGTTGCGCCGTCCGGCACGCCGAAGGATATCGTGCAGAAGATCTCGCAGGACGTCCGGTCAGCCGTGGCCGATCCGTCCATGAAGGAACGCGTGGCGGCGATGGGCATGGAGATGGTGGGCGATAGCCCGGAAGACATGAAGCGCATGATGGAGCGCGAGAGCGCGCGCATCGCGGCGCTCGTCAAGGAACGGCAGATCCGGATCGACTGACTTTCCCAACCCTGTAAGCGATTCTCCCGCATGGCGAAAGCTGGTGCATCCGTCATGTGCTGTCGCTGCAGTCGCCGCCTCAGTCGAGTTCGCGCGCCCGGTCGATCGCGTGCTCGATGCGTTCGACGGCAATCACCTGCAGGCCATCGATCTTCTGCTTGGGTGCATTGGCCTTGGGAATCAGGGCCACGGTGAAGCCCAGCTTGGCGGCTTCCTTGAGCCGATCCTGCCCACGCGGGCTGGGCCGGATCTCGCCAGCCAGCCCGACTTCGCCAAAGACCACCAGGCCGCGCGGCAGCGGCTTGTTGCGCATCGAGGAATGAATCGACAGCAGCACGGCGAGGTCGGCGGCCGGTTCGGTGATCTTGACGCCGCCAACGGCGTTGAGGAACACGTCTTGGTCGAAGCAGGCAATCCCGGCATGGCGATGCAGCACGGCCAGCAGCATGGCGATGCGGTTCTGCTCGAGCCCCACGGCCAGGCGGCGGGGATTGGGCGCGCCAGCCGCATCGACGAGCGCCTGCACCTCCACCAGCAGCGGCCGTGTCCCTTCTTGCGTCACCAGTACGCAGGAGCCGGCCACCGTCTGCTCGTGCTGCGACAAGAACAGCGCCGACGGATTGGCCACGCCGCGCAGTCCGCGCTCAGTCATGGCAAATACACCAAGCTCGTTGACTGCACCGAAACGGTTCTTGATGGCGCGAATCAACCGGTAAGCGGAATGCGTATCGCCTTCGAAGTACAGCACCGTATCGACGATATGCTCGAGTACGCGCGGGCCGGCAAGCGCGCCTTCCTTGGTGACGTGGCCGACGAGGATCATCGTCACACCAGTGCTCTTGGCAATGCGCGTCAGCTGTGCGGCGCATTCGCGCACCTGCGCCACGGAACCGGGCGCGGAGGTCAGCGCGTCCGAATATACGGTCTGGATCGAATCGACCACGACCACGTCGGGCCGCTCGGCTTCGATGGTGGCCTGGATTTTTTCGAGCTGGATCTCGGCCAGCAATGACAGGTTCGGACTGTCGATGCCCAGGCGGCGGGCACGCAAGGCAATCTGCGCACCGGATTCCTCGCCGCTCACGTACAGCGCCCCGCGCTCGCGCGACAGTTCGGCCATGGCCTGCAGCAACAGCGTGGACTTGCCGATACCGGGGTCTCCGCCGATCAGCACCACGCCACCTGGCACCAGGCCGCCGCCGAGCACGCGGTCGAATTCCTCGATGCCGCTGCCAAAACGCGGCACATCGGCGGCTTCGATTTCCGGCAGCTTCTGCACGCGCGACGGCGCGGCCAGCGACTGGAAGCGATGGCCGGAGGCAGCATTCTCCGCTACGCTCTCGACCAGCGTGTTCCACTGCTGGCAATGCGGGCACTGGCCCTGCCACTTGGGCGTGCTGCCGCCGCATTCGGTGCAGGTGTAGATGGTTTTCGCTTTGGCCACGCGCTCAGGCTCCGGGAATCGGCAGGATAGTCATGCAGTCGACAGTGAGGGCGGGCAGGATCAGTCCCCGTCCGCCACGGATACCGGCACGCGCTGCGCGACAGCGCACATCAGCTCGTAGCCGATCGTACCGCTGGCAGCGGCCACTTCGTCGATCGGCAGCCCCGTGCCCCACAGCGTCACCGGTGTGCCGACGCCCGCCGTCGGGCACGGGGTGAGATCGACGGCCAGCATGTCCATCGATACGCGCCCAACCATGCGCGTGCGCGTGCCATCGACGAGGACGGGCGTGAATGCATCGTCCCATCCCGGCGCATGGCGCGGGTAGCCATCGGCATAGCCGCATGCCACCACGCCGATGCGCATCGCGGTATCGGCGATAAAGCGCGAGCCGTAGCCAACGGTGTCACCTGGGGCCAACTGCTGCACGCCGATGATCTCACTGGTGAGCGACATGGCCGGCTGCAGGTCGAACTGCGCCACATCCGCAGCGATGCCGGTGGGCGACGCGCCGTACAGCATGATGCCGGGGCGCACCCAGTGGCGGTGCGCGGCAGGATGCCACAGTGTGGCAGCGGAATTGGACAGGCTGGCTTCGCCTGGCAGGTTGGCGACCGTAGCATCGAAGGCTTGCACCTGATGGGCGATGCCCCGTTCACCGTCCGCATCCGAAAAATGCATCATGTGCACGATCGAACCGATCCACGGCATGGCACGCGCGCGTTCCCAAGCAGCGCGGTACTGCTCGGGGCGGAATCCGAGACGGTTCATGCCGGTGTTCATCTTGAGCTGGATCGACAGCGGGCCGGCCGGACGGGCCTGCTCGAGCATGCGCAACTGCTCCTCGCAGTGCACCGTGGTGGTCAGCCGGTATTGCGTAATCAGGGCAATGTCTTCCGGCTTGAAGAAGCCTTCGAGCAGCAGCACCGGCCCCTCCCACCCCAGTTCCCGCAGGCGGACGGCCTCATCCAGATCCAGCAGGCCGAAGCCATCGGTGCCGCGCAAGCCTTCGAACACCCGCTCGATGCCATGCCCGTAGGCATTCGCCTTGATGATCGACCAGACGCGCGATTGCGGTGCACAACGGCGGGCAACATTGAGGTTGTGACGAAGGGCTGCGGGGAAGATCGTGGCGCGGATGGGTCTCGGCATGGGACAAATTACCTGAATCGGCATGGAACCTGGCGCGGCAATCCGGTCTCTATTGCAGGCAGCCGTCAGCCAGATGGCATGCAAAAGCGTTATTTGAACACATCCGGACGACGTACCTGCAAAAATGCTGTGACGCCTCGCCGGAAGGTGCCCCAGCCTGCCCGTGGACCGATTTCCCGAGCGCGCGTGCGCCCCGGAAAAGCTGGAAAAAGCGCAGCGATTTTCACAGGACGAGCGGCTTTTTCGTGATATAAAGCCGGACGCGCCGCCCGGTCGTCCTATCACGGACCCCATGGCAGGCGTCGTCGCCGGAGACCGAGTCGAGAGTATGAAGAAGGGTTTTTACACCATCATGGCCGCGCAGTTTTTTTCGTCGCTGGCCGACAATGCGCTGCTCATCGTGGCCATTGCCCTTCTTACCGACATGCTTGCCCCGGCGTGGATGACTCCGCTGCTCAAGCTGTTCTTCGTCCTTTCCTACGTCCTGCTGGCAGCGTTTGTCGGGGCCTTCGCCGACTCGATGCCCAAGGGCCGGGTCATGCTGATCACCAATGCCATCAAGATCGGCGGTTGTTCCATCATGCTGTTCGGTTCGCACCCGCTCATCGCTTATGGCGTGGTCGGACTGGGCGCCGCAGCCTACTCCCCGGCCAAGTACGGCATCCTGACCGAACTGCTGCCGCCGGAGAAACTGGTGGCAGCCAACGGCTGGATCGAGGGCCTGACCGTTGGCTCGATC
>CAZMUG010000056.1:0-14933 GCA_964569165.1 uncultured Gaiellales bacterium
GCCCGGTCAGCGTGCGCCAGGGCACGAGCGCCTCCACGTTGTACGTGAACGGCGAGTACGCGCGGCCGTTGGCGATGAGCCCCGACCACATCGGGCTGTTGACGAAGCGGCGTGGCTGGGACTGGATGTCCTTGTAGCTGGTGCGGAAGCCACGGTCCTTCTCCACCAGGTGCGCCAGCGGGAGGCCGACCTTCTCCTCCATGTTCTTGTACGACCGGTACGAGAGCTCGCCGTTGGTCACCGACGCGAACTTGAGGATGGCGTTGCACACCTCCTCGTCGGCGGCCAGCGACGGGTAGCGCACGCCGTCCCACGTCGTCGTGGGGCCGTGCGCCACCGCCTCGTCGTAGACGTCATCCACCGCGTAGTGGGTGCCGTGCGCGCCCAGCCCTTTCTCCCGAGCCAGGCGCCCGAACGAGCAGAACTGGTTGTGCAGGTTCGCGTAGTCGCGTGTCACCACCTTGAGCGCCGGCATCGTCTTGCCCGGGATCGCCTCGATCTCCCCCGTCAGCCAGTCCTTCATCGCCGGCTGGGCGATCTCCGCGTCGGAATCGTGGGCCAGCGACGAGGTCCTGGACCGGAGTCGGGAAGTGGCGGGGCGCCAGCTCGGAGAACTTCTTCGCAATCGACCTGAAGATCTGCCAGTCGCTCTTCGACTCCCAGCAGGGCGGCACGGCGGGGGAGAGCGGATGGATGAAGCTGTGGAGGTCGGTCGAGTTGATGTCGGCCTTCTCGTAGAAGGTCGCTGTCGGGAGGACGATGTCCGAGTAGAGCGCGGAGGTGTCCCTCCGGAAGTTGATGTCGACGACGAGGTCCATCTTCCCGCGGGGGGCTGGCTCGCGGAAGACGACGGTCTCCACCTTGTCCTTCGCGTGCTCCTCGGCGACGACGTTGTCGTGCGTCCCGAGGTAGTGGCGGAGGAAGAACTCGTGCCCCTTCGCGCTCGAGGAGATGGCGTTGCCGCGCCAGATGAGCCACACGCGGGGCCAGTTCTCCGGAGCGTCCGGGTCGTCCACCGCCATGCCGACGTCGCCTCCGACGATCCGGTCTCGGACCCAGGCGGCGACCTCGTCGGGCGTCGTCGCACCGGCGGCGTCCGCCTCGGCCGCGAGCTCGATCGGGTTGCGGTCGAACTGCGGGTAGTACGGCATCCAGCCCATGCGCACGGCCATCGCCTCGAGGTCCATGGCATGGCCCTTCGCCCACTTCGTCTCGGGCGGGATGGGGGCGTAGTCGGTGAAGTCGCCCTCGTAGCGCCACTGGTCGGAGTTGACGTAGTGCCACGTCGGCGACTGCTGCTGGCGCGGCGGGCGCTGCCAGTCGAGCGCGAACGCGAGCGACGTCCAGGGCGCGAAGAGCGTCAGCTTCTCCTGCCCGACGTAGTGGTTCATGCCGCCGCCGTTGACGCCGCAGCAGCCGCACAGGATCAGCGCCGTGATCGGCGCCCGGTAGCAGAGGTTGTTGTTGTACCAGTGGTTGATCGAGGCGCCGATGATCACCATCGACTTGCCGTTCGTGGCCTCGGCGGTGGAGGCGAACTCGCGTGCGAGCTGGACGACCGTGTCGCGCCCGATCGACGTGTACTGCTCCTGCCAGGCCGGCGTGTACGGCTTCGGGTCGTCGTAGTCGGCCGGGTAGTCGCCCGGCAGCCCGCGGCTCACGCCGAACTGCGCGAAGAGGAGGTCGTAGACGGTCGCCACGATCGCCTCGCCGCCGTCGACGGTCGGGATCCTGCGGACCGGCACCCCGCGGGTGAACGTCTCGTGCGTCGCGAACTCGTGGTAGGCGACCTGCGCGACCTCCGCGCCGGGCGCGTCGAGGAAGCTGAGCGCCGGGTCGATCGGGGCGTCGTCGAGGCCGTCCTCGAGCTTCAGGTTCCACTTGCCCTTGTCCTCCTTCGCCCAGCGGAACCCGATCGAGCCCTTCGGCATGCGCGGCGCGCCTGCGGTCTCGTCCCACATCAGCATCTTCCAGTCCGCGTTCTCCACGCCCGCGTAGCGCTCGACGCGGCTCGCGCGCAGGAACTGGCCCGGCTTCAGGCCGTCGGGCGTCTCGTCCAGCTCGACGAGGAACGACGAGTCGGTCGTCCGCTTCAGGTAGTCGACGAAGTACGGGACCTTCCGCTTCGCGTGGTACTCGGAGAGGATCACGTGGTTCGCGGCCATCCAGAGCGCCGTGTCCTGGCCGGCCTCGACCGGGATCCACCAGTCCGCGTACTTCGCGACCTGGCTGAAGTCGGGGGAGAGGACGACGAACTTCGCGCCCTCGTGGCGCGCCTCGGAGATGAAATGCACGTCGGGGGTCCGGGTCATGTTCGGGTTCGACCCCATGGCGACGATGAACTTCGAGTTGTACCAATCGGCACTTTCACAGACGTCCGTCTGCTCGCCCCAGATCTCCGGGAACGCGTTCGGGAGGTCCGCGTACCAGTCGTAGAACGACATGTTCACGCCGCCGAAGAGCTGCAGGAAGCGCGAGCCGCCGGCGTACGAGAGGTACGACATCGCGGGGATGGGGGAGAAGCCGAAGACCCGGTCGGGGCCCCACTTCTGCGCCGTGTGCAGGCATGCGGCGGCGACGATCTCGAGCACCTCGTCCCAGGTCGTGCGCCGGAACCCGCCCTTGCCGCGGGCGGTCTGGATCCGCTCGCGCTTGATCGGGTCGTCCTGGATCGCCGCCCACGCCGCGATCGGGCCCTTGTCCTTGCGCTCGGCCCTCCAGTAGTCGGCGAGCACGCCCCGGATGTACGGGTACTTGACCCGGATCGGGCTGTAGACGTACCAGGACGCGGAGATCCCTCGCTGGCAGCCGCGGGGCTCGTACGGGGGCAGGTTCGACTCGAGCAGCGGGTAGTCGAGCGCCTGCATCTCCCAGGTGACGATCCCGTCCTTGACGAACACGTTCCACGAGCAGCCGCCCGTGCAGTTGACGCCGTGGGTCGAGCGCACGACGTTGTCGTGCTGCCAGCGGTTCCGGTAGAACTCCTCCCACCGGCGCGTCTTCGGCTTCACCAGGTCCTGGATCCAGCTCACGAGTGGTCGCTCCTCCCTGTTGCCCTGTCGACGAGTGGTCGGCGCACGCTGCCGAGGCGCCTGCGCCAGATGGTGAGCGCGAGCAGCACGATCAGGGCCGCGACCCCGAGCGAGAGCACGACGAGCTTGAGCGCCTGGCCCGTGTCGCGCTCCTGGCTCTGCGCGCTCGCGATGAAGGCGGCGAGGTCGGCCCGCTCCTCGTCCGTGAGCGGGCGGCTGGCGAAGATCGGGGCCATCGTCGGCGACGGGATCGCGGCGAGCCAGCTCGCGAGCCCCTTCTCGCCCCCCAGCCGCGCCGCCGCGCCGGTGAGGTCGGGGCCGAGCTGGCCTCCGCCCAGCGCGCCCACGCCGGCGATGGAGTGGCAGGAGAGGCAGGCGGGGCCGCCGCCCTGGGTGTTCTCGGCTCCGGTGAAGAGGTTCTTGCCGCGATCGGCGTTGCCCGCCGGAAGCGGCGCCGGCTCGGTGGGCGTGGTCTCGGTCGGGGTGGTGTCGGTGGGCGTGGCCTTGCCGAAGCCGAGGTAGGCGACGATGGCCGCGATCTGATCGTCGGAGAGGCCGAGCGTCGGCATGGTCGCCGGGAACTTCGCGTCGAGCTCCTTCGCGTACGGGTCGCCGGATGCGATGACCGCGGCCGGGTCCTTGATGAACGTCTCGACCCACGCCTGGTCCCGCCGGTCGGGGAGGCCCTGGAGATCCGGCCCGGCGCCGTCGCCGCCGCCGATCGTGTGGCAGCCGGAGCAGTTCTGCTCGAACAGGGCCTGGCCGTCCTCGCCCTGGGCGCCCACGCCGACCGGACCGGCCAGCAGAGCGACCGCGGCGGCACAGGCCACCGCCGCCGAGAGCGCAGTCCGTCCACGACGCAGCGAGTTCACGCGCACCTCCCGGGGCTCGATCGAGTTCGTCACGCGAACCTAGCTCCGGAATTTCGGCCCCACGTGATCACGATTGATCAATCGACGCAACGGTCGAGCTTGCAGGCTTACGCCGTGGCCGACGACCAGGAGCGGAGCCGATCGTGAGAAGGTCCAGCCCGGGCTGGAACCTCGCTCTCGCCACGCTGGCGTTCGCGCTCTGCTTCAGCGCGTGGGGCCTGATCGCCCCGCTCGCCAAGAAGTTCCAGGACGAGCTCGACCTGTCCAGCACCGCGGCGCTCTTCCTCACCGCGGTCCCGGTCGTGCTCGGGTCGCTCGCCCGCATCCCGGCCGGGTACCTGACCGACCGCTACGGCGGGCGGCGCATGTTCTCGCTCATGCTCGCGTTCGTCGCGCTCCCCGCCGTCCTCTTCGGCTATGCCTCGAGCTATCTGGCGCTCGTCGGCGTCGGGTTCCTTCTGGGCGTCGCGGGCGCCTCGTTCGCCATCGGCGTCCCGTTCGTCGCGGGCTGGTTCAAGGCAGAGCGCCAGGGGCTCGCGGTCGGCGTCTACGGGATGGGGAACATCGGCACCGCGGTCGCGGCGTTCACCGCGCCGTACGTGGTCAACAACTGGGGCCGGCCCGTGCTCGGCTGGATCACGGCGATCATGCTGCTCGCGGGCGCCGCGCTGTTCTGGGTCGGCGCCCAGGACCCGCCGCCGGGCGAGCCCTCGCGCTACGGCGACGTGCTGCGTGCGGGCTGGAAGCTGTACCGGCTCGCGTTCTTCTACTTCGTCACGTTCGGCGGCTTCGTCGCCGTCGCGCTCCTCCTCCCGAAGGTCCTGCAGGACTGGTTCGACCTCTCGCTCGTGGACGCGGGCATTCGGGCGGCCGGCTTCACCGTCGCGGCCACGCTCGCGCGCCCGGTGGGCGGCTGGCTGTCCGACCGGGTCGGCGCGTACCCCGTGCTCGTGCTGGCCTTCGCGGGCATCGCCGTGGACGCGGCCGTGCTGGCGACCATCTCGGCCACTCCGCGGATCGTCCCCGTGACCATCGCCTGCCTCTCGCTCGCCACGTTCTTCGGCGCCGGCAGCGGCGCCGTGTTCAAGCTCGTGCCCTACGACTTCCCGAACGACGCCGGGAGCGCGGCCGGGATCGTGGGAACGGCGGGCGGGCTCGGTGGGTTCTTCCCGCCGCTCGTGATGGGCGTCGTCAAGGATGTCACCGGCACGTACACGCTCGGCTTCGTCGGGCTGCTCTTCGCGACCGTCCTCTGCCTGGGGATCGGGGTCTACCTCCTGCACATCGCGCCGGCCGCCGAGGTCTGGGGCAGGCCACGCGACCTGGCGCCGCCCCCCACGGGCGCCTGACGGGCTCGCGCGCGGGCCTCAGACGAGCTCGAGGCGGCGTGCTTCCGCGACGGCCTCGAGCTGCGAGTGGCAGCCGAGGCGGCGGAGGATGGCGGCGACGTGGTTGCGCGCCGTCGTCTCGGAGATCCCGAGCTGCGCGGCGATCGCCCGGACCTGCTTGCCGGCCGCGAGGCACTGGAGGACCTCGATCTGCCGCGAGGTGAGCTTCTGGGACGCCTTCTTCGTGCCCTCGATCGAGTAGCCGTTCCGCAGGAGGTTCAGGATCACGGGCTCCTCGTCCTTGCGGTGGACGCTGATCGTGGAGACGGTGACGAGCTTGCGTCCCTTCGGCGTCGAGATGAGCATCCGCGAGCACGACTGCGGCCAGCCCTCCTTCGCGAGGCGCGCGGTCGAGCAGCCGGGGTGGCAGACGAGGTCGCCGCGCTCGCTGACGCCGCGGAGGACGTCCCAGCAGGGCTGTCCCACGGCCTCCTCGGACGTGATCCCGGTGAGCTGCTCGGCCGCGTCGTTCCAGGCCACCACGGTCATGTCCGCGTCGAACGCGAAGAAGGCGTCTCCCGAGCGGTAGGTGTTCGCCACGTCGTGCGCAGTATGACGCTTCTGCCGGCGTCCACGCGGCGGCGTGAGGTCGTCGCGCTGACCGCCGGGCTCATCCTTCGCTGGTCTCCGTCGAGGCTGCAGACGGCGCAGTCTGATCCCGCACGGGACGGCTGGGCTGGTCAACGTTGATCATTTGCGGCCTGGAGGAGGGGGGTTCAATGGCCGCATGGCCGCGCGCCCGCCACTTGTCGTCGCCTGGGAGACGACCCGCGCCTGCCCGCTCGCCTGCAGGCACTGCCGTGCGCAGGCACAGGTCGCCCGGCACCCGTCGGAGCTGACGACGGGCGAGGGCGCGGCGTTCCTCGAGGACGTGGCCGGCGCCTTCCCGGGCGCGGTGGTCATCCTCACCGGCGGCGAGCCGCTCACGCGGCCGGACGTGCTCGAGCTGGCAGGCGCCGGATCGGCGCTCGGGCTGCAGATGGCGCTGTCGGTGGACGTCGGGCGGCTGCTCACGCCCGAGCTCTGTGCGGAGATCCGCGACGTGGGCGTCCGGCGCGTCTCGTTCAGCCTCCACTTCCCCGATGCCGGGCGGTGCGACGAGTTCACGTCCACCCCGGGCTTCTTCGCAGGGGCGCTCTCCGGCCTGGCCAACCTGCGCGCCGCCGGCGTCCCCTTCCAGCTCCACACGACGGTGATGCGCGCGAACGCGGCGCTGCTGCCCGCGATGCACGAGCTCGTCGGGGAGCTCGGGGCCTCCGGCTGGGAGCTCTTCTTCCTCGTGCCCACCGGGCGCGGGAAGGGGCTGGCCTCCGAGGAGCTCGACCCCACCGAGTACGAGCGAGTCCTCCGGTGGCTCTACCGCCTGCAGCGGCACTCGCCGTTCCCCGTGAAGCAGATCTGCGCGCCGCACTTCCGGCGGATCGAGGTGCAGTCGGCGAAGACGCGGGGCGAGAAGCGCCCCGAGCGGGTGAGCTCACGCCTCACCGTCCTCTCCCGCGGCTGCATGTCGGGGAACGGGTTCGCGTTCGTCTCGCACGTCGGCGACGTGTGCGGGTGCGGCTTCCTGCCGCTCTCGGTCGGGAACGTCCGCGACCGGCCGTTCTCCGAGCTCTACCGCGAGGCGCCGCTGTTTCTCGCGTTCCGCGACCCGTCCCGGCTCGGGGGTGACTGCGGCGCGTGCGAGTTCCGCGCGGTCTGCGGGGGCTGCCGGGCCCGCGCCTACGCGGCCACGGGCGACCCGCTCGCGGAGGAGCCGTCGTGCGCGTACGCACCGTCGCGGCAGCCGGCCAGGCCGCTCGCGGTCAGCGGGGCCCCGGCACGCCTCTGAACCCGTAGACGAGCGGCTCCCGGCCGGGCTGGACGACCCACGCCTCGCCGGTCCCCTCGCTCGCGTACGCGGCCCAGACGCCGGCGGCGACGTCCTCGGGCCGGAGCAGGCGGAAGCCACGATCGAGCAGGTCGTCCTTGAAGGGGTCGTCCATGAGGCCCGTGTCGGCCCAGCCGGGGCACACGGCCTGGACGCGAATGCCGCGCTCGACGAGCGGGGGTGCGACGGAGCGCACGAAGCCGACGACCGCGTGCTTCGTGAGGCCGTAGACCGGGTCGTCCGGGATCGGGGTGAGGCCCGCGAGCGACGCGGTCGCCACGATCACGCTCCCCGGCTCCATGACCCGGGCGAGCCGCCGGGTGCCGTACACGACGCCGTCCACGTTCACGGCCACTGCGCGCCGGTACTGCCCCTCGGTCAGGTCCTCGACGGTCGAGCTGCCCGTGAGGACACCTGCGTTCAGGCAGGCGAGATCGACGGGCCCGACCTGCTCCCAGGCGGCCGGGTCCGTGACGTCGAAGCCGGTGACGAGGTCGAGCTCCTCGACCTCGAAGCCCTCTGCTCGGAGCCTCTCGACGATCGCCGTCCCGATCCCGCCCGCGGAGCCCGTGACCAGAGCCTTCACGGGACGAGCACCACCTTGCCGGTCGAGCGGCGCTCCTCGATCAGGCGGTGGGCGTCGCCGGCCTGGTCGAGCGGATACTCGGCGCCGACCACCGGCCTCACCGCTCCGGCCTCCCACAGGCGGAGCACGTCCTGCGCCGCCCGCAGCACGAGCTCGGGATCCCGGCCGGCGAGGCGCCCGAGGTAGAAGCCGTGGACGCCGATGTTGCGCCCCACGAGCCAGGCAGGGCTCACCTCCTGCCAGGGCCCACCCGCGTACCCGACGGCGATCGCCGTGCCGAGAGGCCGGAGGAGCGAGAGGGATCTCTCGAACACGTCGCCGCCCACGAGGTCGAAGACGGCGTCCACGGGGTCGAGCTCGCTCAGCTCGTCGTAGGTCACGGCTTCGACTGCGCCGAGCGAGCGCGGAAGGTCGAGCTTCTCCGCGCTCCCGACGGCAGCCACGGCGCGGCCGTTGAGCGCGCGCACGATCTGGAGCGCGGCAGTGCCCACGGCTCCGGCCGCGGCGGTCACGAGCACCCGCGCGCCGAAGGCGATGCGCACGAGCTCCGTCAGCGGGATCCAGGCCGTGAGGTACGCGAGCGGGAAGGCGGCGCCCTCCGCGAAGCTCGCCCGTTCGGGGAGGGGGAAGAGCCAGCGGCGGTCGATGGCGATCCGCTCCGCGTAGCCGCCGCCTCCCCCCGGCACGAGCCCCAGGACCCGCGAGCCGTCGAGCTCGCCGGCGATCTCGGAGCCCAGCACCGTCGGGAGCTCCGGCATCTGCGGGTAGCCGCCGAGTCGGATGAGGACGTCCGCGAAGTTGATCCCGGCGGCGCGGACCTCGACGATCGCCTGGCCCTCTCCGGCTACGGGCTCCGGGACGTCCTGGGCGACGAGCCGCTCCGGGCCACCGACGCCCTCGAGGACCGCGGCTCTCACGACGAGCTCCATGCGCCCGCGGCCTCTCCGCACGCGCTGCCCCCACGTCGGGCGCGCGCCCCACGCACACCGGCATCGAGAGTGCGCGGTCTACCCGAGGTACGAGTCGTAACTCGCGTTGTCGGGCGCAGTGGACGTGCTTGCACGGGCGGGGTGGGCCTCGGCTAGCGGCCGCTGAAGCTCGGCGCGCGCTTCTCGAGGAACGCCGCGACGCCCTCGGCACCGTCCTCGCTCGCGAGGCAGCGGCGAAAGGCGTCGGCCTCCCGTCTCAGGCCCTCCTCGAGCGGAAGGTCGCGCGTCGTCCGGGCGAGCTCCCGCAGGACCGCGACGGCATGCGGTGAGCGCCCGGCGATCGACTGCGCCAGGGCCAGCGCCGCGCCGTCGAGCTCCTCGCGCGGGACGACCCGCTCCACGATCCCCCAGTCGTACGCCGTCCGTGCGTCCACGAACTCGCCGGTGAGGTTGAGGAGCAGCGCTCGCCCGATTCCGACGAGCCGCGGGAGGCGCTGCGTCCCGCCGCCTCCGGGGATGAGCCCGAGCTTGATCTCCGGCTGCCCGAGGAGCGCGTCCTCGGACGCCACGCGGATGTCACAGCACATCGCCAGCTCGAGCCCGCCGCCGAGGCAGAAGCCGTTGATCGCGGCGACGAACGGCGTGCGGGCGGCGTCCATCCGCGCGCCGAGCCTCTGGATGCCCCGTGCCGAGCCCGACTCGTGCGCCTCCTCGACGGACTCGCGCAGCGACGGGAACTCGGAGATGTCGGCGCCCGCGACGAACGCCTTGTCCCCGGCTCCCTTCAGGACGATCGCGCGGACGTCGTCGTCGGCGTCGAGAGCCTCGACCTCGGCCTCGAGCTCCTCGAGCAGCGCGGCCGAGAGCGCGTTGACGGGAGGGTGGTCGAGCGTGACGATCGCGACCGCGTCCTCGCGCGCGGTCTGCACGTGGGCCCCGGCCATCTACGAGGCCTCGGCCGGCTGCTGGGCGAACAGCTCGCGCAGCGCCGTCTTGCGGAACTTGCCGACGGCGGTCTTCGGGATCTCGTCCACGAACTCGAAGCGGTCGGGGAGCCACCACTTCGCGAAATGCGGGGCGAGGAAGTCGCGCAGCTCGTCGGAGGTCGCCGTCTCGCCCTCGCGCAGGACGACGACGCCGAGCGGACGCTCCGACCACTTCTCGTCGGGAACCGCGATCACCGCTGCCTCCGCCACGGCCGGGTGCCCCATGAGCGCGTTCTCCAGCGCGACCGTCGAGATCCACTCGCCGCCCGACTTGACGAGGTCCTTGGAGCGGTCCTGGATCTCGATGTAGCCGTGGGGCTCGATGGTGACGATGTCCCCGGTCTTGAACCAGCCGTCCTCCGTCCAGCGGTCGGCGCCCTCTGGCGACTCGTGGTACGAGGAGGAGACCCAGGCGCCCCGCACCTCGAGCTCTCCCATGGTCTCGCCGTCCCAGGGCACGAACCCCTCCGCGCCGCGGGCGCGGATCTCGAAGAACGGGGCCGGCAGGCCCTGCTTGGCGCGGTAGCCGTACTGCTCGTCCTCGGACAGCGCGAGCTCGCGCGTGGAGAGCTCGGAGATCGTGCCGAGGGGGCAGGTCTCGGTCATGCCCCAGGCATGCAGGACGCGCAGCCCATGGCGCTTCTCGAACGCCTCGATCATGGCCTTCGGGGCCGCGGCGCCGCCGACCACCATCGCCCTGATCGTGGAGGTGTCGTACGTCCCCGGGTTCGCATCCAGCTCCTGCAGGATCGCCATCCAGATCGTGGGGACGCCGGCGGTGATCGTCACCTTCTCCTGTGCGAACGCCTCGAGCAGGCTCGGGCCGTCGAGGAAGGGCCCCGGGAAGACCTGCTTCGCTCCCACGAAGGTGCACGTGAACGGGAATCCCCACGCGTTGGCGTGGAACATCGGGACGACGGGGAGCACCGTGTCCGCTTCGGTCACGCCCAGCGAGCCCGCCATCGCCGAGGCGAGGGAGTGCAGCGCGATCGCGCGGTGCGAGTACACGGCTCCCTTCGGCCGGCCCGTGGTCCCGCTCGTGTAGCACATGGCTGCGGCGGAGCGCTCGTCGACGTCGCGGTCCGGGAGCGCGTCCGGCTCCGCGCTCGCGAGAAGGTCCTCGTACTCGATCGCGCCCTCCGGGGTCGGCCCGTCACCCACCGCGATGACGTGCTCGAACGGGACGCGCTCGCGGAAGTTCTCGACGAGGGGCCAGAGCACCTTGTCCGCGATGAGCACCCGGTCGCCCCCGTGCGTCGCGATGTACGTGAGGTCGTCGGGATGTAGCCGGAGGTTCAGCGTATGCGTGACCATCCCGCCGACAGGCACGCCGATGTAGGTCTCGAGGTGCTGGTAGTGGTTCCAGCAGAACGTCCCGACGCGGTCGCCGTCCACGAGCCCGAGCTCGTTGCGCAGCGCAGCCGCGAGGCGGCGGGCACGGGGGCCGAAGTCCGCGTACGCGTAGCGATGCCACGTCCGGTCGGGAAGGCGCGTGACGATCTCCTTGTCCCCGTACAGCTGCTCGGCCCGACGCAGCAGGGAGGGCACGTTGAGCTGGTAGTCCATGATCAGGCCTTCCACGTCACGCTCCTCCTTGTGTGATCGGTGTGGCGTCCGCGGGGTCAGGTCGTGCGTCCGCGGGGTCGAGGAGGGCCGCGGCCACCTCGGCCCGGAGCCGGGTCCCGGACGCCCCGAAGCCCTCGATCCCGAGGGCGCGCTTGTAGAGCCGATGCAGCTCGTGCTCCCAGGTGAACCCGATCCCGCCGAGCACCTGGATCGACGCCTCGCACACCGCCACCGAGCTCTCGGCCGCGGCTGCCTTCGCCGCGGCGGCTGCGAGCGCCGCCTGCGGGTCCCCTGTCGAGACGCACCACGCCGCCCACAGCGCGAGCGAGCGGGAGAGCTCGAGCCGCGTGTACGCGGTCGCGAGCGGGTGCGACACGGCCTGGTAGGAGCCGATCCGGCGCCCGAACTGCTCCCGGGAGGAGGCGTGCTCGAGCGCGTGCTCGAGCGCCTTGCGCGCCACCCCGCACGTCTCGAGGGCGAGCGCGGTCAGCGAGCGGGCCTCGATCTCCGCGAGCACGGCCGAGTCGGCGAGGCGGCGGGTCGTCTCCCCTCCGCGCACGACCCCGAGCGGCCTCGTCGGGTCGATCGTCGCGAAGATCTCGCGCTCGGCGCCCTCGAGCTCGTAGATGCCGTCGCCGCCGGCGACCGCGACCCGCCCGGCGGTGTCGAGGTCGGGTACGAGCGGCCCGAGCGCGAGCGTCCAGCTCGAGGTGCCCGCGGCGACCTCGGCGCGGAGGTCCGGCGGTAGCGCGGGCAGCGCGAGCCCGATCGTGGAGAAGTACGGCCCGTGGTGGAGGGCGCGGCCGAGCTCCTCGAGGAGGACGGCCTCCTCCATGAAGGTCAGCCCCGCGCCGCCGTCTTCCTCCGCGATGGACACCCCGGTCCAGCCGAGCTCGGCGAGCTCTGCCCACGACGCCTCCGGATTCGCCTCGAGGAACGAGCGGGCCTGCTCGCGAAGCTCGTCCTGCTCGGGTGTGAACGTGAAGTCCATGCGCTCCTACCTCGACTTCGGGAGGCCGAGCACCCGTTCGGCGACGATGTTGCGGAGGATCTCCGAGGTGCCGGCCTCGATGGTGTTGCCGCGGCTCCGGAGCTGCTGGTACTGCCAGTAGCCGCCGTAGGGCGCGTTCTCCTCGCCGAGCGCGGCGTCCGGGCCGAGGAGCTCGAGCGCGAGCTTCGTGATGCGCTGGTTGGACTCGGACCAGACGAGCTTGGAGATGGACCCCTCGGGGCCGGGCAGGCCGGTCTTCATGAGGGCCGAGAGCGAGCGGTAGTTCGTGTACCGGAGCGCCTGCAGCTCCGTCCACTCGCGGGCGATGCGGTCTCGCTGGAGCGCGTCGGCGCCGCGGTCGCGGGCGAGCGCGATCAGCTTTCGCACCTGAACCTCGAGCGCGGCCTGCAGGGCGAAGCCGAACGTCCCCCGCTCGTGGAGGAGCGTCGTCATCGCGACCTGCCAGCCGCCGCCGACGTCGCCGAGGACGTTCTCGACGGGGACGCGGACGTCGGTGAAGAAGATCTCGTTGAACTCGGACTCCCCGGTCAGCTGCCGGAGGGGCCGGACCTCGACGCCCGGCGCGTGCATGTCCAGGATGAGGTAGGTGAGGCCCGAGTGGCGCGTCGAGTCGGGATCGCTGCGCGTGAGGAGGATGCAGAAGTCGGCGAGATGGGCGAACGACGACCACACCTTCTGACCGGTGACGACGAAGTGCCCGTCCTCGAGCCTCGAGCTCGTGCGGACGCCCGCGAGGTCGGACCCGGCCTCCGGCTCCGAGAACCCCTGGCACCAGATCTCCTCGGCCGCGAGGAGCGGCGCGAGGTAGCGGGCCTTCTGCGCCTCGGTGCCGTGCGTGATGATCGTGGGGCCGGCCATGCCCACCCCGATGACGTTGACGTGCGGCGGGGCCTCCGCCCGGGCGAGCTCCTCGAGGAAGATCGCGTGGTGGGTGTACGGGGCACCGGCGCCGCCGTACTCCTCCGGCCAGGTGAGGCCGATGTAGCCGGCGTCGTAGAGCGCGCGGCTCCACTCGCGCATCTCGGGCCCGTCGAAGCGGGTCGCGCCGCCGCGGTGGCCCTGCAGGCCGGGTGGGAGGTTCTCCTCGAGCCAGGCCCGGAGCCCGGCGCGGAACGCCGCCTCCTCGGGGGTATCCCTCAGGTCCACGCCGTGATCGTAATGCGTCCGGAGCCGGTCGTCGTTGGCACCGCGCGCGGCGCCGGATTAGGGTCTCTCTCCCATGGCCCTCCTCGAGGTGCGCGACGTCACGCTTCGCTTCGGCGGCATCGTCGCGCTCGACGGCGTCTCCTTCGACGTCGAGGAGGGGAACGTGGCGGGCATCGTCGGCGCGAACGGCGCGGGCAAGACGACGGCGTTCAACGTCATCACGCGGCTCTACAAGCCGGACTCGGGCGAGGTCCTCCTCGACGGATCCTCGCTCCTCGCGCAGCCGGCCTTCAAGATGGTTCGCAAGGGCGTCGCCCGGACGTTCCAGAACATCCAGCTCTTCCGCACCATGTCGGTGCTCGAGAACGTCCTCGTCGGCGCGCACGGCCGGGGCCGGAAGGCGGGCGAGGCCGAGGCGCTCGAGATGCTCGACGTCGTCGGGCTCCGCGAGCGGGCGCACTTCCCGGCCGCAGCCCTGCCCTACGGCATCCAGAAGCGCGTGGAGCTCGCGCGCGCGCTGGTGGCGAGACCGCGGCTGCTGCTGCTCGACGAGCCGGCAGGAGGCCTCAACCACGAGGAGGTCACCGAGCTCGGCTCGTTCATCCGGAAGCTCCGGGACGACTTCGACCTGACCGTGCTCCTCGTCGAGCACCACATGAACCTGGTCATGAGCGTCTCCGACCACGTCAACGTCCTGAGCTTCGGCCGCAAGATCGCCGACGGCAGCCCGGCCGAGGTCCAGGCCGATCCCGCCGTGATCGAGGCGTACCTCGGAAGCGAGAACGACGAGCACGAGCCGGCCGCGCAGCCGGCCGACGGGGCCGAGGAGCTCATGGGGGAGGAGGACGCTGTGGCGGAGGAGGAGGGGGAGGGGTGAGCACGCTCCTCGAGCTGGACGAGGTCGCGGCCCACTACGGCCCGGTGCAGGCGCTGCACGGCGTCTCCCTGAGCATCGGCGAGGGTGAGGTCGTCTCCGTGCTCGGTGCGAACGGCGCCGGCAAGACGACGACGCTGCGCGCGATCTCGGGGGTCGTGTCGCGCAAGGGGTCGATCGAGCTCGACGGGAAGCAGCTCAGGGGCGGCCCGGAGGCGGCGGCGAGGGCCGGGATCGCGCACGTCCCCGAGGGTCGGGGGACGTTCGTCGACCTGACCGTGACGGAGAACCTCAAGCTCGGCGCCTACGTCCGCCGCGACCGCGACGTGAAGGCCGACATCGGGCGGATCTCCGAGTACTTCCCGTGGATGGCCGAGCGCGGGGGCCAGCGAGCCGGCACGCTCTCGGGCGGCGAGCAGCAGATGCTCGCGCTCGGGCGTGCGCTCATGGGCAGGCCGCGGCTCCTGCTGCTCGACGAGCCGTCGCTCGGCCTCGCACCGCTCGTCGTCCGCGAGTTCTTCCGGATCGTCCGCGAGCTCAACGAGAAGGAAGGCCTCACCGTGCTCGTCGTCGAGCAGGACGCGCGAATCGCCCTCTCCGTCTCGCACCGGGCGTACGTCCTCGAGGTCGGCCGCGTGGCCCTGAGCGGCCCCAGCGCCGAGCTGCGCGGCGACG
>CAZMUG010000057.1:0-2889 GCA_964569165.1 uncultured Gaiellales bacterium
GGCGCGCTCCTCGGGTGTCATGGCGTTCCTCCGGCCGCAGTCGCCCCGGACGTCGTCTCGCCCTCCGTCGGCGCCGGCGTCGGCGGGGGTGGAGGCGCAAGCGGGCCGTCGTAGGCGTAGGCGTTGAGGGTGATGGTCGCGTCCAGCTCCGGGAACTTGCCGCTCGCCGACTCGGAGAGCTCGACACCCTGCACGGAGAAGAGCCGGCCCGACGCGTGGAGCCGGCCACCGCGGACACCCACGAGCGCCCGGGAGTACTTCAGGAACGTCGAGATCCGGCGGTACGAGCCCGTGACCGAGACGACGACCGGGACGAGCGTGGCGCCGCTTCCGTCGGTCGTCGCCGGCTCGGGCGCGATCGAGCCGAGGGTGACTCCGGCGCGGCGCGCGAGCGCTGCGAGCTCGAGCACGAGCGTCGCCTGGTCGGCGCTCGCGGGCATCGCCTTCGCGAGGCGAGCGACGTCGGTCACCGGGGCGGTCTTCTTCGGCCGGTGGACCGACGCGCGCGCGTCCGCCAGGCGGAGCTCGGCCGCGGCAACCTCGCCGTCCAGCCTGGCGACCTCCGCCCGCTTCGGCGATACGACGAGGAACCAGAGCGCCAGCGTCCAGACGAGGACAGCACCGGCCGCGAGCGCGATCCGCGCGCGTGGGGAGAGGTCGGAGAGACGGGCCTTCACGACTGGCCTCCGGGCCTCAGGTCGGCGGTGACCGTGAAGGTCACGACGGGCCGCTTCTGCTTCCTCTTCTTCCCCTGCCCCTTCGCCCCGGTCTCCTCGCTCGCGGACGGCGGGATCCGGGCGCTTGCGGTCAGGCGCGCGTTGTCCAGCATCGGGAGAACCGAGAGCCTGGCGAGCACGCGGGCGACGGACTCGTGCGAGAACGCCGCTCCCTGGATGGTCAGCCCCGTGGCTCCCTGCTCCGCGCCACCGGATGTCCCGCCCGCCGGCGCGGCGGCATCGGCCTGCGACGGCGCCCTGACGATCAGACCGGTCAGCCAGACGTCGGCAGGAAGGACGTACGAGAGCTCGCGCAGCACGCGGTCGACGGCGACCCTCGAGGAGAGGGCGGCGGACAGAGCCGCGACGCGGTTCGCCCGCTCCTGGGCGACGAGGCCCGAGGCGACTCCCGGCTGCTCGGCGGCCGGCAGAGACGCGATCGCCGCCTCGGTCAGCGCGAGCGCGGCCCTGCGATCGTCGGCGGCACCCGCTGCGGAGAGCGCAAGGAACGCCGCAGCAGCGGTGACGGCCGCGATGCCGCCCGCAGCGACGACGAGCGGCAGGCGCCCGCCTTCGCCGGAGCCGGTGCTCTCCGCGTCCCGGGGGAGGAGGTTGATCGCACGCATCGGCTCAGTCCTCGATCCCGAGGCCGATTGCGACGGACAGCGAGCCGCGGGGCCCCTCGTGCGCGACCTTCGGTCCGACCCTGAGGCGCCTGAACGGGTCGCCGAGGCGGATGGGAACTCCGAGGAGCTCGCCGAGCGCCTCGGGGAGGCCGTCCATGTGCGCGGTGCCGCCCGTGAGCACGACCTCGCCGATCCCGAGGGCGCCGGGCTGGGCCTGGTAGAACTGCAGCGACGCTACGAGCTCACGCACGAATGCCGAGAGCGAGCGCTGGATGGCGTCCCGGGCCTTCACCACCTGCTCCGCGCTGCAGCCCTCGACCTCGCCAGGCCGTGCGAAGGAGAGCTGACGCTTGACGCTCTCGACCTCGCTGGGCGCCCGGTCGAGCTCGCGCGCGATGGCGACGTTCAGCGACCAGCCGCCCCAGTCGAGCACGCGCGTGAACTCGCAGTACCGGCCGGTCGAGACGGCGATCGTCGTGCGGTCGTGGCCGATCGCCACGGCGACCAGCGCACCCGCATCCTGGCTGCGATCCGAGGGCGGCTCGACGGCACGGAGGAGCGCGAACGCCTCGAGGTCGATGCCAACGACCTCGAGCCCCGCGCTACGGCAGGCCTGGAGATAGCGGTCGACCACCTCGCGGTAGGCGACGACGAGGAGGATTCGCTTCCAGGGCGTCCCGTCCCCGCGAACGGCCTCGTCGAGCACGACGTAGTCGAGCACCGCCTGATCGAGGGGGATCGGGAGCACCTCCTCGGCGCGGAAGCGGATGGCGTTGTCGAGCTGCCGTGCGTCCTCGACGCCCTCGATCTCGAAGATCCTGACGCCGATCCGGTTGTTCGCGAGGCCGAGCCGGACGCCGCGCTTCGGGAGCTTGTGGAGCTCGAACAGCCGCTTCAACGCCACCGTGAGCGCCTCCGGATCCCTGATCTCGCCGGAGACGACGAGGCCGGGCTCGAGCGGCTCGCGGAAGACCTCGACGAGCTCCGGGGCGCCGTTGTTGACCACCTCGGCCGCTGCGATCTGCGACGAGCCGATCTTCAGCCCGACCAGCCGCTTCGCCTTCCGGTGCGCTCCGCGCTTCTCCCGCTGGGTGCGATCGCGCTTCGGTGCGGCTTCGCCGCGCCCGAAGCGGAAGGGCCGGCGAGCCGGGGTAGCAGGCTCCTCAACCGACGGAGCCGGAGGCTCGCCCGTCCCCGCCTGCTCGGCCACGAGCTCCTGCGCTTCGTGCGCTGCAGGCGGCTCGGCCTCGACGGCCTTCTCGTCGTCCGTCCCCGGGGGCGCGAGGTCCTCCCCGGGCGCGTCCAACTCGGCCTCGGCCACCGCCGCCGCCTCGGCGCGAGAGTCACTCTCGACGGCGAGTCGTTCCTCGAGCGAGGGGCCCGTCACCGCCGGGAACGCGTCGCGGGGATCGGCCGGTTCGCCGTCCTTCTCAGAGGCGACCGCCGCCGGCTCGGTGGCAGGACCTCGCTCGACGGCGAGATCTGGTTCCTCGAGCGGAGGGCCCGTCACCGCC
This sequence comes from uncultured Gaiellales bacterium, assembly GCA_964569165.1. Taxonomy (GTDB): domain Bacteria; phylum Actinomycetota; class Thermoleophilia; order Gaiellales; family Gaiellaceae; genus GMQP-bins7. The sequence goes on from CAZMUG010000057.1 coordinate 2,857, forward strand.
GGGAACGCGTCGCGGGGATCGGCCGGTTCGCCG
>CAZMUG010000057.1:2989-14699 GCA_964569165.1 uncultured Gaiellales bacterium
GGGCCCGTCACCGCCGGGAACGCGTCGCGGGGATCGGCCGGTTCGCCGTCCTCGTCCGACGCGTACGCCGAGAGCCGGTCGAGGACCCCACGGTCGAGCTCGGGTCGAAGGTCATCCCCCTCGAACCCCGGATCCTCGTCTGTCGGCCGCAGACCGGGCATGTCAACCGCTCCCGGCCAGCCTGAGCGCGCCGCCTTCGGCCGAGTCGGAGGTCGGCAGCGTCACCGTCATGCCGCTTCGCTCGAGCATCCCGACGAGCTGCTCCTTGCGGCTCGAGACGGCCACCGCTGCCTCGGGGGTCACGACGCGCTTCCGGACGAGCTCGGCGAGCCCGTGCTCCATCGTCTGCATGCCGCGCTGCGTCGACGTCTGCATGACGGAGTAGATCTGCTCCACCTTGCCCTGGCGGACGAGGTTCCGGACCGCGTCGTCGGGGAACAGGATCTCGAGGCACACGACCCGGCCGAGACCGTCGGCGGTCGGGAGCAAGGTCTGCGTCACCACGCCCTGGAGCGTGTTCGCGAGCTGCATGCGCACCTGCTCCTGCTGGGCGGGCGGAAAGACGTCGATGACGCGGTCGATCGTGCTCGGCGCGCTCTGGGTGTGGAGCGTGGCGAGGACGAGGTGCCCCGTCTCCGCGGCCGTGAGCGCGATGGCGATCGTCTCGAGGTCGCGCATCTCGCCGACGAGGATCACGTCGGGGTCCTGGCGGAGGGCGGCCCGGAGGGCTTCGCCGAAGCTCGGCGCGTCAGCGCCGATCTCGCGCTGCGTGACGACACAGCGCTTGTGCCGGTGCACGAACTCGATCGGGTCCTCGATCGTGAGGATGTGGTGCGGTTTCCGGCGGTTGATCTCGTCGATCATCGAGGCCAGGGTCGTGGACTTTCCGGAACCGGTCGGCCCGGTGACGAGCACGAGCCCGCGCGGCATGAGAGCGAGGTCGCGGAGCGACGAGGGCAGACCCAGCTCCTCGAGCGTCCGCAGCTCCTCGGGGATGTGCCGGAAGGCGGCCGCCAGGGTGCCGCGCTGGAAGTGGACGTTCACGCGGAAGCGCGCGAGCCCCGGGACACCGTACGAGAAGTCGAGCTGCCGGCCGACCTCGAGCTGCTTCTGCTGCTCGGTCGAGAGAATGCGGTACAGCAGGTCGCGAATGGCGTCGCCGCTCAGCTTGGGGGCGTCCGCGAACGGGCTCAGGTCGCCGTGCACGCGCACGATCGGCGGGGCGCCCGGGACGAGGTGGAGATCCGACGCCTTCGCCTCCGTCGCGCGGGTGAGGAGGTCGTCGATCGAGGTCGGCGCAGCGTCCATGACCATCTCGCGTATCGGCACTGCCAGCGCGGGCCTTGAGCAGCGCTCGAGGCTGCTCCACACAGCGGGGTACCTCACCCGGGAATCACCCAGTTTGGGGTAGGCGCTCCCCCTCGTTTCACCGACAACGGGATGGCATCCGCGACCCCCATCCCCCTACCACTGCGGACTGCGGAAGGAGTGGCACGACATGTTGAAGCGGATTCAGAACCGCCTCGACGGCAACTCGGAGCAGGGCTTCACGCTCATCGAGCTCCTGGTCGTCATCATCATCATCGGCATCCTGCTGGCCATCGCCGTCCCCTCGTACCTCGGGTTCCGCGATCGCGCGGCCAACAACGCGGCCAAGGCCAACCTGCGGGCGGCGCTGCCGGCGGCGGAGGCCTACTACGCCGACAACAGCTCGTACACCGGCATGGACGCCACCGACCTCGCGGCCATCGACTCCGGCATCTCCTCGACGCTGACCGTCGCCTCGGCCGGCGCCAGCTCCTACTGCCTCACCGACACGGTGAGCGGCATGACCTGGAGCGTCGCCGGGCCCGGCCCGTCGAGCGCGGACTTCAAGGCGAACAACAACTGCGCGTAAACACCGCGCAGATCGCTCGAACCACGAAGAGGCGCGGGAGACCGCGCCTCTTCCTTGGTCCCGCAGGCCGTGAGCCCGCGGAAGCGGGGTCACGGCCGCGAAGACCCCTGAAGCGCTCAGAGCGGGCTCACCGGAACCGACGTTCCTTACCCGCCGGCGGGCTCGAAGCCGGCCAGCGCTGTCGATCAAGAGCCGCGGGACGGGTGCCGATAGTGACACCGTGAGCATCACGCTGAGCCCACCCGTGCGCGTCGGCGCCGTCGTGGCCGCGCTCGTCCTCACGGCCCTCGGCGCGTTCGTCTTCCTCATCGGCGGGCGAGCGCAGGACGAGGCAGCGACCCCGGCCCCCTCCACGACGAAGCACCAGGCTCAGGTCGAGCCCGGCACGAACACGGCGAAGCCGGCGGTGAAGCCGACGAAGCCGACGAGGCCGGCTCTCGCGCCCGACCTCCCGAAGCCCGTCGCGCAGGCCTTCCGGCACCGGCGGATCGTCGTCGTGGCCGTCTACGTCCCCGGCTCGGCCGTGGACTCGGCCGTGCGGAACGAGGCCCGAGCGGGGGCGCGCATGGCGGTCGCCGGCTTCGTCCCGATCAGCGCCGCCAGCGAGAACGCCCTCGCGAAGATCGTCGCGAAGGCCGGGATCCTCCCTGCGCCCGCCGTCGTCATCATGAGGCGGCCGGGCGTCGCGGTGACGACGCTCGGCGTCGCCGACCGCCAGACCGTCGCCGCCGCCGTCGCGCAGGCGAAAGCCGGCAGGTGAGCGAAGCGGCGCCGACGGCGACGCACGGCAGCGAGCTGTACGTGCGGCACGCCCGCCGGGAAGGGCGCTCCGTCGCCCTGCTCCGCGCGCTCGACCGGGGAGACTGCTGCGTGGTCGAGGCGACGGTGTGGCCGACGGGCCCCGAGACCCCTGTCCAGCGTGGGCCCTACACGTTTCCGAGCCCGGTCGAGGCGACGCGCTTCGTGACGCACGCAGTCGAGGCGTTCATCGCTCTCGGCTGCGAGGTGGGCGCCTCCTAGCGAGGGTCGCAGGCTCTGCACCAGCAACCAGGGCAGGGTGCCTCGGCGCCCCGCCTGCTTTTCCAGGGCTGAACAGCCGGTGGGGTGCTGAAGCACCCCACCGGCGGCAGGCCTGGCAGGGTGCTTCAGCGCCCTGCCTGGGGCTGCAGAAGGGATGAACTGCAGGTGCGGCGCTGAAGCGCCGCACCGAGCGCCGCACCCAGCGCCGCACCAGGCGCCGCACTCAGCTAGGACAGGATCCGCGTCAGCTCTTCGATCGAGGTCAGCCCGGAGGCGACCTTCTCGATACCGTCGTCCCAGAGCGTCCGCATCCCGTTCGCGAATGCCGCGCGCTCGATCTCGTCCCGGCTCGCGTGACGGACCGCCGCCGCCGCGATCTCCTCGGACATGCGCAGGAACTGGAAGACGCCGACGCGCCCCCTGTAGCCCGTGTGGTTGCACCGCGGGCAGCCCTTCTTGCGGTAGAAGACGGTCCCGTCGAGGGCGGCGAGCGCCTCGGGCGAGACGCGGAGGTCCTTCACCTCCTCGGCGCTCGGCTGGTACGCCTCGCAGCAGTGCGTGCACAGCTTGCGCGCGAGGCGCTGGGCAAGAACGGCGGAGACGGCCGCGCCCGTGAGGAAGGGCTCGACCCCCATCTCCCCGAGCCGCGTGATCGTCGACGGCGCGTCGTTCGTGTGCAGGGTCGAGAGGACGAAGTGCCCGGTCAGCGCGGCCTCGACGGAGATCTTGGCCGTCTCGACGTCGCGGATCTCGCCGACCATAACGACGTCGGGGTCGGAACGCAGGATCGACCGCAGCGACGACGCGAACGTGAGGCCGGCACGGACGTTGATCTGCACCTGGTTCACGCCCGCGAGGCGGTACTCGACGGGATCCTCGACCGTGATGATGTTGATCTCCGGGCGGTTGATCTGCGCGAGGCAGCCGTAGAGGGTCGTCGACTTCCCCGACCCCGTCGGCCCCGTGACGATGAGCGCTCCGGTCGGTCGCCGGACGACCTCCTCGAGGTCGTCGCGCATCGCATCCGAGAGCCCCAGCTCGGTGAGCGTCGGCGGCTTGCGGGACTTGTCGAGAAGGCGCATGACGACCTTCTCCCCTTCGACGGTCGGCAGCGTCGCCAGGCGGATGTCGAGCATGCGCCCGACGGCCGCGGTCGAGAGCGTGATGCGGCCGTCCTGCGGCTTGCGCCGCTCGGCGATGTCGAGCTTCGCGAGCACCTTCAGGCGGGTGGTGACCCCGGCTGCCATCTTCCGCGGGATGCGCTGCACCTCGCGGAGGACGCCGTCCACGCGGAAGCGCACGACGAGGGAGTCCTCCTGCGGCTCGAAGTGGACGTCGGAGGCGTTCTCCTCGGCCGCCTGGAAGATCATGGCGTTGACGAGCCTGACGAGCGGGCCGTCCGAGATCCCGTCGTCCACCTCGAGGTCGTCGCCGCCCTCGTGCTGCTCGTCGTCCAGCTCGACGACGACGGAGCCGATCGCATCGGCGGTGCGGCTGAGGCGCTGCAGCTCGGCGTCGATGTCGTCCCGTGACGCGACGCCGACCTCCAGGGCCAGCTTGGTGGCGAGCCGGAGCTCGTCGATGGCATGCAGGTTCCCCGGGTCGGCGACGGCGACCTTGAGCAGCTCCCCTTCGACCGCGTACGGGATCGCGGAGGCGCGCTCGAGGGTCTGGGCCGGGATCAGCTGGGCCGCCTCGAGGGAGACGCCCACGGCCGGGAGATCGACGAGCGGGAGGTGATGGCGGACGGCGAGCATGCGGGCGACGCCGTCGGACCGCGCGACTCCCTCCTCGATGAGCGCCCGTGTGACGGGCGTGCCCGAGGCGGCGCGATCCCGCACCAGCGCCAGGCGCTCGGCCTCCACGAGCCCCGTGTGCTCGAGGAGGTCGAGGACGAACTCGGCGGTCTCGTCGTGGCCGAACGGCGATGCCAGCGCATGCTCGGGTGCGCCCGGTCCGGGCTCGCTCGTCACAGCCTCCGATCCGCCCGCGGCGCGCGCGATCTTCATCATCGATCCCTCGAAGGGGTTATCGGCAGGCCCCCATCGCGTCTTGATGCCGCCGCACGGCTAGAAGAGCCCGAGGTAGGCATCCAGTGCCCGCTCGCCGACGAAGAGCGCGACCACTGCGCCGAAGGCGAGGAACGGGACGAAGGGGACGCCGAGCTTGCGTGCCGCCGTCCCGTGCCGGGCGAAGAGCACGAGGGCCGGGACGAGCGCTGCGAACATCCCGACCATGAGCGCCACTCCGACCGTGGCGCCGAGGACGGCGCCCAGCAGGAGCGCGAGCTTGACGTCTCCCATCCCGAGGCCCTTCGGGTGGACGAGCACCACGGCGAAGAGGAAGCCCGACGCGCAGAGCGCAGCGGCGAGCCACTCCACGCTCGGGTCGATCGCCGTGTGAGCGACGAGCGCGACCGCGGCTGCGGGGAGCACGATCCGGTTGGGGACGATCCGGTGGTTCCAGTCGATGACCGAGAGCGTGACCAGGACGGCGCAGAACCCCGCAGCGAGCGCCGCGTACGGGGTGACGCCGAAGACCGCGACGCACGCCGCGATCAGCGCGGCCGTGGCGGCCTCGACCACCGGGTACACGGGCGAGATCCGCGCTGCACAGTGCCGGCACCGGCCTCGCAGCAGGAGCCAGGAGAGGACCGGCACGTTGTCGCGCCACAGGATCTCCTCGCCACAGGCCCCGCACGACGACGGCGGCCGGAGCAGCGAGCGCCGCTCGGGCACGCGTATGGCGACGACGTTCAGGAAGCTGCCGAGCGCGAGCGCAGGGGCGAGGACGACTGCGGCTGCAGCGGTGTTCACGATCCGCTCCGAGGACGGCTCACGCGTACGACTTCGGTCGCCGCCGCCCCCACCTTGAGCCTCGCGCGCTCTTCTCTCTCGCGGGTTGAGGCGCGATCGATCGCTGCCGATCTACTCTCCGATGCCCACGCTCCAGCGACGGAACCGCCTCGTGGACGACCAGGCCGGGTTCGGGCTCGTCGAGGTGCTCATCTCCATGACGATCCTGACGCTCGGAATCCTCGCGCTGTTCGCGATGTTCATGTCCGGGATCCGTCAGATCAACCGCGCGAGCACCGTCACGACGACCGGGGCGCTCGCGGATCGCGAGCTCGAGAGCTACGTCGCGATGCGCTACGACTCGATCGGCCTGCCCGACAGCCTCGTCACGGCGGCGGTTGCCCCGTACTCGTCCGACCCGGCCTACGACGCGAGCGCCTCCAACCGTGTGAACGTCGCGGCCTGCGGCACGTCTCCCTGTACGACGAAGGTGCCCGTGCAGACGATCACCGGAGCCGACGGGCGCAGCTACCGGGTCGACACGTACGTGACGTGGCAGACGATCACGGGCGGACGGAGCGTCAAGCGCGTCACCGTGGTCGTGCGCGACGCGGCAGACACGTCGAAGGTCTGGTACCGGACGGCGTCGTCGTTCGACGAGTCCACCGGCCAGTAGCCGTCGTCAGCCCGTCGAGCGGTAGCTGTCCGGGACGTTCTGCAGGGTCGGCGCACCGCCCGTGTAGCCCGGAGCCCCCGGAGGGAGCGAGGTGAGCGGCATGAAGGAGCCGGCGTTGTTCGCGATGCTGAGCTGGTTGGCGATCACGGGCCCCCAGTTCGCCGCGTTGTTCGCCAGCGAGTAGTTGGCGACCACGTAGGCCGCGCCCTGGTAGACGGCGTTGTTGGAGATCGTGAACGTCGTTCCGCTGGGTGCACCGACGACGAGCACGAGGTAGTTGTCGTTCGTGTTCCAGCTGGCCGTGCAGCCCGAGATCCCGCAGAGCTTGGCGTTGTTCGAGATCGAGACGGAGCCGGAGGCGTAGATCGTCGCCTTCCCCTGGTAGACGGCGGACGCGTTGTTGGACATCGAGATGCTGCCGTCGAAGAAGATCGTCCCGTCCACGACCAGCGTCCCGGGGCTCCCGGGCGTCCACGACAGCCGCCCCGTCGCCGTCTGGCAGCTGTACGCCGTCGAGGGCGTGAGATTGAAGGACGGCCGGCTCCGATTGGGGTTGGGGGGCACCGAGGTACCGCCCGTCCCGCTGTCGAATCCCCCGGGGACGCTCCCCACCGTGCACGGGTTCAGGGGCCCCGGGGAGGCGTTCTGGTACCAGTACTCGAGATCGACCGTGGGCTTGGTCAGCGTGGTCGGGTTCTGCGTGATGACGCTGTTCGCGTCGTACACGTCGTCCGCCGCGCCGGACGCGCACGGATGGGGGTTCGGAGAGCCCCCCGTGCATCCGCCCGCGACGTTCACCTCGGCGATCGGCGATCCCGCGTAGCCGACGGACCCGTTGTTGCCGACCGTGAGCGTGCCGCCGACGTTCAGCGACGACCCGGTGAAGTGCGCGTTGTTCGAGACGCAGAGGTTGCCCCGCACGTACAGCGGCGCGGTGAAGGTCGCGTTGTTCGCGATCGTGAGGCACCCCGAGAGCGCGTCGGAGAAGTTGTACGACCACGCCGGCGACGCGCCGCCGGCTCCCATCACGACCTGGACGTCGCTCGAGACGGTGCGGACGATCGGGCTTCCCTGGGCGGGGCTCGTGTACGTCCCCGTGCCCGTCAGGGTCCAGGTCATCGTTCCCGCGTCGTACGTCCCCTCGTAGCTCGCCGTGCCACCCTCGAGCGTCACCGAGCTCGCCGGGACGGCGTTCGCCTGCGTGGGATCGGAGGCGTTCCAGAGGACCGAGCGCGCGTAGTTCATGCCGGCCTCGGCGAGATCGAGAGCGCGCGCGTCCTCGGTCGAGACCTCCGCATGGCGGGCGCCCGCGTTCGCGAAGTAGACGAGCGTCGCTCCCGCCGTCATCAGCACGGAGAGGATGCAGACGGCCATCACGAGCGTGACGCCGCTCTCGTCTCGGAGGAATCGCCGCATGTCGAAGGGGTTCGGTCGTCCGTCTCTAGATCTCGGCCGGATCACGAGAGCCGTCAACCCCCGATCGGGGCTGCGGCTCACAACCGGTCCGTGTTGCGGAGCACGATGTCGTCGACGAGCCGCCACTCGGTGCCCGGGTCGGCCGGGTTCACGTTGACCGGAACGTCCACGCTCAGCCTCCCGAGCGTTCCCGCCGCGGGTGCGAAGTAGGTGAAGATCGTGCTCGAGGTCAGGTAGTCGGCAACGGTGCTGGCGGAGCCGGTCGCGGGCGTCCGTGTCAGCTTCCAGCGGTTCGCCGAGACGGCGACCGTCGCGTAGGTGACGGCCGTGTCGGCTCCGGCGCAGACGTCGGGAAGAGTCACGGCGATGGTGCTGACGGCCGTCCCGTTCGGAGCCGAGATGGCGCTGGCGCAGTGCAGCTCGCGCCGGAGACGGTCGACCGCGATGCGCGCGTTCTGCTGCGCCTCGAACTCGCGGCTGGCGCGGAGCTCGGCGTTGATGCCCGAGGTGAAGGCGGTGGTGAGCCCTGCCAGCACGATCCCGAGGATGGAGAGCACGGTGAGGAGCTCGATCAGCGTGTGCCCACTCTCCTCCGCGGCCCTCGCGAGCAGGCGTTCCCGCCGAGCGCTCCGGCCCGGAACGCGCCCGCTCGCCAGGTCGGCAACCACGCTCATCCCTGCCCCGCGGCGAGTCGCAGGGTGCCCGCTTCGGGCTCGGGCTCCGGAGACGGGGGCGTGTCCCGCAGCGCCTGGGACTGGCGGATCTTCTCGGCCCGGGACAGGGAGATCTCGAAGTCGTGCGCGCTCGAGGCTGCGCTGCTCGCCGTCTCGCGGTCGACGCGGCCGGCCAGCACGAGGTCGATCAGCGCCTTCGTGAAGGTCTGCATCTCGAAGAACTCGCCGTCGGCGATCGCGTCCGGGATCTCGCCCATCCGCCGCTCGCGGACCAGCTCGGCGACGCGCGCGTTGGTGACCAGCACCTCGACCGCCGGAATGCGACCGCCGCCCACCCGCGGGAGCAGCCGCTGGCTGACCACGCCGCGGAGCACGCCGGCGAGGATCGAGACGACCTGCTCCTGCTTCTCCGGCGGGAAGAACTCGACCATGCGGCCGACCGTCTCGGCTGCGTCGAGCGTGTGGAGCGTCGAGAAGACGAGGTGCCCCGACTCGGCGGCCTGCAGCGCGACCGCCGCGGTCTCCGAGTCCCGGAGCTCACCGATGAGGATGACGTCGGGATCCTGGCGGAGGACGTGGCGGAGCGCCTGGTCGAAGCTCTCGGTGTCGAGCCCGACCTCGCGCTGGTTGACGATGCAGCCGTGGTCGCGGTGCAGGAACTCGATCGGGTCCTCGATCGTCACGATGTGCTGGGAGCGCGTCCTGTTGATGTGGTCGAGCATCGCCGCCAGCGTCGTCGTCTTCCCCGAGCCGGTGGCGCCCGTCACGAGGACGAGCCCGCGCTGCTCGTCGGCGAGCCGCGCGACGCCGGGCGGAAGGTGGAGCTCCGCGAAGCCCGGGATCTCGTCGGGGATCACGCGGAACGCGAACGAGATGGCGCCGCGCTGGCGGAAGCCGTTCACGCGAAAGCGCGGAAGCCCCGCCTTCGAGTACGCGAGGTCGAGGTCTCCCGTCTCGTCGAAGGCCTGCCGCCGCCGGGGGACGTGGCCCGAGACCTGGTCGAGCACCGCCTCAACGTCTGCGTCGCCCAGCGGGACGTGTCCGTCGAGCGCGGCGAGCCCGCCGTCCAGACGGACGACCGGGGGCCGGCCGACCTTGAAGTGCACGTCGCTCGCGCCGAGATCGACCGCACGCTGGAGCACGGCATCGAGATCCATGGACAGCCCGTGCATCGGCACGGGCGGAGCCGCGCTTGAGCCTCAGTCGGCGTGCGAGGAGCCTGCCAGACGCGAGAGCAGACGGAGGGACGGACGGGCGAGGCGGCGGGCCTCGGCCGGGTGGCCCAGGTCGCCCTGCAGGAGCCCGACGACGGCGTCGAACACACCCGGAGCGCGGAGCGCCCACAGGCAGGCCGACGGGTGCCCCTCTGCCACGCGCTTCGCCTTCCAGGACGCTCCCGCGTGCCGGTCGAGCGCGGCCGAGACCGCCGGCTCGTACGTCTCCGGCGCGCCGGCGAGGATCGCCTGCGCAGCGAGCTTCCCCGACACGAACGCCTCGTAGATCCCGTCCCCCGAGAGGGGGTCGACGAGCCCCGCCGCATCGCCGACGAGCAGCACCCGTCCGTCGGCGGCCCGCGTGCCGAGCCGCCGCATCGGGATCCGGTGCCCGCGCACTCCCTCGACCGCGGCGGGATCGAGCCCGTGCGCCCGCGCGAGGCGGTCGAGATGCGCGCGCAGCCGCGGGCCCTCGGTGCCGGAGCCCCCGACGCCGAGGTTCGCGTGGTCGCCCTTCGGGAAGGCCCAGGCGTAGCCGCCCGGGACGACGCCGAGCTCCACCCAGACCCGCCCCGCGAACACGGCCGGGTCGAGCGCGCCCCAGGGGACGTTCCCCTCGAGCGCCACGTTGTGGACGATCCCCTCGCCGAGCCCGAACGAGCGCGCGACGACCCCGTTCACGCCGTCCGCGCCGACGAGGAAGGGAGCGCACGCGTCGAGGCCGTCCGCGCGGACGCTCGTCCCGGCGGCGTCGCGCGCCAGCTCGGTCACCCTGGTCCCGTCCCTGAAGTCCGCGCCGGCGGCCACCGCCTGCTCCACGAGGTGGTGGTCGAGGCGCCGCCGCTGCGACATGCGGATGACGGTCCCGTCCGCCCGGCGCTCGACCTTCTTCCCGTAGCCGACGCGCACGACGAACCGGTCCACGTCGTGCTCGACGACGCACGAGACGTCGCACGGCGCGTGGCGCAGCGCTCTTCCCGTGAGGCCGCCGCCGCAGGGCTTGTCGCGCGGGAAGCGCGCCCGGTCGAGGAGGAGGACACGCGCGCCGCCGCGCGCGAGGTGGATCGCCGCGGCCGAGCCGGCCGGGCCCGCGCCGACGACGATCGCGTCGAACCGCTCCACGGCCGCGATGGTAGGGCCGCCCGGCGGGCGCGGCTACAATTGCCCGCCGCGCAGGGATTCCCGAGTGGCCAAAGGGGGCGGGCTGTAAACCCGCTGGCTCAGCCTTCGGAGGTTCGAATCCTCCTCCCTGCACTTACCGCGCGCGCCTGGTGCGGCGCTTCAGCGTCGCACCTGCGGTGAACGTGGATCCGGCTCAGACCCGCGCGGGCGAGACGCCGAGCGTGGTCGAGATCACGAGGTCGCCCACGTGGGTCTCCGTGACCGTGATCCGGTCCGCGAGGTTCTCGGCCACCCACTCCGCCGCGAGCTCGTTCGCGGCCTCCGCCTGCTCGGCGGTCTCCCAGACGCTGAGCGACCAGATCTCGTCGTCCGCGACCGCGACCGAGTACGCCTTGAACCCGTCGGCCGACTGGAAGATCGGCAGCATCCCCGACTCCGCCCGCTCGGCGATCTCGTTGACGTCGCCGCTGAACGACATGCGTGCCATGCGTACGTGCATCGCGCTCCTCCCTGCGCCGGCACCGACGACGAGGCCGATCCCCGGGGTTCCGCCGACGCGCCGGGACCATTCCAAACGGGGCGTGCGGGCGCAAGCGAGCGGCCGTCCTGCCCGAGACGGCAGAATCACCCGATGCTCGACGTCGCGAAGCCGCGTCTGCGGGGCGTGCTCCACCAGTGGGGGCTGGTCGCGGCGGTGCCGGCCGGAATCGTGCTCGTCGCCCTCGCCGACGGTGCGCGCGCGCGAGTCGCGACCACCGTCTACGCGGTCGCGATGGCCTCCATGCTCGGTGCGAGCGCCCTCTATCACCGGGTGTCGTGGAAGACGCCGCGCCGGCGAGCCCTCGCCCGCCGGCTCGACCACGCGATGATCTTCGTCTTCATCGCCGGGACGTACA
>CAZMUG010000058.1:0-14547 GCA_964569165.1 uncultured Gaiellales bacterium
CGGAGATCGTCCCCGCGCCGTCCGAGAACGGCGCATGCGACCAGGAGACCGACGCCGACACTCAGTGCGAGCACCCGGCCGATGCCCGGGTCGAGGCCGGCGGTGGCGGCGATGCCCACGAGCGAGTAGCTCCGCTCGGCCTGGATGTCGGTGAGCCGCTGGACCAGGTCCGGGTATCCGCGGAGACCGGCGAAGCCGATTGCCGCCCACGCGCCGAGCGTCACGGTTGCTCCGAGGGCGATCGCGAGCGCGGTCGCGCGCAGACGGCGGGTGGCCAGCATCCAGACGAACATCGGCCACAGGAGCAGCTTGGCGGAGACCGCGAGCCCGAGAGCGGCGCCCGACGCCCGCACCGACTCGCGATACCTCCAGACGAGCGCGAGCGCGAGCGCGAGCGGGATGGAGACGTTGGCGAGGAGCACGCCGCTGATCGTCGGAACCCACAGAATCGCGGCGGCATAGCAGCGCGGATCGCGTACCCCCAGCACCCTCAGCGTGAGACCCACGGTCGCGATCAGCGCGAGCGCGACCAGCATCGCGACGACGTCCACCGGGAGGGTCGAGAAGGGCACGAGCACCAGGACCAGCTGCGGCGGGTACACGTACCCCTTCTGGTCCTCGAGGATGGGATCGTCGAGCTCGGGGTACGGCGAGTCTCCGTGTAACACGGCCTCCGCCGCGGGCAGGTACGCGAAGCGGACGTCCCAGGCGAGGAGGCGCTTGCCGGCGCTCATCGCCACGAGGCCGGCGACCACGGTCACCGCGAGGAAGACGAGCGCAGCGGTGAGAAGCCCGGGTCGGGATGAGCGCGAACCGGTCTCGGACCACGACCCAGAGGCGTCGGCGGCCGACCTCATCGCTCTGATGATGGCGTCGGCCCCGGAGGACGTGGTGCAGCCGATGGTCTAGTCGGAACCAATCCATCGGCCGGTTGCCGGACGGGGCCCACCTGCCGAACCTGAGATACGCCCGGAATGTCAGACGGGCGAGCAGTCACACCCCGGGGGTGCGCAGCGCCCCTCTGACCGGAGGAGGAACCTCCAGATGACCGACATCCTGATGCGACCGCTGGTTCGGCTCCAGGTTTCCCTGGCCGAGCTGCGGGAGCGCGAGGATGGCCAGACGACGACCGAGTACGCAATCCTGCTCGGCTTCCTCGCGATCGCCATCATCGTCGCGCTCTTCTTCCTCAGGAACGTCCTTCGGGATCTGTTCTCCGACGCAGCCAGCAGCGTCTCGAACGCGCCCGGCTAAGGACGTCAGTGCAGAGGTCATCCGACCTCGGATCACCTCGGCAGAAAGCGTACGCCGGCCCGGTTACCCCCTCGACCGGGCCGGCGTACTCGCGTTGCCGGACGGAAGGGACGAGCCCGTTGCAGGACCCGGGGGGATCGGGATCCCGCGGACGCAGGCAAGGGCCGCGGTCGCCGGGCCGCAGCGATCGTCGCGGTACGGCGCCGAGCTAATGCATTCCCCCGACCGTGCCGATTAATGGGAGCAGCTAGGAGCAGCTAGGACGAGCAAGGAGAGAGGAAGCCATGTCGAACACGTTGACCAGCAAAGTCTCGGGGAGGATGTCGTCTCGCGGCTGGGCCATAGCCCTCGGGATCGGAGCGATCCTGCTCGCGGCGATCCTCCTCGTCGTCTACCTCGATCGCTACCGCGCCCGGGTCGGCGGCGCCAACGCGCCGACGCCGGTGCTCGTTGCGAAGCAGTACATCCCCGCGGGTACGCCCGGCACGCTCATCGCGAGCGTTCCGATGTACCAGCCCACGGAGCTCCCGCGCAAGGACGTCGAGGTCGGGGCCGTCTCCGATCCCCAGTACCTGAGCGGACGGGCGGCATCGGCCGAGATCTTCCCGGGCCAGCAGTTCACGTCGGCCGATTTCGCGACGAGCGACACCGCGTCCGTGGACTCGCAGATCACCGGGCCGCAGCGGGCGATCTCGATCTCGATCGACAACGTCCGCGGAAGCCTCTCTCAGGTGCAGGCGGGCGATTCGGTGGACATCTACCTGGGAACCCCCGGAGCGGTGAAGCTGTTCCGGGAGGACATCAAGGTGCTCGCCGTACCGTCGCAGCCCGGACCGTCGGGCGGAAGCAACCTCGTCCTTCGGATCCTCTCGAAGGACGCCGCCGACTTCGCCTTCGCGGCGGACAACGCGCAGCTCTGGTTCGCCATCCGGCCCGTCGTCGGCGCCAAGCCGACGCCCGATGACACCGCGACCGCATCGACGGTCCTGAGGTAGGCGGGAAGACCCGATGCCGAGCCGCCCGGTCAAAGCCCTGCTCGCAGTCGAGCCGGGAGTGGACGAGGACAGCGTCCGTAACTCCCTCCCGGCAGGCGAGGACTTCAACGTCGTCGATGTGGTCACGAGCGACGAAGACGCCCTGAGCTGGCTTCGGCACGGCATCGCGGACCTGCTCCTCGTCGCCTGCGCCGGCTACTCGGATCGCGCGCTGCTGCTCCTGGAGTCGGTGGCCCGACAGAACCCCGACCTGAGCGTCATGGTGCTCGGGCAAGGGTCACCGAACGGCTTCCTCAAGCGCGCGTTCGAGGCCGGCGCCGACGACATCGTGATGCTGCCGGCGACGCCCGAGCAGATCCACTTCGAGGTGTCGAAGCTCATGGTCCGCAAGCAGGGCGCGGTGAACCCGGTCTCGGGCGAGAACGCCCGTCTGGTCTGCATCCTCGGTCCGAAGGGCGGCACGGGCAAGACGCTGACCTCGACGAATCTCTCGGTCAGCCTCGCCCAGCGCGGCCAGAGCGTCGCGCTCATCGATCTCGACCTCCAGTTCGGAGACGTGGCCCTGTGCCTCGGGCTCCCGCCGGAGAAGACGGTGTACGACCTCGCCCAGTCGGCAGGGGCGCTCGACTGGGACAAGCTGCAGGCATTCCTCGCGACGCACTCGTCGGGCGTGCAGACGCTCATCGCGCCCCGACGGCCGGACCAGGCGAGCGCCGTCGGAGCCGAGCTCCTGCGCGAGATCTACGCGATCCTGCGCGCGAACTTCGACTGGGTCGTCATCGACACGCCTCCGGGGTTCACCGCCGAGGTCATCACGTCCATCGACAACTCGACCGAGATCGTCATGGTCGGCATGCTGGACTCCCTCTCGCTCAAGAACACGAAGCTCGGGCTCGAGACGCTCGAGCTGATGAAGTACGACCCGGATCACGTCTATCTCCTGCTGAATCGCGCGCACAGCCGCGTGGGCATCAGCCAGTCGGACGTCGAGGCAGTGCTGGGCCGAACGCCCGACATCTTCATCCCCTCCGATCGCGAGATCCCGCGAACGGTCAACGAGGGCATTCCGATCGTCGTCGCCCGCCCCCAGTCGGAGCCGGCAGAGGCGTTCGGCCGCCTGGCCGACTTCCTCCTCGGGGAGACGGTCCCGACCGGCGAGCCGATCCCCGTCGCAGCCGGTGCAGCGGAGCCCGGGACGTCGAAGCGGGGCCGGATCTTCGGACGAAAGGCCTAACTCATGGAACTCCACGAGCGAATCAGCGCGCAACGCGGGCCCGCCGGCGAGCAGGAGCCCTTCGCCGAGCTCAAGAACCGCATCCACATGACGGTGATCTCCGAGCTGGGCCCCCAGCTCTTCAACATCGCCGTCGACCCCGCCGAGCTTCGTGATCGCGTGACGGCGGACGTCCGGCGTCACCTGAACGACGAGGCGGGGATCGCCCGGGAGGACCGCGAGCGCCTGACGTCGGAGATCCTCGACGACATCCTCGGCTACGGCCCCCTCGAGCGCCTGCTCGCCGACGACTCGATCACGGAGGTCATGTGCAACGGCCCGGACGACGTCTGGATCGAGCGCGGAGGGAAGCTGTACGAGACGACCGTCCGGTTCACCGACGAGTCGCACCTGCGACGGATCATCAACAAGATCGTCTCCCAGATCGGGCGCCGCATCGACGAGGCGTCGCCCATGGTGGACGCCCGACTGCCGGACGGCAGCCGCGTCAACGCGATCATCGCCCCGCTCTCGCTCTCCGGCCCGCTGCTCACCATCCGGAAGTTCAGCCGCCGGCGCCTGTCGCTCGAGGACATGGTCAGCATCGGCTCGCTCTCGGAGGAGTCGGTGGACTTCCTCACCCGCTGCATCGAGGCCCAGCTCAACCTCCTCATCTCCGGCGGCACCGGGTCCGGAAAGACGACGCTGCTCAACGCCCTGTCGTCTGCGATCCCCAACAACGAGCGCATCGTGACCATCGAGGACGCCGCGGAGCTCCAGCTCCATCAGCGTCACGTCCTCAGGCTCGAGGCCCGCCCACCGAACATCGAGGGCGAAGGCCACATTCCGATCCGTGACCTCGTGCGCAACTCCCTCCGCATGCGCCCGGACCGCATCATCGTCGGCGAGGTTCGAGGAGCCGAGGCCCTCGACATGCTCCAGGCGATGAACACGGGCCACGACGGCTCGCTCTCGACGGTCCACTCCAACTCCCCGCGCGACGGCCTGCACCGCATCGAGACCATGGTGATGATGGCCGGCTACGACCTCCCGCTGCGGGCGATCCGCCAGCACATCTCGGCGGCCCTCGACCTCCTCGTGCACATCGACAGGCTCGAGGACGGCTCCCGGCGTGTCGTCCAGGTGACCGAGGTGCTCCGCATGGAGTCGGACGTCATCCAGCTCCAGGACATCTTCGAGTTCCAGATCGACTCGGTGGCGCCCGACCGCACGATCACGGGCTCCCTTCGACCCACGGGCCTGCGCCCCGTGTTCCTCGAGAAGTTCCGCAAGCGCGGCATCGAGCTGCCCCAGAGCATGTTCGGGGAGAGGATCTCCTCGCTCGACGAGCGCCGGGGTGCAACCGCGTGAGGCTCGCCGCGCGCATCACGGCGGCCGGAGCAGCGCTCCTGGCTCTCGCGCTCCCTGCGCACGCGGTCGGGCAGGGCTCGACGCCCACGCTCGTCGAGTCGCCGAACAGCAGCTTCCCCACCCGCGCGTACATCGTCGGGCTGCCCAAGAAGCAGCAGCTGACGGCGGACCAGGTGAGCGTCACCGAGAACGGCAGCGCCGTCGCAGGGGTCGCGGTCGCGCCTCCTGGCGGCTCGAACAGCGGCGCCGTCCTGCTGCTCGACGCGTCGAACAGCATGAAGGGCAAGCCGATCGAGGGCGCAACGGTCGCGGCACGCGCGTTCCTGGAGGAGCGAACGAGCGACCTCCCGGTCGGGATCCTCACGTTCAACCCGAACATCAACGTCCTGTCCGCGTTCACGACCGACGGTGGCGCGCTCGCGGATGCAGTCGCGGAGACGCCGACCACCGAGGAGGGGACGCACATCTACGACGCGATCATCGAGGCGTCGGAGATGGCGCGGGACGAAGGTCTGGAGCGCGCGACGTTCGTCCTTCTCTCGGACGGCGCGAACTACGACACGAGCGACTCGAGCCTCGCCGACGCGCTGGCTGCCGCCAAGGAGGCCAACGCACGGATCATCTCCATCGGCCTCAAGTCGGACCAGTACACGCCGCAGACGCTGAAGGCGCTGGCCCGCCGAACCGGCGGGACCTACATCGAGGCCGACAACCCTGCGGCCCTGGCGGAGATCTACGCGGAGATCGGCCAGCGGCTCTCGAACGAGCACGAGGTGTCCTATCAGTCCCTGCTCCCGCCGCAGCACAAGGCGGTCGTCGTGGTGAAGGTGGCCGGGTTCTCGCCCGCGACGACGTCGTACACGACCCCCGCGCTCGACCTCGGCCCCCGCGGGACCTTCGAACAGAGCTGGGTCGACCAGGTCATCACGTCTCCCTGGCTCATGATCTTCGTCGCCGTCGCGATCCTCGCCCTGGTCGCCTTCGCGCTCCTGACCGCAGTCGACGTCCGGAACCGCTCGCTCCGTCGTCGCATGGCGCAGTACGTGACGGTGCCGACCGAGGAGGAGTCGCGCCTTCGCCGCGCGGAAGTCGCAGCGGCGCTCGCGGACACGGCGCAGAAGACGGTCGGCGGGCAGCGGTGGTGGCAGCGGTTCGAGACCGACGTCGATCTCGGCGGCTTCCGCCTCTCCCCCCTGGCGATCGCCGGCTGGACCGTCGTGGGGGGCATCGCGGCCTCGCTGGCCACTGCCATCCTCATGCAGAACCTCTGGTTCCTCCTGCTCGGCCTTGCGGCGCCGTTCGTCACCCGGTGGATCGTCTCGCGTCGCGTGCGCAAGAGGCGGGACGACTTCGCCGAGCAGCTCCCCGACAACCTCGACGTGCTCGCGGGTGCGATGCGGACGGGTCATTCGGTGATGGGCGCGCTGAGCGTCATGGTCGACAGCGCGGACGAGCCGTCTCGCTCCGAGTTCCGTCGCGTCGTCCAGGACGAGCAGCTCGGTGTCCCGCTCGACGACGCCCTGATGGTCATGGCGCGCCGGATGCGGAGCTACGACGGCGAGCAGATCGCGCTGGTGATGAGGCTCCAGCGAGAGGCGGGCGGGAACACGGCCGAGGTCCTGGACCGCGTGGCGGAGGTGATCAGGGGGCGCATGGAGCTCCGCCGCCTCGTCCAGGTGCTCACGGCACAGGCCCGAATCTCACGCTGGATTCTCACCGGCCTGCCGATCTTCGTCCTGGTCGCGCTCGTGTTCACGGGTGGCGACTACCTCGATCCGATGCTGAGCACCCTCGTGGGGAAGATCGCACTCGCCGTCGGAGCGGTCATGGTCGTCATCGGCTCGCTGTGGATCAAGCAGATCTCGAAGCTGGACGTGTGAGATGGGTATCGAGCTGATCGCAGTCGCGGGCGTGCTCCTCCTCGGAGCGGGAATCGCAATCCTCGTCGTCAATCTCGGCAAGGCGTCGGGGCCGTCCGCGACGCTCGACCAGATCCAGACCTACGGGTACGTGGCCGAGGCCACCGGCGGATCCGAGGCGGAGTCACCCGCCCGCCGTCCGCTCGACTCGCTCGCAGGGCGGCTCGGCAACTTCGCCGCCCGCAGGTCGAGCAGGTTCGGAGAGACGCGGATTCGCGAGAAGCTCGTCTCGGCGGGGATGTACGGCACGACGCCGCGCAAGATCCTCGGGTACCAGGTCCTCTGCGCGATCGCCTTCACGCTGATGACGCTGTGGCTCCTTCCGGCGATGGGCGGATCCATGGTCGTGACCGTCCTCGGCGCCGTCGGCGCCGGTGCGGCCGGATGGTTCGGGCCCCTCTACTACATCGAGTTCAAGAAGCGCGAGCGCTTCGACAGGATCGACAAGCAGCTTCCGGACATGATCGACCTGCTCGTCGTCACGATCGAGGCGGGTCTCGGCATCCTCGCCTCGATGCGCGTCGCCTCGGACTCCATGGCCGATCCACTGGGCCAGGAGCTCCGCCTGACGCTCCAGGAGCAGCGGATGGGCCTCAGCGTCGGTCAGGCGATCGAGAGCCTCGGGCGTCGAGCGAACACGCCGAACATGCGGATCTTCGTTCGCTCGATCACGCAGGGCGAGCGGCTGGGCGTGTCCATCGGGACGACCATGCGCAACCTCTCGATCGAGATGCGCAAGCGGCGCCGGGCGATGGCGGAGGAGCGTGCGCAGAAGATGCCGATCAAGATGCTCTTCCCGCTCATCTTCTTCATCTTCCCCGCGCTCTTCATCGTCATCCTCACGCCGATGATCCTCAACATCATCGACGCGCTGGCGTAGAGCCCATGGCAACGCTGACGCTCCGCCGAGAAGACGGTCGGATCGTCTGTGAGCGAGTGGTCGTGGCCGACCGCGCGTACCGCCGTATGCGAGGGCTCCTCGGCCGCAGGTACCTCCGCCAGGGAGAGGGCATGGTGCTCCGCCCGGGCTGGAGCATCCACACCGCGTTCATGCGGTTTCCCATCGACGCCGTCTTCCTCGACGCGGACCAGGTCGTCATCAAGGTCGAGCACGAGATCGGCCCGTGGCGCACGGTGTCGTGCCGCGGGGCCCGCGAGGTCGTCGAGCTCGCGGCGGGTGAGTGCCGGCGCCGCGGGCTCGAGGTCGGAGACCGCGTCGCGTGGGCATCGCGAAGCGCGGCCGACGCGCGCGCAGACTCGTCGGGCGCGTGGAGCGAGGACGGCGACCTGGAGCCGAGAGCACGCGTGCTCGTGGCCAGCCGTGATCCCCGATTCGTACGGCTCGCGAGGTTCCTTCTGGGAGGCCGGGAGCTCGAGGTCGAGGAGCTCGCGACGCCCGAGCGGCTTCCGGAGGCGATTCAGAGCGCCACGGTGGACCTTGCGATCCTCGACGGCGCCGAGACCGTCGCGGACGCGCTCCGGACGGCGAACGCCACCAGAGCGCGCCGCCCCGAAGTACCGATCGTCATAGCGGCCAACACGGGTGGCAAGAGCCCGGCAGGCGTGCGCGTCTTCGATCGCTGGAACGAGACCGAGGAGCTGCTGCTCGACGTCGAGCGCCTGCTGTCCGAGCAGTCGGTGGACGCCCCGTCGTCGGCATGGCGCGCGAGCGGATCGTGATGCGCCCGCCGTCCGGAGCGCGCACAGGGCTCGCGGCCGACCGGGAATCGACCGTGGGGAGCTAGGCGCGGATGGCAGAGGGAAGCGCTTTTCGGTCGGGCACGCCGGTACCGCTCCGGTACGCGCTCGAGCCCGCAGACGGGCGTCGGCGCGAGTCGGAGGAACGCCTCCAGCGGCTGCATGCCTACTTCATCGAGGGCTGCTCCGAGGAGTTCCGTCCCATCCTCGAGTCGGTGCTCAGCGATGCCAGGCGCGTTCATGCCGGGTACGACGCCGACGAGATCGGCGACGGCCTCGTGTGCGTGTGGTACGCGGCCGCGGCGATCGTGGAGCTCGGAGCGGCGCTGGAGCTGGACGACGCCGACCTCCGGAGCGCCGCGGCGGTGGTCGCCGAAGCGTCGGCGCTGCCGCTCACGGCCGCCCGCTTCGCGCTCTTTCGGGAGATCGCGCGGAGCCCCAAGCTCCTCGAGCTTCCGCCCCTGGTCGCGATCGAGATCGTGTTCGGCGTCCTTCTCGGCTTCGGCGCGCTGGCGGATGCGACGCTCTGGACGCGCACGCGCACGGGCCTCGAGTGCATCCTTGGCCTCGGGAGCCCCGATCGCCCGAGCCGACGCATCCGTGCCGAGGCGAAGGCCGCGCTGAGGCAGCGGTCGCGCCTCTCCCTGCTCGGGGGGGCCCAGCTTCGCTCGGCACCGGTCCTGCGCTTCGGGGAGGCCCATGCGGCGATCGTGGGGCGGGTGGGGTCGCTCGAGCAGTCCATCGCCGACGCCTATCTCGCAGAGGCCGCACTCTCGCTCGGGGCGATCGTCGAGCGGGAGCGCCTGCTCGAGCGCTCGACGGCCCGCGAGCAGATGCTCCTCGCCTCCCTGGAACGGCGGCTCATGCGTCTCGGCTTCGATCTCCACGATGGGCCGATTCAGGACGTCCTCGCCCTGGCAGCAGACGTGCGCCTCCTCCAGGAGCAGGTGTACCCGTTCGTCCTTGCCACCCACCGCGAGCAGGCACACGGTCGCTTCGACGACCTCACGGCCAGACTCGCCGAGCTCGACCATCAGCTTCGCGAGCTGGCGCACTCCCTGGAGACCAGGAGCGTCGTCAGCCGGCCGCTCGGAGAGATCCTCCACCGCGAGGTGGATGCGTTCGCCGAGCGGAGCGGCATGCAGGCCGAGCTCGAGATCCGCGGTGACCCCGACTCGCTCTCGTCCGCGCAGCGCATCACGGTCTTCCGGGCCATCCAGGAGGGGCTTGCGAACGTTCGCGAGCACGCAGGCGCGACGTCCGTGCTCGTTCGGGTGCGGGCGCGAAGAAGCGCGATCGAGTTGCAGATCGTCGACGACGGCGTGGGCTTCGAGGTCGAGCGAGCGCTGGCGAAGGCGGCGCAGCGCGGTCGGCTCGGACTCGTCGGGATCGCCGAGCGCGTGCGCATGGTCGGCGGTACGTTCGAGGTCGAGAGCACGCCCGGCGGGCCGACGACGCTGAAGCTGGCGCTCCCACGCTGGGAGCCCCTGTCCCTGCCCTGAGCTGACGCGGGCGCCGATGGTGGATCCCCGGCCCGCGGGCCAAGGGCCCGGCGACTGCACGGCCGCCGCGCGGTCGGCTACACGGAGGGTGGCCGAATGGGTGTGAGCTCGGGGTCGATCTCGGACGCGAACCCGCGATCCCAGCTGACGGACAGGCACCCGCGTTCGTCGATACCGTCGACCACGCCGCGATCCCCGGCGGAGAGGCGCGCGTCGTCGCGCGGCGCATCGACGAGCTCGATCCTTGCGCCGACACCGACACCGGCGCGGATCCTGGCGGCGAGAAGTCTGGCACCGTTAGCGTCCATAGCTGCCCTATCGGTTTCGCATCCGCAGGCCTTTACCCTCCCCCGCCGTTCAGTCGAAGGATACATCCGCTTGGCGGAGAAGTCGCGGTGCGCCGGCGAACCGTTCCGAACTCGACGGCTGAGGATCGGTTCGCCGGCGTATCGTGTGTCGAGGTGAACGACGTGAATCCTTCTCGCCAGGAACCAGGAGAGGACGGCCTCGGAAGGCGCGTGCGGCGGATGCTGTCGCCAGGCCCTGTGCCCGAGCAACAACTCGAGGAGATCCTCGCCGCGCGACGCCGAGAGCTCGACGAGACCGCGGCGCGGTTCGACGCCTCCATCGCCGACCTGGAGCGACGGGAGGAGCTGCTCCGTGACTCCCGGGCGTCGGTCGAGCGGGTGCTCAGGCTCGGGCGCACGGACCTGGAGACGCGCGAGAACGAGCTCACCGACTTCCTGCGCGAGCTGACCGAGCGCGAGGCCCGGCTGTCGCAGGCAGAAGCCGAGCTCGCAAGACGTCGTGAGGCCCTCGGCGCGGTCGAGCTCAAGCGCGCGGCGGTCGAGCGGCGCGAGCGCGACGCGTCGGCCCGTGAGGCGCGGCTCGCCGAGCTCGAAGCCGAGCTGGAGAAGCGTTCAGCCCTGCGCGTCGGCGTCGAACGGCACGAGGAGGACGTTCGGCTGGCCTTCGTCCCCGGGGCCGCCTACCGCCTCGTGGAGCATGCGGCCACAGGCGTGGGCACGGGCGCGACCCTGGAGCTCGATTCCGAGGTGTACTCGGTGGCCCGTGTCGGCCCCTCCCCGCTGCCGGGCGATCCGCGCCGCTGCGCCTACCTCGTTCGTGGGCCGCGGTCGGTCTCGCCGGACGGAAGCTCGTAGACCCGGGGCTTCGGTTCTGCCGTTCCCAGGTCGTCCAGGGTCGAGAGCCTGCGCTCGGCCTGGTGCACCAGGAACTGCGCCACGACAACCTCGTCGTCCTCGAACGCGCGCAGGCGCATCTCGTAGAGCTCCACGAGCCCCCACGGGCGACCGTCCACGACGACCGGGAGCATCAGCAGCGCGTTCATGCCGAGGTCACGGAGCACGAAGGCCTCCGCGGGATCGACGTCGCGATCCGCGAAGGACATCGTGTGGGGTCGACCGCTTCGTAGCACCTCCGCGGTGGCCGGGAAGTCCGCGATGCGGTACGACGCGTGGTCACCGAGCCGAACCTCGCGCAGGGCGTGCTCCGTGGCGTCCACGACCAGGTCCCCCACCACCCGGGAGGCGGAGCATGCGGTCGCGCCGACCACGAACACGAGCGTCTTGCACAGGCGGTCCAGCACGCCGGCCGAGCTCGTCTCGGCGTCGATCGCGTGGATCGCCGCGATGGCATCGGCGAGCATCGAGGCATCGCCGTCGGCCCGGCCCTCGCGCCCCGCTTCGCCCGGCGCTGCCCGACGGGAGGCCGGGCCGACCGCTGCCCTGTTCGCGACGTCGCGGAACGACGCGACACGGTTCTTCCCACCGCTCTTCGCGACGTAGAGCGCCTGATCGGCTGCCCTGAGCAGCACGCTGGGCGCTGCCCCGTCGAAGGGGTACGTGGCCGTCCCGGCGGACATCCGGACGGGAAACCCGGCCGCGGTGAGGCCCTCGCCGAGGAGGGCACGGATCTCTCCACCGAGCTCCTCCGCTGCCTCCGCGTCCGAGCCCGGAAGCACGACCACGAACTCGTCTCCTCCGATCCGGGAGGCCACCGCGTCGGCCGGAATGGCCCGCGAGAGCGCGTCGGCGATCTCCTGCAGGATCGTGTCTCCGAACTCGTGCCCGGCCCGGTCGTTGATCTCCTTGAAGTCGTCGCAGTCGAAGACGAGGACGCTCAGCGGAGCGCGGAGCGCCTGTGAGCGCGACAGCTCCTCCTCGAGCCTCTCCTCGAGGCCCCGGCGGTTCAGGATGCCGGTCAGGGGGTCGCTGGCTGCACTGTGTCGCTCGCGCCGGAGCGCGAGGGCGGCGTCCAGTGAGACACCGACGTGCGCGGCCAGGACCGCGGCGGTGTCGAGGACCGCGGGGTCGACGTGAGCGACGCTCGTGGTCCCGGCGACGAGCGCGCCGAGATCCGACCCGTTCGCCCGCAGAGGGAGCCAGACGACCTTTCGACCGGGCACGCCGTCGTCCCCGAGCTCGACGACCTCGCACACCGCGGTCGGGTCCACCCTGTCTCGCGCTGCTTCGATCTCCTCCGCCGTGAGCTCGCCGGACGGGTCACCGCCGTCTCGCCACGACGCGAGCTCCCGGGACACTCCCGTCTCGTCCCAGACGACGACGTGACTCGTCTCGATCGGAAGCACCCTGGAGATCGAGACGGCCGCGAGCTCCGCGATGTCCTCGGGGTTGCGGAGGCCCCCGAGGTTCACGAAGAGCCGTGCGAGAGCCGCGAGATCGAGGGTCTGCTGTGCGCGGAGCTTCCCGACCAGCTCGCCCAGGACGCGAGCGAGAGGATCGACGGCGAGCGCCGCGTCGGGCGGCAGCAGGCGCTCGGACTCGACGTTCAGGGCGCCGACGAGCCGGCGGCCGGAGCGCAGTGGAACCACGAGCTCGGAGACCACGCCGGGGCGGGCCGGCAGGTAGTCGCGGTCCGCATCGACGTCCACCACGACCTCGGGGTGCCCCTGGCGGATCGCGCGCCCCATGATCCCGCGCTCGATGCCGACCCCGTCCGGGACGACCGCGTACCCGCGTTGGGCGACGAGCCAGAGCCTCCCGTGCTCGAGCACGAAGACGGCAGGCATGACCCCTGCCACCCTCGCGAGGGCGGCGACCGACGCGTCGATCGCTCCGGCGGGATCACCGGCGCCGTCTCCCGCAAAGCGCACCGCCTGGCGTGCGGCGGCCCCGAGCAGCGCCGCCGCGATGCCCTGGGGCGCGGCGTCTCGTCTGGACGATGCCTCCACCCTCCCAGAATCGGCCGAACAGCCGTCCGGCTTGAGACGAGCGTCACTAGGCCGAGAGGCCCCGATACCAGTCGAGGATCGCGTCGCCCCAGAACAGCGCCACGACACCTCCCAGCGCCAGGAACGGGCCGAGCGGAATGGCCTTCTTCCGCGCGCGCCTCCCGTGGCGAACGACCATCGCGACCACCGGGACGAGAGCCGCGAAGAACCCGACGAACAGGGCCGGGAGGACGAGGACGCCGAGCCCCGCGCCGAGGAACGCCGAGAGCTTGACGTCGCCCATCCCGAGCCCCGCCGGGTTGACGAGGACGATGACGAAGAAGACGAGCCCGGTCGCGGCAGCGCTGATGATCCACTCGGGGGTCAGATCGTCCACTGTGCGGAGAACGAGCATCCCGACGGTGCCGGGAAGCACGACCAGGTTGGGGATGATCCGGTGCTCGAGGTCGGTGCGCGTGATGACGACGAGGATCCAGCAGAAGCCGGCGGCGATGGCAGCCTCGAGCGTGAGCCCGAACAGGAGCCCGCTCATGCCGCCGAGGAGGGCGGTGGCCGACGCTACGAGCGGAAGCCGGGACGATCTCGGCGCGTCCCTGAGGAGCGGCACGTGCTCCGGGGCGTTCGTGGCGATTCGGTCGGCGACGGGGCCGGCGAGCGCGCCGGCGAGCAGTCCGACCAGGCCGGCGACGACGTCCACGCGGACGACTTCCGCGAAGACGGAGCGCTTCCTGCACTCGGTCGCCCGCTCGATCCCTCGTTGGGGTGAGGGTGTCACTCGAATGGAGGTAGTTGCGCCCCGCGGTCGCTCCTACTGTCCGAAGTACCTGCGGTGGCCCTTCACTCGGGGCCGGAACGGCGACATTGACGATCAGGTCGAAGCGGCACCTACAGAGCGCTCTCTGGTGGGGCGTGGTACTCGCCAGCCTCGCGCTGGGCGGGATTCTCGCCACCCAGGCTCTCCGCGGAAGCGCGCAGAACGTCACCGCTGCGATCGTGCTCTTCACCTGTCTGTCGGCGGCGTGCGGCGTCGTCCTCAACTGGAGGGTCGAGCGCGCCCACGCCCGCGCTCTCCGTGACGCGCTGACGGGTCTTCCGAACCGGGTGCTGCTCCAGGATCGCGTGGAGCAGGCGCTCCGCCGGTCGCGACGGTCCCTCGAGCCCTTCGCGGTGATCGTCGTCGACCTCGACGGGTTCAAGGAGGTCAACGACGTCCGCGGCCATCGGGCAGGCGATGAGGTCCTGCGGACGCTCGCCCGGCGCTTCGAGACAGTCGTGCGCGAGAGCGATACGGTCGCGAGGAACGGCGGTGACGAGATCGTCGTCGTCTCGATCGGTACCGGAACCGACGAGGACGCGGCAATGCTCGTGGGGCGCCTTCGCC
>CAZMUG010000059.1:0-14518 GCA_964569165.1 uncultured Gaiellales bacterium
TCCTCGAGCGGGTCGGGTTCCGTGGCCACCGCTCATCGAGCCTACCGGGGCCCCGCCGCGGCACGGCCGGGAAGCGGCCGCGCCTTCGGCGCGCAGCCGGGACCTCAGTTCCGTACCCTCCCGCCAATCGTGCGTCGCGTCGTGGCATCCGCCGGCCGGGGGCTGCAGTGAAGCGGCCGCGCATCATGGACCCCCGCGAATCGCTGCTCCCCTA
The DNA here is from genome assembly GCA_964569165.1 of uncultured Gaiellales bacterium. Lineage (GTDB taxonomy): Bacteria > Actinomycetota > Thermoleophilia > Gaiellales > Gaiellaceae > GMQP-bins7. The sequence goes on from CAZMUG010000059.1 coordinate 215, forward strand.
TCTCCTCTCGTCCGCCGGCGGGACCACCGGCTCGCGCACGAAGGACCTGGCGATCAAGCTCGTTCGCGGCTACCACCGCGACCGCTGGCGGCTGTCGCCGCGCCGGCTGGGGGCGCGCGTCGACTCGATCCCGATCGATCGGCCCATCTTCGTCCTCGGGACCCGCGGCTCCGGCGGCACGCTGATCGGCCGCTGCCTCCGCCGCCACAGCGCGGTCGTCTCCGCCTCGGGCAACTCCCACCAGTGGACGGGTGCGGACGAGATGGCGACGATCCGGAACCGACAGCGGGCGCTCCCCGTGGTGCTCTGGGGTAGCAAGCATCGCACCGACCTGGACGTGAGCCCCTTCGGCACCGACCAGCCGCATGCCTGCGATGCCCTCCTGCCCTACTACCGGGCGACCGCCGCCGACGCCACGCGGGACGTCGCCGAGCGTTTCCGGCGGGTCCTGCGCGAGCACCTCGCCGTGTACGCCGACGATCCGCGGCGCGCGCGGTTCCTCGACAAGACGCACGCCTACACCGTCAAGATCCCGCTGATCGCCTCGCTCCTCGAGGAGTCGCGCCCCTTCTTCCTGCTGGTCGTCCGGAACCCGTACGTCGTCTGCCCGTGGCTCGTCGAGCGGAAGCGGGAGCTCTTCCGCTCCGGCGTCCCTCCCGTCGAGCGCCTGCGGCTGGTCGCCGAGGCCTGGTCGAACAGCTATGCAACCGCGCTCGGTGATGCCCGCGCCGTCCGAGGGGTGCTCGTCGTGCGGCTCGAGGACTTCCTCGCGGCCCCGGTGCCGACCGTCCGGCACCTCGCCGATGCCCTTCAGCTCGACTTCGAGAGCGCGATGGTTCCGGGCCCCGGCCAGCGTCTGCCGCGCGCCACGCTCCCGGGCGACCGCAAGTGGTTCCCCTTGTACCCGAGCGCCGCGCCTGCTCCGCTCGACCCGGAGTGGGAGGAGATCATCACCGAGCGCTGCGGCTCGCTCGCCGGGCAGTTCGGCTACACACCGCTCGGAGCTCGGACGCCGGCGGCCCTTCTGGAACGAGACTCGGAAGCGTCGCCGCTGCTCGAGGACGTGCTTGCCCGCGTTCTCGTCAGCCCTGACTCGGCCTAGGCCCGCTGCGAACCGTGTCTACGCCGTGACCGGCTGCTCCAGCTCGGCGCTCCACTCGCCTGCGGCCGCGAGCGCGTTCATGCGCGCGCGGTGGGCGAACGCGGCCTGCGCGGCCTCGGCGTTGCCCCGCTCGCCCGCCCACGCCTCGAGCGCGGAGGCCTGCAGCGCCCGGCCGTACGAGAACGAGAGCGGCCACGGGCCGCCGATCGCGTTGATCGCGTTCAGGTTCGCGGTCGCCTCGACCTCGGTCTGGCCGCCGGAGAGGAACACGATCCCGGGGATCGAGGCCGGAACGTGGTCGAGGAAGCAGTCCACCGTGAGCCGGGCGATCTTCTCCGCGGGCGCCTGCTCGGGGCAGCCCTTCCCGGAGACGACCATGTTGGGCTTGAGCAGCGTGCCCCGGAGATCGACGTCCTGGCGCGCGAGCTCGCCGAACATGGCGTGGAGCGTCCGCGCGGTGACGTCGTAGCAGGTCTCGATCGTGTTGTCCGCGTCCATGAGGACCTCGGGCTCGACGATCGGGACGATCCCGGCCTCCTGGCAGAGCGCGGCGTAGCGCGCGAGGGCGTGGCCGTTCGCATGGATGCAGGCGCTCGTCGGGATGCCGTCGCCGATGGTGATCACCGCGCGCCACTTCGCGAAGCGCGCGCCCAGCCCGCGGTACTCCTCGAGGCGGGCACGAAGCCCGTCGAGGCCCTCGGTCACCTTCTCCCCCGGGAACCCGGCGAGGTCGTGCGCGCCCGTGTCCACCTTGATCCCGGGAACGACGCCCTTCGCCGCGAGCAGCCCGGCGAACGGCGTCCCGTCGTCGGTTGCCTGGCGGAGCGTCTCGTCGTACATGATCACGCCGCCGATCGAGTCCTCCATGCCGGCCGTCGTGAACAGCAGCTGCCGGTAGAAGCGCCGGTTCTCCTCCGTGGACTCGACGCCGATCGAGTCGAACCGCTTCTTGATCGTCCCGGTGGACTCGTCGGCCGCGAGGATGCCCTTGTGGCCGGCGACGATCGCCAGGGCGGTCTCGTGCAACTCGTGCGCTCCCATGGTCAGTGCGCTCCTTTCATCAGGCTCTGGATCTTGGAGAGGGGGTGCGAGGCGGAGATCCGGCGGAAGGTGCCCGAGCGCGAGCGCATGACCAGCGACTCGGTCTCGACGCGGTCGCCCACGACCCGGACGCCGCGGAGCAGCGCCCCGCCCGTCACTCCGGTCGCGGCCACGAACACGTCGTCTCCGCTCACGAGGTCCTCGGCGGTCAGCACGCGGTCGATGTCGTAGCCGGCCTCGACCAGCCTCCGGCGCTCGTCGTCGTTGCGCGGCCACAGCTTCCCCTGCATCGCGCCGCCGAGGCACTTGATCGCGGCGGCGGAGATCACGCCCTCCGGCGTCCCTCCCACGCCCATGAGCAGGTCCACCCCGGTTCCCGCCTGGGCCGCCGCGATGGCCGGTGCGACGTCGCCGTCGCGGATGAGGTTGACGCGGGCCCCCGCCTCGCGGAGCTCCGCGATGAGCTCGTCGTGGCGGTCGCGCTCGAGCACGACGACGGTGAGGTCGTTGATCTCGACGTCCTTCGCCTCGGCGACCCGCCGGAGGTTCTCCGTCGGCGTCGCGTCGATGTCGATCGCGTCGGCGGCCTCGGGGCCAACGGCGATCTTGTCCATGTACAGCGCCGCGCCGGGGAAGAACATCGTTCCGCGCTCGGCCACCGCGATGACCGAGATCGCGTTCGGCATCCCGAGGGCGGTGAGCCGTGTGCCCTCGAGGGGATCGACCGCGACGTCCACCTCCGGCCCGTCGCCGTCTCCGACCTCCTCGCCGTTGAAGAGCATCGGGGCCTCGTCCTTCTCGCCCTCGCCGATGACGACGACGCCGCGCATGCTCACGGTGTCGAGCAGGAGGCGCATCGCGTCCACCGCGGCCTGGTCGGCCGCGTTCTTGTCCCCGCGCCCGATCCAGCGGGCGGCGAACGTCGCCGCCGACTCCGTGACGCGGACGAGCTCGAGCGCGAGGTTGCGATCGGGAACCACGCTGCTCACGTCACCTGATCCTACATCCGCTCCGGTGCTTCCACGCCGACCAGGTCGAGGCAGCGGGCGACGACGAGCTGCGTCGCCCGGCAGAGCGCGAGCCTGAATGCCTCCTGCTCCGTCTCGAGCACGCGGTGGTGGTGGTAGAAGCGGTGGAAGTCGTCCGCGACGCGGATGGCGTAGACCGGGAGCGCGTGCGGCGCGCGGCGCTCCACCGCCTCGGCGGCCACCCCCGGGAGCTCGAGCAGGCGCTTCACGAGGTCGCGCTCCTCGGGCGCGAGCGGCGCCGCTGTGGAAAGTGTGGAAAAGGTGTCAGACACCGGGGGTGCGTTGCGGAGGATCCCCGCAATCCGGGCGTGCGCGTACTGGACGTAATAGACAGGGTTCTTCTGCGTCTTCTGCTTCGCGAGATCGACGTCGAGCTCGAGCGGCTGGTCGTGCCCGCGCGAGACGAGGTACCAGCGGGCCGCATCGACCCCGACCGTGTCGAGGAGCTCGTCGAGGAACACGACGTCCCCGCGGCGCTTCGACATCTTCCGCGCCTCGCCCTCCTCGGAGAGGCTGACGAGCTGGTAGATGAGCACCTCGACCGTCTCCCGAGGGCGGCCCAGCATCTCGGCCAGCGCCTGCAGGCGCCCCACGTAGCCGTGGTGGTCGGCGCCGAGGACGTAGACGAGCCGGTCGAACCCGCGGGCGAACTTCCGGCGGATGTAGGCCGCGTCGGCGGCGAAGTACGTCGGCGTGCCGTCGGAGCGGACGAGCACGCGGTCTTTCTCGTCCCCGTGCGCGCTCGTGCGGGCCCACAGCGCACCCTCGGCCTCGTACGTGTCGAGGAGCGCGATCGCTTCCGGGATCTCCGCCTCGATCTCGCTCTGGCGCTCCCAGGTGTCGAAGTGGACGCGGAAGCGCTCCAGCGTCGCCTCGATCCGCTCGAGCATCGCGGGCACGGGGTCGCCCGGGAGCGCCGCGAGCTCCGAGACGTAGTCGCCCCGGTACCCGTCCTCGGGCGGCTCCTCGCCGCGCCGGACCGCCTCGACGGACGCCTGGAAGAGCTCCATCTGGGCGCCGGAGTCGTTGTAGTAGTACTCGCGCTCGACCGTGTGCCCGGCCAGCTCGAGCACGCGCGCCACCGAGTCGCCGTACGCGCCGTTGCGGGCCGACGCGACGGTCAGCGGCCCGGTCGGGTTCGCCGACACGAGCTCGACCTGGATCCGCTCGGGGTGCGCGGCCGAGCCGGAGCCGAAGGCATCCGCAGCGAGGATCTCGGCCACCGCCGCGGCGAGCCACTCGTCGGTCACCCGAAGGTTCACGAAGCCCGGGCCTGCAGGCTCGGCCGAGGCCACGAGGCCGCGGGCGACCGCCCCCGCGGCGATCTCGGCCGCGAGCTCTCGCGGCGCGCGGCGCTGCGTAGGCGCGAGGCGCAGGGCGACGTTGGTCGCGTAGTCGCCGTGCGCAGGATCGGCCGGCCGCTCGAGCTCGACGGGCGCGCCGGCGAGGCCCGCGAGGGCCGCGGCGAGGCGCGCTACGGGGCTGGAGGAGCCGCCGCCCGACATGGCGTCATTGTAAGCCGCCTCGTGCGGCAATCGTCAGCTGGAGCCGGTCGCGCGCGCCGTGGGCCGCACGGGAATGACCACCCCGTCGCGCTGGAGCGCGAGCTGGACCTCTTCCCGGGCCTTGTAGATCCGCCACTTCACGGTGGCGAGCGTGATCTCGAGCGTCTCGGCGATCTCCGTGTACGAGAGCCCGACGATGTCACGCAGGAGCAGGGCCATCTTGAGATCCGGGTTCAGTGCCTCGACCGCGCGCCACACGGCGTCGATCGTCTCCGAGCGCTCCGCCGGAGCGTCGACGACCTCGAGCGGCGGCGCGTCGTCGATGTTCACGACCGCCTTCGGACGCCGGTCGAGGGCGCGCAGCTCGTCCAGCACGCGGTTCTTGGTGACCTGGAAGAGCCAGGTCGTGAACCGGGAGCGGAGCGAGAAGCCCGGAAGCCCCTGGTAGACGCGGAGGAAGACCTCCTGCGTCAGGTCCTCGGAGAGCGAGCGGTCGCCCGTGAGCCGGAGCACGTAGTTGTAGACCGGCTGCTCGTACGTCCGGACGATGATCGAGAACGCTCGCTCGTCCCCGCGCTGGGCCTTGCGGAGGACGCCGAGATCGGGCTGGGGCAGCGACATGGAAGGGGGCGAGTATAGATCGCGACGTGTAAGGGGTTCTGTCGAGCGGCGTTACAGCGGCGTTGTGAGCGGCGTCCCTGTCATGTCTCCCGGGACCGGGATCCGGAGCAGCGACAGAATGGTGGGCGCCAGGTCGGACAGCTCGCCGCCCTCGCGGAGCGCGAGCCCGTCGTCGGTGACGACGAGAGGGACCGGATTCGACGTGTGCGCGGTGTGCGGGCTGACCCCGTCCGCCTCGAGCAGGACCTCCGCGTTGCCGTGGTCGGCGGTGACGAGGCACACGCCGCCGGCCGCCTCGACGCACTCCACGACGCGTCCGAGCGCCCGGTCGGTCGCCTCGACGGCCCGGGTCACGGCCGGGATCGAGCCCGTGTGCCCCACCATGTCCGGGTTCGCGAAGTTGACGATCACGAACCCGTAGCCGCCCCCGGCGACCTCGGCGCAGACGCGGTCGGCCACGTCCGCGGCGGACATCTCCGGCTTCAGGTCGTAGCTCGGCACGTCGCGCGGCGACGGCACGAGGATCCGCGTCTCCCCCTCCCACTCCGCCTCCTCGCCGCCGTTGAAGAAGTACGTGACGTGGGCGTACTTCTCGGTCTCGGCCGCGTGCAGCTGGCGAACGCCACGGGTCGCGAGCACCTCCGCGAGCGTCTGGCGCACCTCCTGCTCGCCGAACGCCACGGGAAACGCGAAGTCCTCCCGGTAGCGCGTCATCGTCGTCAGGTCGACGCCTGCCTCGCCGAGGCGCTCGGACAGCTGGCGCGCGCGGTCGGGCCGGAAGTTGAAGAAGACCGCCGCGTCCGCGGCAGGATCGAGCCGCGGACGGCCCGCGAGGACGACCGGCTCGACGAACTCGTCGGTGACGCCGGCCTCGTAGCTCGCCCGCACGGCTCCCACCGGGTCGCTCGCGGACGCGCCCTCGCCACGGACGATCGCGCCCAGCGCGCGGTCGGTCCGGTCCCACCTGCGGTCACGGTCCATCGCGTAGTAGCGCCCGCAGACCGTCGCGATGCGCGCGGCGGGGAGCTCCGCGAGGTCGCGCTCTGCCGCCCGCGGCGACACGTCCCGCCCGTCGGTGAAGGCGTGCACCCAGGTCCGGTCGGCCATGCCCTCTCTCCCGGCGAGCTCGAGGAGGGCGCGCAGGTGCTCGATGTGGGAGTGGACCCCGCCGTACGACACGAGCCCGAGGAGGTGGACGTCCCCGCCGCGCTCCCGCGCCCGGCGAAACGCCCCCACGAGCGCCTCGTTCTCGTACAGCGACCCGTCCGCGACGGCCCGGTTCACGCGGAGCAGGTCCTGGAAGAGGATCCGGCCCGAGCCGATGGTCAGGTGGCCCACCTCCGAGTTCCCCATCTGGCCCGGCGGGAGGCCGACCGCCTCGCCCGACGCCTTCAGCGTGGTGTGGGGACAGCGTGACCAGAGGGTGTCGAAGACGGGGGTGTCGGCAGCCTCGACGGCGTTCCCCGGGCCTGCGGGCGCGAGCCCCCAACCGTCGAGGATGACGAGCGCGACGAGCGACGTCACGCTTCGGCGGCGGCCGCGGCGCCCGCCTGGCAGATCGCCTCGAACGAGACGGGGTCGAGCGAGGCCCCGCCGACGAGCGCGCCGTCCACGTCCGGCTGCGAGAGGAGGACGAGCGCGTTCTCGGGCTTCACGGAGCCGCCGTAGAGGACCGGCGCGTCGTGCACGGACTTCAGGAAGGCGTGCGCCTCCTGGGCGATCTCCGGCGTCGCCGTCTTCCCCGTGCCGATCGCCCAGACCGGCTCGTACGCGATGACGAGCCGCTCGTGCCTGGGGAGCACCGACACCTGGCGCAGGAGCACGGCCTCGGTCTCCTCGGCCTCGCGCTCCGCCTCGGTCTCGCCGACGCAGGCGATGACCGCGAGCCCCGCCTCGAGCGCCGCCTCCGCGCGCAGGCGCACGGTCTCGTCGGTCTCGCCGAAGAGCTGCCGGCGCTCCGAGTGGCCGACGATCGCGCCGGCGACCCCGATCTCCGCGAGCATCGGCGCCGCCACCTCGCCCGTGAACGCCCCCTCGAGCTCCCAGTGCACGTTCTGCGCGTACACCTTCACGAGGCTCCCCTCGCCGAGCCCCTGCAGCGTCGCCTCGAGCGAGACGAACGGCGGGCACACGACGACGTCGGCCCCCGGGAGGCGCTCGGGGAGGTGACGGATGCGCGTCGCGAAGGCACGGGCCTCGTGCGCGCCCTTGAACATCTTCCAGTTGCCCGCGACCAGCACCACGAGCGATCTTAGGCGACCGCAGGCTGCGACCCGGGCGGGAGGCGGCGGTGCGGCTCTACGCGGCCGGGATCGCCGTGACTCCCGGGAGCTCCTTGCCCTCGAGAAGCTCGAGCGAGGCGCCTCCACCCGTCGAGATCCACGAGATGCGGCCGGCGAGGCCGAGCTCCTGGACGGCCCGGACCGAGTCGCCGCCGCCCACGACGGTGAAGGCGTCCGCCGACGCCACCGCCTCGGCGACGGCCTCCGTCCCACGGGCGAAGCGCGGCCACTCGAAGACGCCCATGGGGCCGTTCCAGAACACCGTTCGCGCGCCGGCGATGACGGCGGCGAACCGCGTCCGGGTCTCCGGCCCGATGTCGAGGCCGAGCCAGCCCTCGGGCACGCCGTCGTACGGCGTCACGCGGCTCTCGGCCTCCGGCTCGAACGCGGCCGCGGCCACGACGTCCACCGGCAGCACGGCGTCGTAGGGCAGCGGGCTCCCGTCGCGGAGCTCCTCGGCCATCTTCCCGCCCACGAGCACCTCGTCCGCGCGGCCCCCGAGCTCCACGAGGACGCCGAGCTTGTCGTCGACCTTCGCGCCGCCGGCGACGAGGACGAACGGCCGCTCCACGTCCCCGAGCAGGCGACCGAGCATCGCGAGCTCCTGCTCGAGGAGAAGCCCGGCGTAGGCGGGGAGCACGTGGGCGACACCCTCGGTCGAGGCGTGCGCGCGATGGGCGGAGCCGAACGCGTCGTTGACGTACAGGTCCATCCCCGCTGCGAGCCGTCGTGCGGACTCGGGGTCGTTCTTCGTCTCCCCCGGGTCGAAGCGGGTGTTCTCGAGCATCTGGACGCGGTCGTCCGGGAGGAGCTCGCGGAGCCGTGCCGCGACCGGAGCCATGGCGAAGGCCGGGTCCTCGCCCTTCGGGCGCCCCAGGTGCGAGCACACGGCGACGTCCGAGGCCCCGCGCTCGAGGAGGAGCCGGAGCGTCGGCAGCGAGGCGCGGATACGCGTGTCGTCGGCCACCCGCCCGTCCTCGAGCGGGACGTTGAGGTCCGCACGGACGAGGACGCGCTTCCCCGCGACCTCCGCCTCGCGAACCGAGCGCGGCAGGCGCACCGTCTCAGACCGCCGGCGATCGGAAGCCGCACACGCCACTCCCGATCGGGCCGAGACTGCAGGCGGCCACGTCGCGGCCGCGGTGCATGCGGCTGCCTCTACGCACCGGGGAGAAGTCGGCCGATGAGGTCGACGAGCCGGCACGAGTAGCCCCACTCGTTGTCGTACCAGCCGAAGACCTTCGCGGTGCTCCCGTGCGCCATCGTCAGGCCACTGTCGAAGATGCAGGAGTACCCGCTCCCGTTGATGTCCGTCGAGACGATCGGGTCCTCGGAGTACTGGAGGATCCCGGCGAGCGGGCCGTCGGCAGCCGCGCGGTAGGCCGCGTTCACCTCCTCGGCGGTGGTCTCGCGCCCGAGGGTGACGACGAGGTCGGTCAGCGAGCCGGTCGCGACCGGCGCCCGGACGGCGATGCCGTCCAGCTTGCCCTTCAGGCCCGGGAGGACGAGGCCGATCGCGCGCGCAGCGCCCGTGGAGGTCGGGATGAGGTTCACGGCCGCGGCGCGTGCCCGGCGCAGGTCCTTGTGCGGGAAGTCGAGGATCACCTGGTCGTTCGTGTACGCGTGGATCGTCGTCATGAAGCCCGACTCGATCCCCGCGAGGTCGTCGAGCACCTTCGCGAGCGGCGCCACGCAGTTCGTCGTGCAGGACGCGTTCGAGACGATGTGGTGCGACTCCGAGTCGTAGTCGTCGTCGTTGACGCCGAGCACCACGGTGAAGTCCGGGTCCGTCGCCGGCGCCGAGATGACGACCTTCTTCGCCCCGGCGTCGAGGTGCTTCTGGGCGCCGGCCCGGTCGGTGAAGATGCCCGTGGACTCCAGCACCACGTCCACGCCGAGGTCTCCCCACGGCAGCGCGGCGGGGTCGCGCTCGGAGAGCATGCGGAGCTCCTCGCCCCCGGCGCGGAGCACCCCGTCGGCCAGCTCGACCTCTCCGGAGAAGGGCCCGAGGTTCGAGTCGTAGCGCAGCAGGTGCGCCATGGTCTTCGCGTCGCCGAGGTCGTTGAGGGCGACGATCTCGATGTCCGAGCCGAGCGCCTGCTGCGCCCGGAAGAAGTTCCGGCCGATGCGGCCGAACCCGTTGATGCCGACGCGAATTCCCATCTCTCCTCCGTTTCGGTGAGCGCGTTCTCTCTGCGGCGAGTCTATCGGCGCCCCTGCCCCGGGCACCGGCTCAGCGGGCGCGCGCCGCGAGCTCCTCGAGCCGCCGTAGGCGGCGGTGGGCTGCCGCCTTCGTGACGGGCGGATCCGTACGGGTCGCGAGCTCGCGGAGGGAATCGGAGGGGTGGCGGAGCCGGAGCTCCGCGATCTCGCGGAGCGCGAACGGGAGGTCGTCGAGGACACCGTCGGCCCGCAGCCGCGCGACGGCCTCGAGCTGGGCCCGCGAGGCCCGGCTCGTCCGCACGAGGTTCGCATGGTCGGCGTTCGCGAGCCTGTTCGCCTGCCCGCGCGTCTGGGCCACGACCGCCCTCTCCTCGAGAGCGAGCGCGGTCTCGGACGCCCCCATCGCCAGGAGGAGCGACTCGATCGCCTCCCAGCTCTTGGCGTACGCCAGCGCGTGCCCGGGCCGCTCTGCGACGCCGAGCTCGACCCCTTCCTCGGCGGCCAGGCGCGCGAGCCAGCGCGCGGCATCCGGAGACGCCGTCCGCAGCTCGAGGTGCGGCGAGCGCCCCAGCGAGACGGTGCCCCCGCCGAGGAACGCGCCCCGCAGGTACGCCGCCCGGCAGCACGTGCGCCCGGCGACGCGCCTGGGCGGGCGCGCGAGCGGTGCATGGCGCCGGTCCACGACACCCGCCGACGTGAGCACCTGCAGGGCACGCGACTCGCCTTCGACGTGGAGCTGGTACCGCGTTGCCCGATCGAACGCCGTCCGGCGGTAGGTCCGGATCTCGGACGGGACCCCGCTCTCCCGGAGGAGGACGAGCGCGCGCCGGGCAGCCGCGCCGCTCCCGAGGTCGAGGTGCAGGCTCCACGCGCCGCTCCCACGCAGGTGGAGCACGCCCGCGGAGTGGAAGAGCGCCGAGAGCTCCGCCCGCCGGTCGCAGGCGCGCCTGGGGGCGATCCTCGCGAGCTCCTCCCGCACGTCCTCCGAGGTGATCACGCCTGGACCCCCTCGAGCGCGAGGAGCCTCCGCTTGACGGGAACTCCGTCCGGCCCGTACCCGCCGATCCCGCCCGCGGCGACGACGCGATGGCAGGGGACGAGGATGGCGAAGCGGTTCGTGGCGCAGAAGGTCCCGGCGGCGCGGGCGGCTCCCGGCCGGCCGGCGAGGGCTGCGAGCTCACCGTAGGTCACGACCTCGCCGCGCGGGACGGCGCGGAGCACGCTCGTGAGCTCCCGCTGGAACGGGGTCGCCCAGTCCAGGTCGAGCTCGACGTCGTCGAATGCGACCGGCTCGCCCGCGAGGAACGCGCGGAACCGCTCGACGAGCTCGTCCGCGGAGACGGTGGCGGCGATGCGGCCGCGCCGGTGCGAATTCGGCACGGTGCCGTTTCCCACCTGTGACGGGATGGGGGCTACCGTGCCGGTCAGGGGGGCTCGCGCCCCCTCAGGGGGGTGTGCAGACGAGAGCGCGTAGTGGAGCTCGTGCGCGAGGACCACCGGGCCGCGCATCCACAGCTCGCCGGAGCCCCACCCGGGCACGTCGTAGCGCAGCGAGTCGACCGGCACCGGCCCGACTCTAGAGGCGAGCCGGACCTGCGCCCGGCCGGGCATAGAATCGAGGCCATGAGCGCACACGGCACATTCAAGCCCCCGGCACCGGTCAACGAGCACGTCAACTCCTACGCGCCCGGCACCCCCGAGCGCGCCGAGCTGCAGGCCCGACTCGCCTCCATGGCAGGCGAGCGGATCTCGATCCCGATGGTCATCGGCGGTCAGGACGTCCATGGCGACGAGACGTTCGAGGCCGTGATGCCGCACCGGAAGGCCCACGTCCTGGCCGACGTGGCCAGGGGCGGCCCCGAGCACGTCGAGCAGGCCGTCGCCGCCGCGCGGGCGGCGCACGCGGAGTGGTCGCAGACACCCTGGCACGAGCGGGTCGCGGTCTTCCTGCGGGCGGCGGAGCTCCTCGCCGGCCCGTGGCGCTCGACGGTCAACGCCGCGACCATGCTCAACCAGTCGAAGACGGCCCACCAGGCCGAGATCGACGCGGTGTGCGAGATGGTGGACTTCTGGCGCTTCAACGCCGAGTTCCTGACGCGCATCTACGCCGAGCAGCCGTACTCGCCGACGGGCACCTGGAACCGTCTGGAGTACCGCCCGCTCGAGGGCTTCGTGTTCGCGGTCAGCCCGTTCAACTTCACGTGCATCGGCGGGAACCTCTCCTCGACCCCTGCGCTCATGGGCTGCACGGTCGTCTGGAAGCCGGCCTCGACCGCGGCCCTCTCCGCCTACTACCTGATGCGGCTGCTGCAGGCGGCCGGCCTCCCGGACGGCGTGATCAACCTCGTGTACGGCTCGGGAGCCGCCATCGGCGCCGCCGCGCTCGCGAGCCCCGAGCTCGCCGGGATCCACTTCACCGGCTCGACCGGCGTCTTCAACGGCATGTGGGAGACGGTCGGCAGGAACATCGGCTCGTACCGCAACTACCCCCGCATCGTCGGCGAGACCGGCGGGAAGGACTTCATCCTCGCCCACCCCTCGGCCGAGGCCGACGCCGTCGCGACGGCGATCGTGAGGGGCTCGTTCGAGTACCAGGGGCAGAAGTGCTCGGCGGCGTCCCGCCTCTACATCCCCTCCAACCTCTGGCCCGAGGTCAAGGAGCGGCTGGTGGAGGACGTCTCCTCGATCAGGATGGGCGACCCCGTGGACTTCGAGAACTTCATGGGCGCGGTGATCGACGCGAGCGCCTTCAGGACGCACGCCGACGCCATCTCCGAGGCGCGTGCGGAAGGCCACGAGATCGTCGCCGGCGGCGAGACGGACGACTCGGAGGGCTACTTCGTGCAGCCGACCGTCATCGAGACCCGGGACGCGGGCTTCCGGCTCATGCGCGACGAGCTGTTCGGGCCGATCGTCACGGCGTACGTGTACGACGAGCGGCGCTGGGACGACACGCTCCGGCTCGTGGACGAGACCGCGGAGTACGCGCTGACGGGGGCGGTCTTCGCGACCGAGCGCTACGCCATCGACCAGGCGCACGACGCGCTCCGCTACTCGGCGGGCAACTTCTACGTGAACGACAAGCCGACCGGCGCGGTCGTGGGGCAGCAGCCGTTCGGCGGCGCGCGGGCGAGCGGGACGAACGACAAGGCGGGCTCGCTGTGGAACCTCATCCGCTGGGTGACTCCGCGCACGGTCAAGGAGACGTTCCTCTCCCCCACCGACTACCGCTACCCGTTCCTGGGAGCGGACGAGTAGTGCGCACGACCGCGCGAGAGCCCTGACGTGCGGCCGCCCTCGCGGCCGCGGTGCCCGTGAAGGGGCGGTGAGGTGCTCGTCCGCATCCTCGACGGGATCGACGCGTTCATCGACCAGCTGGAGTCGGTCGATCCCCTCCCCGTCCTCTTCGCCGTCCTCGCGCAGCTCGCGAAGCTCGGGTGCACGAGCATGGCCTGGCGGAACGTGCTCGCGGCCGCGTACCCCGACCGGGACGTCCCCCGGAGGCAGATCCTCGCGGCGTACTTCGCGGGCGTCGGCGTGAACGCGATCGTCCCGCTCCGCGCCGGCGACGCCGTCCGGATCGTCCTCGCCCACCGCGCCGTCAAGGAGAGCACGTACACGACGGTCGTCTCGAGCACGCTCGTCCTGTCGATCTTCGACATCGCGGCCGCCACCGCCCTGCTCGTGTGGGCGCTGCTGACGCAGGACGCCCTGCCGAGCGTCGCCGAGCTCCCCGAGCTGCCCGGCTTCGACTTCGGCTGGCTGCTCGCACACCCGCTCGCCGCGGACCTCCTCGTCGCGGCGATCGCCCTCGCGGCGGTCGTCCTCGGAATCTGGGTCCACGGCCACGTGGTCGACTTCTGGGGGCGGGTGAAGCAGGCGTTCACCGTCGTCCGGCAACCGCTCCGCTACCTGAGGACGGTGGCCTTCTGGCAGGCCTGCGACTGGGGCCTCCGGCTCGTCGCGATCTGGTTCATGCTCGACGCGTTCGACATCCCGCAGACGCTCGAGAACGTCCTCCTCGTGCAGGTGTCCGCGAGCATCGCGACCCTGCTGCCCCTGACGCCCGCCGGCATCGGGACCGAGCAGGCGTTCCTGCTCTACGTCTTCGACGGAACCGTGGCCAGCTCGAAGCTGCTGGCCTTCAGCGTCGGCATGCGCGTGACGCTCCTCGCCACGAACGTCGTCGCCGGCTTCACCGCAATCGTCCTGACGCTGCGCACGCTCCGCTACCGGGAGGCGCTGCGGCTGGGCCCGGGGCGCGACCAGGAGGGATGAACCGCCGGTGCGACGCTGAAGCGCCGCACCACGCTGCACCCCTGCCTGGCAGGGTGCTTCAGCGCCCTGCCTGAGGTTTGCCCCACCCCTGCCTGGCAGGGTGCTTCAGCGCCCTGCCGGCTGTTCCAGGCCGGACTGCCGGCGCGCTCCCGGGAGGGATGGACTGCCGGCGGCAGAGGGGAGGGACTGCCGGTGCGACGCTGAGCGCCGCACCACGCTGCGCCCCCTCCTGGCAGGGTGCTTCAGCGCCCTGCCTGACGTCTACCCCACCCCTCCTGGCAGGG
>CAZMUG010000060.1:0-14502 GCA_964569165.1 uncultured Gaiellales bacterium
ACCCCTGAACTGCTTGTCCAAAGTAACGCCTGGCGTTACTTTTCTCAACCAGATCCGGGAGCCGCCGGACATTTTCCGGCCTTGGAGGTGTCGCAAAGGGCGGGACGAGCGCCTCTTGCGACTTAGGCAGACGCCCTTCAGCGCGATACGCGGAACTCTCGAGTTGTGAAGGATGGCGGAGAGGGGGGGTCGGTCTTGACACAATCTTCAAGATCCGGCCTGTTTCCAACAATTCGGCGCGATCATGCACCCTCGCAACCCGCGCGATCCGCGCGAGTCTCGCATCGAACCCCCAGATTGGCCTCAGCAAGAACGCCGCTCGCATCGGCCCGCCGGGACCGACCACACTGGGGTCTTGGTCAGGCCTCGCCCCGGTGGGCCGGCGGCCCACGGATTTCGTTGCCAACTGCGAGTCGACGGCGTCGGCCACATCCGCGCTGGAGCCGGGCACCGGTGTGGCCGACACGGCGGAGCACCCAGCGGCGCGGAGACGCCAACCTGTTCACGCGCCTCGATGAGGTGATCGGTCGTCATGGCTGTTTGGTCTCATTCGATTCCGACAAGAACGCCTGGCGTGTCCCTGTCGCCCCTGGGCGACGGTCACCCCATGCCGTACGTGTTTCCGGTCATTCAGCCCGTTGGCTCTGCTCCGTTTCGGGCCACACCACAGACCATTGTCGTCGCGAGTGACGGGCGGGTGCTGCGAACCTGGACGGGTGCCTACGTCGGTCGCAACAAGCAAGAGATGGAGATGTTCTTCTCGGTCCAGTTGCCGGAGATTCAGGTCGGAGACAATGGAGGTTGACCATGAGCAGAAGAGCCATCAGAAGTGTTGCGCTGTTGATGTGTTCGACGGTCTTCACGGTTGTCGTCTTCATTCTCGGCGCAACGACGACGGCCCACGCGACCAACTGCTGCCAGGAGTGCGAAGTCATTGATGCAACGTGCTACTCAGGTTGCGAAGATCGATGCGAGACAGACCAGGATTGCCTGGGTGCATGCTACGATTCGTGCGACGAGTGGTCGGCAGCCTGTTGGGGAATCCAGGGCCAGGGGTCGTACTGTATCTACTGCACTGGGCCGTACACTCCGAGTTCGTATCTCTGCCTGTATAGCGACTGTCCAACTCGTACCGATTGGTGGTGCCTTGACGAACTCGGCTGTTGGGCGATTGGTGACTGACCTGTCCCTGCGGCGATGCCGGGTGACTGGCCAATCACCGCTCCTTCTTGCGCCTGTGCGCCTGCGGCCCCCAACCGACTGGGCGCCGGAACAAGTGCGCCAAAGGACCCGCGGTTCACCGCGGCTGCCGCCGCTATGCGTCCGCTGCTGAGAGGAGCGACAGCCCTCGCGGTGCCCGTGCTTGCGGTGATCGGCCTTGCGTCCACCGGTGAAGAACTCCGCTTAGGCTCGGCGCAGGAGACCGCCACGTCAGATCTCGGGCAGTACCACGCGTTGATCGACGCTTACGCCGAGGGTGATGACGCGCGAAGCGTCGAGACGATGCTCAATTGGGACGTCGCCAGAGTGCGTCGCGCACTCGCGCGTCGGAATTCGTCAGCCGACCCCCGCAAACCGTGGGAACAGCAACGCTACGGTTTGGCTGTCATGCTCCATACGGACGCGAGTCTCCGCCGATTCTCGCGCGCGGATAGGCTGCAGGCGTTTGCCCACCTCGAGATCGCATCGGGACTCCTGGCCAACGGGAACGCATTCGGGTACGAGGGTGTTCGGCTCATGGCGCGACGATGGTACTATGCCGTCTCCCGCCAACTCCGCGATCTGGAGACACCGGATCTGGCTGAATCGCTGCTGGTAATGGCACGCGAATGGCTGACAGACGACGCCGTGATTCTGTTCGAGAGTGGGACGCTCGCAGAATCGCGGGCGACAGACCACGCATGGACTGGTGTCACAGGGATGCGGCGGCGCTGGCCTTCCTACGACATGACCGTAGCCGCAGTCCTGACGGAGCGCAAGTCTCATCTGGACAATGCCCTCAGGTGGCTAAGCCGCGCAAACGCCCTGGACCCACGCAATGACACGATTCGGCTTCACCTTGGGCGTGTGTATGCCCTACGACGTGAAGACAGGCACGCCGAGCGCATTTTCAGCGAGCTTCTGAGGACTGACATTGACAGCGCGACGGCATACCTTGCGGCGCTCTTCGTTGGCGGCCTGCTCGAGCGCCAGTCAGATCTGGCAGGGGCTGCCGACGCCTACCGCACAGCCACTGCGAAGTTTCCAGATGGGCAGGGGGCACGTGTCGCCCTCAGTCAGGTCCTCCAGCGATCAGGCAGAGCAGAAGAAGCTCGAGCCGTATTGAACGATCTGCTGACGGGCGGGGCCCGATCAGGACAGGATCCCCGCTGGTGGTACAACGTCGAACCACCGGGCGTTGCCGCCAAGCGACTCGGAGTACTGAGAGACGAGGTACGGCGATGAAACCCTGCTGGGCGGCGGTCCTGGCCTTCGCGATGGTCATCCCGCAGACGTTCAAGATGAGCGTCGACGCTGTCCGGGTCGACGTTCTTGTCTTGGAGGGCAACCGTCCGATCATCGGCCTGACTGCGGACGATTTTGAGTTGCGTGACCGCGACGTTGTGCAAGAGGTGAGCAGCGTCACCACCGAGGAGGTGCCGCTGAGGGTGACACTGGTGCTCGATGCCAGCACGAGCGTCCAGGGCGAGGCCCTGGAACACTTGAAGAACGCCGCAACCGATCTCATGCGATTCCTGACCCCAACCGATCGTGTGGCCTTACTGAGGTTCACCGCAGGGCTGGAACTGCCGGTCGCGTGGACGACCAATCGACCCAGGGTGATTCAGGCCATCGGGTTGACAAAAGCGGGGGGCGGGACTGCGCTGCACGACGCGGTCTATGCAGCGTTGACGTTGCGCGACGGTGGGCCAGATCGCTCGCTGATTCTTGTCCTTAGTGACGGCACGGACAGCTCCAGTTGGCTCCCCGCCCAGATGGTTATTGACGCCGCCCGCCGAAACGACGCCGTCGTGTACGCAGCTGTGCTGAATGCAGATGACCGTCAACCACCCGACTACCGACTCGATTTCCGGTCGGGGATACAGCTCCCACCCCCGCACCCGCGTGCCTTCACCCGACCGGAGTCGTTCCTTCGGATCCTCGCTCACGAAACTGGCGGGGGAGTGTTCAACGCACAGCGAAGCGAACGGCTGCGGGACGCGTTCGTTCAAATCATCCAGGAGTTCCGCCATCGTTACGTCTTGAGCTACGTGCCGCGCGGAGTTTCCTCTGGAGGTTGGCACCCGATTCAGGTGAAGGTCAAGGGAAGGCGCTACTCGGTCACAGCAAGGCGCGGGTACCTTTACTAGACCGAAGATATGCGATGCCGAGCTTGCTCAAAGTGGAATCTGACTCGACTCGAGCAGCGTGACTGGGCGGGCTCGAACAGTCCGTCTCAACACGATGGCGCGAGCGCGCTCACTCTCGCTACCTGGTGACCTACTACCCGCAGGGGCCAGAACGGTAGGGTGGCATGGCGTGAGCCTCGCCACGAACCCCCAGATGGGCCTCAGTACGAACCGATGGGATGCCGCGGACTTCGGCGACCAGATCCGGCGGGCGGAGTCCGGCTGAACCACAGGCGTGGAATGGTCGCCGGGTAGCGGATTATCTCCAGATCGGCGGTGCAACAAGCGATCGCAACGGTCTTCTATTCAGTGACGCCGTCATCCTGGAAGAGCGCCGGACGAACCGCTCGCAGAGCCAGCCTGGCGGCCTCGACCGCGGCGAGGACACCCCGTGCCGCCTCGAGTGAGTACGCCGGCCCGCCAGGGTACCGCGCCACTGTGCCGCCGTCCGAAAGCTGCTGACGGATGCGCGGTGTGAATGCCGACGCGAGCGCAGACTGCACGTCCAGGGCGAGTTTTCCGAACAGCCGGTCGATATTGTGCGTGTATTCGAAGGCCTCATTCGCCTGCGCCAGCGTAGCTTTGAGGTAGCGCTCCGCTGCTGCCGCCGCCAACGACACGGTTTCGTTCCCCATCCGGCGCTCGGCGGCGGCCCGGGCCAGCTCCAGCTGCCGATCGGCAGCTCGGACCCATTCCAGCGCCAGAAGAAGCGGGCGGTTGTCAGCTGCCATACAACGGAACGCCTTCGTGAGCAGCCGGGTACTCGATGGCACCCACGCAGTGTCGGCGCCACGCGAATTCGGCGCGCGAGGTGACGACGAGATCGTAGTCTACCGGCAGGGTACCGATGGCGAGCCGCATGTCCACCACGATGTCTCGTGTCACGAGTGCGTCGGTCGGGAGGACGACCAGCACGTCGAGATCGCTGTCGGGGCGTGCGTCGCCTCGCGCTGACGATCCAAACAGAATGACCTGATCAGGATGCCAGGCCGACACTGCTCGAACGATGCGCTCGAGCGCAGCCTGTCGCACGGAATCGGGTTCGCGAAGGCTGGTGGCCACGGGACGATCATACCCACGTCACCGGCGGAAACCAACCGTCCGGTGACCTGCCGGTCAGCGCGCCCCCGCACCCGCCATCATGCCGGTCCGGAGGTGATTCGAAGTCACGGCCGTTGCAGCAAGGAACCTACCTGGCCGCGTTGCGCGCTCTGATAATCCCACGAACACCGTCAAACGCGGCCCAGCACCCAAGGACCGCCACGGCGACGGCTAGCATCCGATCGTCGATCCCATGGAACACCCACGGCACAGCGTCAGCCCGAAAGGAAGGTACTGAGAGGAGGATGAGCGCGACGCCGACAGTCAGGCGAATCGCTGGCTGTACTCTGGTTCCCTTCCCCGTCATGATCGATCCTCCCGTGGTTGATCAAGTCCCCCGCCGCGTTCTGTGGAACACCCCGCGGTGACGTCAACGTATGAGGCCTGAAACGAGCTTTCCTGAATATCGGCTCAAGTGAGGACCGGCATAAGCCGGGGGGCGTAGGCACGTCGCCGCGCCAATCTCATGCCGGCAGCGGGACTCCAGCGGCAGTTGCGCCTCCGGCGGTTCGAGCGGCCTCACTCTTGCTGAATGCGCGTGATTCTCTGGAAGGAATGGCGGAGAGGGGGGGATTCGAACATTCCCCAAACGCTCTAGACAAAGAACTTACGGCTCTTGGCCTTCCTCGGAATCCGCTCAATCCTGTCGTTCCGCCCCGCGTAGCCCCAAATCAGCCCCACGAAGAAAGTGCTTGACAGGGTTTTCCGGTCGATCGGAAAATTCGCTCAGATTGAGCGCTTGGAGGAACAGCTGCCTCTCCAGCAGCCAAGACCTCGGTTGTCTCAAGCTCCTCCGGCCAATGGCCGAAGTCGCCGACTCCTGGCTCCTAGCTGAGAGTTGGAGGAGCGCCGGGCCCAGCCCCGAAGAGAACAGAGCGCCATTCCGAAGGGAGTGGCCTGTGTTCTCGCAAACCGACAACTTATCGTTCATCCACGACACCCGTTTCTACACCGTCCCGGAAGTCGCCTCCATTCTCAACCGCTCAGACGATCTTGTGCGGAAACTGTTCCGTCACGAGGCCGACTGCGTTAAGCTCTCCGAACCAAAGCCGGGCAAGCGCGCGTACATGACCCTCCTCATCCCGGGCTGGGTGCTGAAGCGCGCCTTGCGGAGGATGATGGGGTGAAGATATTCCACGTCGGACTGCGCGCCCAGGATGGCAGCTACGCTCTTGCGGTTATCAGGTATAACTACGAGGGAAGCGAGCCGGAGAATATCGCGATAGAACGAGTCAGCGCCCTGATTCAATCTTGGGCTGCCTCCTATGTTGCCGTGCAGCCCTACCTCTTTGGGGTTCACCACCATATTGAGAACATCATTCTCGGTCAGAAGTATGAGACAGGCGGGTATATGTACCCTCCCAAAGTGAAGGGCTTCTCGGCCGACACGTTCGTTGCCAAGATTCTGCCGGTCGCTCATGACCCTCAGGATAGTGTGGAGGAGAAGTACACTCTTGAAGACAAGCTTCGGGACCTCGCCGCGCTCGCGGAACGCGAACGACTCACATTGGAGCGCCATGCCGAAGACATCAAGAAGCGCCCGGAATTTGAAGACGAGATTCTACAGAGGTTCTTCGAGGAGAGGTTGAAGATAGACAGGAGACGTATCACGGAGTGATGTGTCTTCAGGAGGCAGTATGGGTTTGTTTTCTAGTAGAAAGTCCAGACCGCCGCGCCAGGATGATTTATCTCCTGAACAAGTCCAAGCGCAGATAGAACAAGAAGAGCGTGAGTTTAGAAACAGGTCATGGACGGCTCAAGAGGCGCGGTTAACAATTAAGGAACTAGAAAGAGACATAGCCCAGACTGAGCGGGCCAAAGATGAGGATTCCTTAGATGGGATTATGACCCGTCTTCAGGGCATATTCTCGACTCTCGGTGGCATACCACACATCAACGAACTGCGTACCAGGCGCAAGGAGTTCTTACAGGACATACTCCCAGAATTAGAGCGTCGGGAGAAGCTTGCGCAACAGTCTTCTGCTTCCACAGCCAGCAATGTACACGCCTTTGGAAGATACACGATCGAGGACCGTCTACGAGACTTAGCGTCCCTGGAACAGCGAAAGCGCAAAGCACTCGACACATACGCGGGTGAAGTCGCTCAGAATCCTCAATTCAAACAGGAGTTGGAGCAGGGGTTCTTCGAAGAGAGGACCAAGATTCTGTCCCGTCCGCTCTCAGAGTAGCGTATATCGCGCCTATCGTTGCGGCGGTGGACGGAAGCACCCCCCGGCACGGAGCGGCCGAATGGCCGAAACTGCTTCTCTAGCGTGGGCTTATCGCCCCTTGGACTGTAGCGCCAACCAGCCCCGCCTAACGTCGGGTAGGTCTCATTCGTGCTATCGCACGCCCCTGCGCTATTGCTTGGGCTTCCTATCGTTGATGAGACCTACCCGACCTTCGGTCGCCCCTACCGGGGTTCGCTACCGCTCAGGGCTGGTTGGCGAAAACTGGAGTTGAAATTGAACGGAACCGGCGGATGTTCTTTGCCCTTTCTCGGCTTCCGAAACACATTAGCAATCTTCACAATGATTGCTGAAAGGAGGCCGATATGGCTGGAAAACAGAGCAGGTCGTTTTGGGACGGGTACAAGGACCGGGGGCGGCAGAATCGCTACGAGGATGCCGGGTTCCAGCAGAAGTCGTTCCTCAAGCCCTGGAACGTCTTCACCACCCCCAAGCACTATCGTCCGCCCAAGGACGGGCACGACCGGACGGACTACGCCGCCGGCTGGAAGAAGCGCGGCTTCAAGAGCTGAGACCCTGGGGGGAGCCTAGAGCTCCCCCTTCCTTTTTGGGGATGAGTTATGGACATCGCAACCTCGCCTAACGGCACGAAGATATCCGTCCTCGACAAAGACCGCGCCCGGACGCATACCCACATTATCGGAGCTTCCGGGACCGGCAAGTCCAAGCTCATGGAGTCCATGATTCGGCAGGATATCCGGCGCGGCAATCCTCTCTGTCTCATAGATTGGCACGGCACGCTTTATCACGAGGTCCTGGCCTACGCCGCGAGGGTCAATCCGCCCCGGCCAGTCGTTCTTCTGAACCTCTCGAAGCCGGATTTCTTGCTCGGCTTCAACCCCTTCTCCCCTCGGGTCGGGGATGTTTCCACGCAGGTAGAGAACCGCATCTCGGCAACCACCAAACCCTGGGGCATGGAGAACACCGACCAGACCCCAAGGATGGAGCGCATTTGCCGGATGCTCTACCACTTCCTGATTGAAGCGGACGAGAATCTCTACAACGCTTTCACTCTCCTCCGATTCGGCAGGAAGGAAACCCGGCAATACGCCCTTGGCCAGCTCCAGACGAATACGGCAAGGCAACTCTGGGAGGATATGAACGCCATCACCTCTCTGACGAGGTGGCAGGACCAGACGGAGAGCACCACCAATCGCCTCCTCCGCTTTGTGGCTCAGGAGTCAATCCGCATCTCCACTTCTCTGCGTCCGGCAACTCTGGACGTTGCCGAGATAATCCGGCAAAAAGCAATCCTCCTGATTAACCTCCGGATTTCCGACTACCTGTCTATGGAAGCGGCAAGGGTGTTTGCCGCATTACTCCTCAACGAGTTCTTTGAAGCGGCAATGCGGAGGGCGTCAGACCCGCCCCCGTCGCCCTACTACCTCTACCTGGACGAGTTCCAGGAGTACATCACCTCCGACATGTCCGGAATGCTCGACTCAGTCCGCAAGGGCGGGCTTCACCTAATAATGGCGCACCAGAGGATGATGCACCTCTACCGCCAGCCGGAAGTTCTGGACTCCGTGCTGACGAACGCGAAAATCCGAGTTGTCTTCGGAGGACTCCGTTATCCCGCAGCAGCCGAGCTCGCGCAGGAGATGATGCTCCACCGGATTAACGAGCGGCAGGTTGTGGAAACCTACTACCACCTCGAGACCCGGTACGTGGAGGAGACCCGGGAGGTGCACCACGAGTCGCACGGGCATTCCAGTTCCCACGGAAACGGCAGAGTCCAAGGCCAGGGCGGAGTAGAGATGGCCGGAGTGGTTCACGGGGCATACGGCGACTATGGAACAGAGAGCGGCGGCCAAAACAGTTTTGAGTCCGACAGCGAGTTCGAGGGCGAGTCGGAGTCCGAGGTTCACGGGACTACGACGATCCCGTTTTTGAAGCCAGTCCAGAAGCCAGCCAAGTCCGGCGCAGAGGTTCGCAGTCGGGACGAGAAGGTGTCTATGTCGGCCGAGAAGTTGATGGCCCAGAAGCAGCGCAATTGCGTTGTGAAGATTCTGGACGACCAGCCTGAGATTGGCGAGGTGGAATACGTAAACAAGGTTCACATCAAGCCGGAGGTGCTTCAGAACTTCATTGACCGCTGTATCCGGCAGAGTGGAGCCCTGCCGTTTCAGGAAGCCAAGGCGAGAGTGGAAGAATCCCGCCTGCTCTTTGACCAGAAGGTTCAGAAGTTCCTCCAGGCCCAGCCGGACCCCGATAAGAAGAAGACCTTCCGGACGAAAACCAATAGAGTCCCTGCCAAGACCAAGAAACCGGATGAATCTTCTTAATCCGTTCCTTCCGCTTCGTATCTTGACGGTACATTTCAACATTGTATCGTTAAGGTATGTTTGCGAAAGGCGACATACAAATCCTCAAACACCTCTGGGACAACCGCCTGTTAACGGCGGAAGACCTGGTTATTCTCACTGGACGCCAAGTAGCGGGAAGGAACGACCCGCAGATTATCCGCCGGCGCATGCGGGCTCTCCAGGAGCTCGGCTTCGCCGACTGCCACGCCATAGAGTCCGACACGAATCCGCTCATCGGCCGGAAAATCTGGTATCTGACCCAGAAGGGCCTTGACTACGGGTATGACGAGTTCGGCGTAGGGGACGGAAACACGATCATCCGACCCCGGCGTGGCCGGAGCACGATTACCCACGACTACCAGGTTGTAAGGATTCGCCTCGCGATTCTCTCTTCTCAGAAGGCCGCCTGGACGAAGATTCACGAACACCAGCTCGAGGACGGCGTGAAGCCCGACCTCGGATACGCCCTGCAGGTAGATGGAGACCTGGCCGGCTTCCTGCACGAGCACGAACGCTCCAACGCCAGCAAGAGCCGGGAAACTGAGACGATGTCCGACCTGGATAAGGCGGAACGCTACCTCGAGTATTTCAAAACCAACCGCTTCAAGAAGCTCCACCCTGACCTCGACAACTTCCGGGTGAGCTGGACTTTCAAGACGTGGGAGAAGGCACAGAACTTCGCCGGCAGACTCAAGGCCCAGGGAGGCGATTTCAACGACTGGCGATTCTGGATTACGAGCTACGACAAACTAGTGTCCGAGCCATCTGGGAAGATATTTCTTGCCCCGCCAGATTTCCAGAAGGGAGAGCTCTACTCATTCTCTGACGCTTAGGTACAATTAATTCGGCACACGGAGATTCATCGAAATATCCGTAATTCCGAACGCTACCCTCCGCTCTTGACCTCTCCCGTAAGAGTTCCTGTTTGGCGGAGGGGGCGACGGAAAACAAGGCAATGATTCAATACATCGGCTATGACCCGGCATATAGAGAACAAGACAAGACGCACTGGTGTCCCATAGAGCCGGAGCGCCACCTTTTCATTGGCGGCGAGACTGGAACAGGAAAATCCACTTTGTTTGTAAGCGCTATCACGGAGCGTATGGAGGCCGGCGACAGCGTCCTGGTTGTCGACCCGCACGGGCCGCTTGCGGAGGAAGTCGCCAACCGAATTCCCAAGCACCGGCTGAACGACGTCATCTACTTCGACCCGCTCGCCAGGAATCCTCTTTCTCTGAATCCGTTTGACCACCCGGACCGGGCTCTCGCTCGCGCCCAGATCAAGGACCTGATTGAGAAGACCTGGCCCCAGGGCTGGGGACCGCAGACTGACGACATCCTGACTTTCACCTTGATTGCCCTTCAGGACTCCTACGATCTGCCGACTCTGCCCCTTGCCCAGCGGTTCCTGCGCTCCCAGAAGTTCCGCAAGCAGGTGCTCGCCCGGGTGAAAGACCCCGAGACCCTTGCCTATTTCAAGGAGACCTACGACGGGGACTGGGATAAGCGCATGCGCACGGAGAAGTCCGCCCCCGTTTTCAACAAGCTCAACAAGTTCGTGAACGAGCCCGTCCTGCGGGCCATCTTCAGCAAGAAGAGGTCCTTGAACTTCCGGGAAGCGATCGACAACCGGGCCATCCTCATTTTCAACCTCTCCCAGGCGAGAATCGGCCGGCCGAACACGGCTTTCATCGGAGGTGTGGTCGCCTTCAAGCACCAGCAGGCGCTTCTCTCCAGGCAGGAAATGCTCTCCCGGGGCGAGACCCCGCCCAAGAGCTTCGCCTACTACGACGAGTTCCAGGTGGTCATCGCAGATGTTTCCGTCTACCTGAACGAGTCGCGCAAGTACGGCGGATGCCTCGCGCTCGGAACCCAGAGCTTCAGTTCCCTGCCGGAACAGACCCGGCACCTGATACTCACGAATTGCGGGAGCCAGGTCATCTACCGGGTGAGCCGGGAGGACGCGGAGATATTCGCCAGGGAGTTCGGTGAGGAGTTTTCCGCAACCGCCCTCACCCGGACGGAGGATTTTCACTTTTATGTAAATACCGTCAGACGGCACATCCCCCAGAAACCCATTCAGGTCAGGGCATTCGCCCCGACCCCAAACAGGAGGAAGACCTATGGCGATGTTCAAAAACGGATGGCAGACCACTTCGGAACAGAAAGTTGAACCGGCGATCCCGCCCGTGCTAATCTCTCCGGAATTGGAGGATAAGCCCGTGGCAAAGAAGGAAGCACTCGACAAGTTCCTGGAACAGCAGGAAAAACTCGCGGCTCAGAAGATGGAACTCATCAAAGACATTCTGGAGCAGAAGAAAGCCGCGATGAAGGAGTTCGACGACCAGCTGGCTCAGCTGGGCTACTACGCGAAGGCCGTCAAGACTGCGCCTACCGGCCGGATCTGCAGCATTTGCGGGGAGACCGGCCACAATGCCCGCACCTGCCCGAAGAAGAAGGGCAAGAAGGAATAGAAAAGGGGGGCAACGCGCCCCCCTCGTCAACTTTCTCTCGGCGGGTTATCAGCTGATAACCCGTGCGAGTTCTTCCGCCGGAATCGTGTCCGGCTGTTCGCCGTCCGGCAGGTAGACCACCTTCAGCATCCGGAGTTCGAGACTGAGGAGCTTGCTGGCGTTCTCTCGGCTGGCTTCTCGCCCCGGCTCATCCCCGTCCATCACGAGCGTGATTTCCCGGAAGCCGGACAGGAGCTCGAGCTGAGCCTCGGAGATGGTCCGGCCCATGATGGCCACCGAGTTCAGGATACCCGCCCGGACACAGGCCAGGACGCCCCAGAAGCTCTCCACGACCACGATTTGGTCGAAGTCGCCTCTCATCATCCGGTTCAGGTTGTAGAGCACCAGGCCCTTTTTGAAGCCCTCCGGCAGCTTCCAGCGCGGCTCGAGACCGCCTTCTACGGCTCGGCCTGCGTAGGCCACGAGCTCGTCCTTCTCGTTGTGGATAGGGAAGACAAACCGGCCGGCCATCGAGCCCTTGCCGGGGAAGTAGCCCGCCCCCAGGTATTCCGCATGGACAGGCTTGAAGCCCCGGGTCTCGAGGAACGCGTGCGTCGCGTCGATGCCTCGGAGCGTGAAAGCTAGTGGCTTGTTGACTTCCTCGGCTTCTGTGGCCTTGTCCACCATCTCAACCGGACGGTTAACATGGTCGCTCTCGGCCTGCGCCTTCGGCTCCGGCCTCGGAGTCGTCGACGGCTTGTCGGCAACTGAACCATCCAGCCCGAATGTCTCGTAGCACCACTTCGCCGCTTCCCAGTCGGACGCGAGTCCGAGCTTCTCCGCTACGAAGCGGAGGACGTTTCCCTTCTTCCCGCACGAGTGGCACTGCCAGCCGTTCGGGAACGCGATGAACGCGTCCTTGCCATGCCCGGAGCCATCCTGGAACGGGCACTGGCCGCGGAGCGTCTTGCCGCGCTCCTGGAGTTCGATTCCGAAGAACCCCAGGACCATCGGCATCGTGACCTCGCGCTTCACCACGTCGTACTCATACTTGTGCGCCATCGCCACACTCCTTTCTGATTTGGGAGATGAGCGCGCCGATTTCGGACTGGTGCTCGAAATGCACCACGACGCCCTGCTGTCCGTTCGAAATCACCAGGGACCCGATGTCCCGGCAATTCCGGCACGGGCGGACGAATTCCACCCGTTCGCCTTTCGTGGTCTGGTCCCGAAAATGGAGAATCACCATCAGCCAGCTCCTTTCTCAAAGTTGCTGACTTAAGCGTAAAACTCTGTTGGGAATTGACAAGACGAAGGGGATTCTCTAATTCCGCCAGATTCTATATTTCCCACCCTCCCCGCTGCGCGGGGGCGCCGCCTATTTCCGAGTGAGCATCGCCGCTCTTTTCAGGGTAGCCCCTGGTCAACCTCCCGATTTGTACCGCCTTCGGCTGAATGGGAAGCCGCCAGTTCCAGGTTGACTTGCGAGGCTCCCCTTCGAGCGGAGCGAAAGTGCTCCCTCGGTATGGTCGAGCCGAGCAAGAGACCAAGAATATGGGACGTTATTACAGCGGTGATATTGACGGAAAGTTCTGGTTCGCCGTGCAACCGTCTAACGACCCCGAGTTCTTCGGCGGGTGTCTGATAGAGCCTAACTCTGTTGACTATGGCTTCACGAAGGAGGACCTGCCCGCGATTGAGCAGGGCTTGGACAAGTGCGTCGCGAACCTGAACGGCTACCGTGCCAAGCTGGACGAGTTCTTCTCGGCCCACAACGGCTACAACGACGGGATGCTCGCGGAGGCGCTGGGTATCGCCGAGACGGAGGTTCACGACCTCCTTGAGTGGTATGCCCGCCTAGAACTCGGGCGCAAGATCCACGATTGCGTGAAGCGCACCGGCTCCTGCTACTTCGAGGCGGAGCTGTAGGCAGAGACGAGCCCCGCTCCGGCGGGGCTTTTCTCTTACTCGCTCGGGCGGCGACCCACCCTTTGGGGACCTTGAGAGGCGTCGCAGTCCGCCGAGTCTGTGGTACTCTACGCTTCGTCTGGAGGCATCGCCGTTGTTGAGTAACGCTCGTCAAGTGGAGCTGTTCGACTTCCGCCGCCCCGCCGTCGTCGCGGAGGAGGCGTCGTCTACGTTCGTCAACAATATGTCTCTTCCTGTCCACCGCTGGTTCCGCTATAGCGCGGGGTTCTCCGCGGCCTGGGTCCAGTCCGTTATTTCACAAAGAAGGAGCGAGTCTCTTCGTGTTTTCGACCCATTCGCAGGTTCGGGTACCACGCTTATCGCCGCGGAAGCGGAAGGGGCCGAGGCTTTGGGTATCGACTCGCACCCCTTCGTTGCAAGAGTCTGTCAGGCGAAGTTGCAGTGGCGTTCCGACCCAGTGTTGTTCAGAAGCAAGGTGGAGTCGACCTTTAGAGCCGCGGGCAAACTCAAGGGAAGCGTCGAACACTATCCGCCACTGATTCGCAAGTGCTTCGCAGACGACCAGTTGCTGCAGTTGGACCGGTTCCGCCGTGCGGTCGAGTACGAGTCCGATGGGACACCGGCCTCAGACCTCATCTGGCTCGCTCTTGTCAGTATCCTCCGCCGAGTGTCGACTGTCGGGACCGCTCCCTGGCAGTACGTCCTTCCCAACAAGAGTAAGCGTGGCGTTGATGCGTCCGTGGCGTTTCGAGAGACCTGTGATGTCTTCCACTCCGACATGCTTACCGGTACGCACCTCCATTCTCCAAGGGCACTGTTCCTCACTTCCGATGCACGTACGTGTGAGGGCGTCCCGGAGTGTTGGGCCAACCTGGTCATTTCGTCACCACCTTACCCGAACAACTACGACTACGCCGATGCAACCCGCCTTGAAATGTCGTTCATGGGTGAAGTCAAGGG
Organism: uncultured Gaiellales bacterium; assembly: GCA_964569165.1. Taxonomy (GTDB): domain Bacteria; phylum Actinomycetota; class Thermoleophilia; order Gaiellales; family Gaiellaceae; genus GMQP-bins7. The sequence goes on from CAZMUG010000060.1 coordinate 14,388, forward strand.
GTGGGCCGGACTCCACTCCGCGGTTCGACAGCACCTCATCCGTTCATGTTCTCAACATGTTACTGAACGGACTGTGAACATGACCTCGGTGCTCTCGTCACCGGAACTCGAGCCG
>CAZMUG010000061.1:0-1160 GCA_964569165.1 uncultured Gaiellales bacterium
CACGCCGACTCCCGACCCCGTCACGAACGCCGTCACGTCGCTCTACGACGACGACGTCTCCGCGGCCTACGGGGAGGCACAGGACGCGGCGGCGCGCGCGGTCGCCTCGTACAAGAAGATCGCCGAAGCCCTGCCACGGGATCCGAGCGTCCAGCTCGAGCTCGCGCAGGCCGCCCAGACGACCGGCGACAAGCAGACGACGATCGCGGCCTACGAGAGGTTCCTGAAGCTCGCACCCGACGATCCCACGGCCCCTGAGGTCAAGCGGCTGCTGAAGCAGCTCCGCGCCTCCGGCGACGTGGGCTGAGCCCGGCGAGGCGCGGTTCGCGCGGAGAGTTGGCGATCCTGCCGGGGCAGGACATGGTTAGACTCGCCCCCCGTGAGGCTCGCCCCCGTCCTGATCGCAGCGTGTGCGGCCGCGGCCTCGCTCGTGCTCGCCGGCTGCGGGACCGGCGGGTACGTCAGCGGCGGGAGCCAGGGCGCGGGAAAGAAGCTCTTCGTGGACCGGTGCGGCGGCTGTCACACGCTGGCGGACGCGGGCACGTCGGGAACCGTCGGCCCTGACCTGGACGATGCGTTCGCGCAGGCGCGCGAGTCCGGAATGACGTCGGCCACGTTCACGCAGGTCGTCGCCGAGCAGATTCGTATCCCCGTGACCGCCCCGGTGACGGGGGCGCCCGGGATGCCCGCTGCGGACGAGACGCTCCCGAGCTGTGACGACGTCGAAGGGGACGCCTTCTGCGTGGAGGACCAGGACCAGGCGATCGACGACATCGCCGCCTACGTCGGCGCGGTTGCCGGAACCGGGGTCACGGCAGAGAAGCCGACCGACGGCAAGACGATCTTCACGACGTCGTGCGGGAGCTGCCACACGCTGGCCGACGCGGGAACGTCGGGCGCCGTGGGCCCGAACCTCGACGACGCCAAGCCGTCGCGGGAGCTCGTCACGGATCGCGTGACGAACGGGATGGGAGCGATGCCCTCGTTCGAGAGCTCGCTCGACCAGGCGCAGATCCAGGCGGTCGCCGAGTACGTCTCGTCGGTCGCGGGCAAGCACTATTCCAGCATCGTCGGCGTCCACTACGCCGCGACCAAGGCGGCGATCGTCGGCCTCACCCGCCAGATCGCGGCCGAGCTCGGGCCGCACGGCATCCGCGTCA
>CAZMUG010000061.1:1170-14464 GCA_964569165.1 uncultured Gaiellales bacterium
CGGGCAAGTAGGCCTGCGGGGGCGGAAGAGCTGAAGGGCGGCGGGGCGCTGAAGCACCCCGCCCCGCTGAAGCACCCCGCCCCGCTGGGCACCCTGCCCCGGAAGGGCTTAAGGGCGGCGGTGTGCTGAAGCACCCCGCCCCGCTCAGCCGGCTGAGGCGCTTCGGCGCGGTGAGGCGCTTCAGCGCCTCACCATTCCAGCCTCCCGTCAGCCGGAGGTCGCCTCGCCCCCGACGACGACGTTCGCGACCGGGACGTCGAAGCGTGCGCGCGCCGACTCGACGACGCCCTTCTCGTGCCAGCGCGACCGCCCGGGCGGATGGGTGGAGATGACGATCTCGTCGGGATGGAACGTGTGCACGGCGTCCTCGATGGCGACCAGCGGGTCGCTGTCTCCCACCTGCCCGGTCGCCTCGATCCCAGCCGAGGTGAGCCGCTCGAGCATCGCGTCCAACCGCTCCTGCGCCGCGGCCCGGGCGGGGTCCTCGTCATTCGCCCACGCCTTCACCGGGCTGGTAAGTGCCGGGGCCACCACGAGGAAGCTCGTCTTCTCCGCGAGCGCCCGCGTCCCGATCGCGCTGACGAGCTCCTCACGCCCGATGGTCTCGCTCGCGATCACGAGGACGCGGCGCTGGTCGGCGCCGCCGACGTGCTCGACGTGCTCCCGGGCCGGACCAGGCCCGCGCTGGCGCAGGTACACCCAGACCGCGGCGGCGGAGAGCACGATCCACGTCACGAAGCCGAGCACGGTGTCGATCGACGCGGCGATGACGATCAGAGCGAACGCGCCGAGCGTGACCAGCAGGAACCGGAACGCCGCCGCCTCGCTCCGGAACGGGCTCTCCATTACTGGCCCGCGGGCCCGAAGATCCCTGAAGGCGTCCGCTTCGCGGCCGCCATCGCCGGGTGTCCTTGAACGCGCATGTGCTTCAGAGGAGGTAGACGGTCGTATACACGACGATCCACATGATGTCCACGAAGTGCCAGTAGATCCCGGGCAGCTCGACGCCGTGGTGGTGCTCGGGCGAGTAGTGGCCACGGAAGCCGCGGATGATCACCATGCCCAGCAGGCTGAGACCCACGAAGACGTGCGCCCCGTGCAGGCCCGTGAGGCCGAAGAAGACGGAGGCGAACGCGCCGTCGCCGGTGTTGAACCCGACGTTCAGGTACTCGATGACCTGGGTGACGAGGAAGGCGAGCCCCATGAGGAACGTGAGCACCATCCCCGCGAGGAACGCCGGACGCTGGCCCCGCTTTATCGACTGCAGGGCCCAGTGCATCGTGAAGCTCGACGTCACCAGGATCGCCGTGTTCACGCCCGCGACGAACACCGGGAACTCGTACTGGCCCGCGACGCACTTGCCGTCCACCGGCGGCTCCTTGCAGGGAGGCCAGAACTGCCACGCGTCAGGCGTGATCGTCGAGGCATCGGGGTTGACGACGCGGATGAAGAAGTACGCAGCGAAGAACGACCCGAAGAGCATGATCTCCGAGCCGATGAAGAGGAGCATGCCGAGCACGCGCGCATCCACCCGCGAGCTCTGATTGGCGAGCGGAGGCCCGTGGTGCTCGTGCGCCTCGGCGTGCGCGCTCACGACTCCACCTCGACCGAGCCGGCGACCACGTGATCGACGGGGAGGCCGGTCTCGGACCGCAGCCGGCCGACGAGGTCGCGCCTGAGCCAGCCGGAGCGCTCGCCGGGGAACGTCGAGACGATGATCTCGTCGGTGCGGTCGTCCTCGATCGCCTCGAGCGCCGCGGTGAACGGGTCCGGATGCGCGATCTGGCCGTGCACGTCGATGCCCTCGGAGCGGAGGAGGGAGAGCGCGGCGCGAAGCCGGCGCTCGGCCTCCGGATGCGCGGCAGCAGCCGGATCGCTCTGCGGCGAGACGATGAGGAAGCTCGCAGGGCCCGCCCTCGCCCGGGCCCGGATCCGGTCGAGCAACGCGTCACCGAGGACGGTCTCGTTCGCGACGACGAGGACATTCGCTCCCGCGCGCAGGGCCGACTCCGAGACGACGTGCGTGACGGGGCGCCCGCCGGCCGCCCGGCGGATCTCGTCGACGAGGTTGCGCCGCAGCCAGCCCGACTTCGTCTGCGGGTGCGTGCACACCACCACCTCGTCGATCTCCTCGGACGCGAGGACGTCCCTGACCGCCGCCAGGGCTTCGTCGTCGAAGACGCCGCCGTGTGCGGGGATCCCGGCGTCGCGAAGTGTCGAGAGCACTCTCTCGAGACGCCGCCCGGCGGCGGCGCGGCGCGAGTCACGGTAGACGACGTAGCCCTCGCGCGGCTGCGTCACGGGCGCGACGACGGTGACGCGGATCGGGCCTGTCTCGGCACGGCGCTCGAGAGCGTCTACGAGCTCCGTCCCGACGAGCGTCTCGTTGGCGACCACGAGCACGGCGGCCGCTTCGGTCACGCGGGAACCTCCTGCGCTTCACGAGTCGGTCGCAGGATCGCGTGACGAGCGCCGGGAACGCCGTACTCGTACGGCCCGCCCACGACCTGCGGGATCTCGTCGAAGTTGAAGATCGGCGGCGGCGACGACACCTGCCACTCGAGCGTGTTCGCGCGCCAGGGGTTCGGGTCGGCGACCGGGCCGCGCACCCAGCTCGTGATCATGTTGTAGGCGAAGAGGACGAAGGAGGCGCCGAGCGCGAAGGAGGCGACCGAGATGACGAAGTTCAGGTCGCCGAACGCCTCGTCGTAGTCGAACACGCGTCTCGGCATCCCGCGCAGCCCCACGTAGTGCATGGGGAAGAACGTGAGGTTGAAGCTGACGAACGTGATCCAGAAGTGCCACTTCCCGAGCGTCTCCGAGTACATGCGGCCCGTCATCTTCGGGAACCAGTAGTAGACGCCCGCGTAGATCGTGAACACGGAGCCGCCGAAGAGCACGTAGTGGATGTGCGCGACGACGAAGTACGTGTCGGAGGCGTGGATGTCGATGGGCACCGAGCCGAGGTAGATCCCCGAGAGGCCGCCGATCACGAACATCGTCAGGAACCCGAGCGCGAACAGCATCGGCGTGGTCAGGTGGATACGCCCGCGCCACAGCGTCGCGAGCCAGGAGAACACCTTGATCCCGGTCGGGACGGCGATCAGGAGCGTCGTGACCATCATCGGGACGCGGAGCCAGTCCGCCATGCCCGCGACGAACATGTGGTGCGCCCACACGGCGAAGCCGAGCACGAGGATCCCCATCAGGGACAGCGCCATCAGCCGGTAGCCGAACACGGGCTTGCGGGACATCGAGGAGATGACCTCGGAGACGATGCCGAACCCGGGCAGCATCATGATGTAGACGGCCGGGTGGCTGTAGAACCAGAAGATGTGCTGGTAGCCGAGCACGTAGCCGCCGCCCTCGGGGATGAAGAAGCTCGTGTGCAGGATCCGGTCGAAGAGCACGAAGAACTGCGAGCCGGCGATGAACGGCGTCGCGATCACGACGAGGAGCGACGTCGTGAAGTTCGCCCACACGAGGAGCGGCATGCGCCAGAACGTCATCCCCGGCGCGCGCATGGTGATGATCGTGACCAGGAAGTTGAGCGCCGTGAGGATGCTCGAGGCGCCCGCCCACTGGACGCCCATGTTGAAGAACGTCTGCCCGAGCGGCTGACCCTCGGAGAGGGGCGCGTAGCCCGTCCAGCCGGCCGCGAAGGCGCCGCCCGGCGCGAGGAAGCTCGCCACGAACATGACGCCTGCGATCGGCAGCAGCCAGTAGGAGAGCGCGTTCAGCCGCGGGAACGCCATGTCCGGCGCGCCCAGCATCAGCGGGACGGCGAAGTTCGCGAGGCCGGCGAACGCGGGGATGATGAAGAGGAAGATCATCAGCGTCGCGTGCGCCGAGACGAGGCCGTTGAAGGTCTGCGAGTCGACGAACTGGAGGCCGGGCTGCGCGAGCTCGGCGCGGAAGAACATCGCCGCGAGCCCTCCGATCACGAAGAAGGCGAACGTCGTCACCAGGTACTGGACGCCGATGACCTTGTGGTCGGTGTTGACCCGGAAGTAGTCCCTCCAGGAGTGCGCGCCGTGGCCGGAGTGGTCCTCGGGCCGGGTCGGGCGTCCGGAGAGGTAGTGGAGCCAGTAGTCGAACGCGCCGATCCCGGCGAGGAAGCCGATCGGCCCGAGGGTCATCCCCCCGACGACGAGGACGATCTCGTTGTCCCAGGCGGGGTCCCAGCCCCACCAGGTGCGGAGCAGGTACACGAGCGCCGCGCCGATCCCGAACCCGGCGACGAACATCCACGCTCCGCGCACGAGGCCCGGGCCGAAGACGAGACGCCACACGGGGCCGCGCGGAGGCGGAGCGAGGTGGGCCGGCAGCGGAGGCGCGTGCGTGTCGTGCTGCGTCGCCGTCACGCGGCCTGCTCCTTCTTCACCCAGGCGTCGAACTCCGCGCGTGTGACCACCCGCGCCTTCGCGCGCATGGTCGCGTGCCCGAGGCCGCAGAGCTCCGTGCAGACGACCGCGAACTCACCGGTGCGGGTCGGCGTCACGAGGATCGTCGTGGCGATGCCCGGGACGGCGTCCATCTTCTGGCCGAACTCCGGCACCCAGAACGAGTGGATCACGTCCAGGGCGTCCATCGTGAACTCGGCCTGCTCGCCGACGGGGAGCACGAGCTCACCCGAGGTGAGCCCCCCGTAGTCGCCGTACTCGAACTTCCACGCGAACTGCTGGGCGATCGCCTTCACCTGCAGCGGCCGCTCACCGGCCTGGCCGTTCTCGGAGAGGACGACCGCGCTGACGACCCCGAGGATGACGACGAGCACGGCCGGGATGGCCGTCCACACGATCTCGAGCCTCGTGTTCCCGTGGATCGGCGGACCGTCCCGATCGTCGTCGGGAGACACGCGCCACTTCCAGACGGCGTACAGCACGACCGCGGCGACGAGCGAGAAGATCACGATCGAGATCACGGTCGCGAACCAGTAGATGTCCTGGATGCGGTCGAACTCTTCGCTCGCCGACGTGGGGAGCCACTGGAACAGGACGGCCACCAGCGTGACCAGCGCGCCGATGACGATGCCAATCGCGGCGAGTTGGACGAGGGTCTTGCGCAAGGTGCCGAGACTACTCCAAGCCGGGGTCGTCGTGGGACGGAACCGGGAAGCCGCCGACCGGCGCGGGCTAAGATTCGCCCTCCGGGCCGTTAGCTCAGCTGGTAGAGCAGGGGACTCTTAATCCCAAGGTCGAAGGTTCGAATCCTTCACGGCCCATCAGAAAGTCCCGGAAATCGGTGCTTTTTACTTGAGGATCGCCCAGCAAACTAGGGTGCGCGTACAATATGACGTACACTCTGGGTGATTCCAGGACCCGACCGAGGAAGCACGGCTCATGGCATCGCTCCAGGCACGACACTCCCGGAAGTGCGTCCGCGAGGGTCTCCGCCGCCCATGGACGTCGTTCGAGGAGGCAACCCCGGCGGCGGGCTGCATCTGCAAACCGGGGCCGATGTACCACGTGGTCACGCGAGTCCAGGGAAAGCTCGTGCGCGAGGCGGTCGGCCACAACCGCAAGCTCGCCGAGCGCAGGCTCCGAGCAACCCAGGTCGAGGTCGACGAGGACCGCTATGAGCCGCCTTCCAATGCGACCGTGGACGAGGTCGCAGACGAGTGGCTCGAGTCGCTTCGCAGGAGGAGCACCACCCAGCTCCAGTACGCGACGACGCTGTCCTACGCGCAAGCCGTGTTCGGCGCGAAGCGGATCCGCAAGGTGTCGACGACGGACGTGCTCGCCTTCCTCCGACACATCGAGGACGAGAACGCGAAACGGCGGAGTAGTCGCCGGCGACGGAAAGATGCGGCCTCACCCGCCGTATCCGAGGCCACCCTCGCCAAGCATCTCCGGCAGCTGAGCGTCTTCTTCGAGGCAGCCAAGCGGCGGGGTCTGATCGCCGAGAACCCTGTCCGCCGTCTCGACGCCTCGGCCAAACCGAAGCCGCACCGCAAGCGGCCAAGCTACTTCACCGACGGCGAGCTGGCGCGGCTTTGGCCCGAACTCACGGATACGCCCGCATACCTTTCCGCGATGAAGCTCGCATGCACGACGGGGATGCGCTTCGGCGAGATCGCCGGCCTTCGCCTCTCCGATGTCTCGCTCTCGGCGCGCGAGGCCCAGCTCGAGCGCCAGTTCACGGGCGGAGAGGAGGTCGAGACACCCAAGGACCGGGAGCCGCGGACGATCGACCTCGTCCCGGCCGCCGCCGACGTTCTCGAGGAATGGCTCAGGCTGCGAGGGCCGTTCGATGAGGGGCTCCTGTTCGAGCACGAGGGCGGCGGACACCTCTTGAACGAAGAGGCGCGTGATCTGCTCTATGCCGCGATGAAGCGCGCGGGCATCGATCGGATCGGCGAGCGCGGCGGGAAACGCGACGTCCACTCGTTCCGGCACACGTTCGCTCGCATCACGCTCGAGCACGGCGCGGAGCTCACCTGGGTGCAGAAGCAACTCGGGCACTCGTCGATCACGCTCACGCGCGACACGTACGGCCACTGGTCACGAAGCGCGGAGAAGGTCGCCGCCGAACGACTGGCCGGCGCGTTCTCGGTTTGAGGCGGAAGGACGCGTTCGCGGGTGTCGCCGGACGGCGGCGTCTCGCGTCATGGGGATGTGGGCCGTGGCGGGCCTCACGCTGCCGCCCGACGCGGTACGACAAGACGGCCGCAACGTGGAAGCTCAGTGACGTCAAGCGGCGTGCCGTTCTCCCACGCTTCGAGCTCGTCGAGGCGGAAGAGGCAACGGCGGGTGCCAGGCAAGCGGCGATGTGGAATCGAGTTCGTGCGCGTCAGCTCGTGAACCGTGCGGATCGAGCACCGAAGGCGCTCCGCGACATCCTCGACGAGCAGGTAGCGGGTCACGCGATCTATGACCTCCACCCGCGCAGCGTCCGGCGTGATGGGAGGAAGCTTGTCGGTCGTTTGCTCGTGTGCACCTGTGTCCATCGGGCTGTTCACCTTTCCAGCACGTGCTCGGTGCTTCGGGATCGACTGGGCTGCCGCGCGCGCTGCGGTGGGCTCCAGAAGCGCGCCCTGAACGTTCTTGCCACCGCCTCACTCGAGTAGCCGCAGCGGTCCGCGATCGCAAACAACGCCTCCTCCTGCTCAAGCGCGAGCCGGGGCGGCAGCGTGCCGAGCCACCGGCCTGCACGTGCGAGCGCCGACCGGCGCTCCTGTGTCGGGGACTCCCGCGTGACGTCGATGACGAGCTCCTGAGCTCGCCACTCGATTCCACATGTCCGGCTCGCAATCAGCTCAAGCCAGGCGTCCGGTCCTCGCGCGCGGACGAAGTCGTCTGGGTCCGTCGATGGCGAGAGGCGCTGCGGGTCGATGACGTAGACCTGGGGGCCGATCTGGGCCCGTACCGACTGCTCGACGGCTCGGGCGGTCGCGGCGCGGCCGGCCTCGTCGTTGTCGAGGCAAAGGGTGACGGTCTCGATGCCGAAGCGATGGAGCTGATCGAAGGTCCGCGGTCTGATCGACGTTCCGCCGAGGGCGGCGATGTTCGCGATCCCCTGTGCGCGGAGCTGGTGCAGGTCTAGGAAGCCTTCGACGAGGATGATCTCGCGCGTCGCGTTATGCGGCCCGGCAAGCACGTCGGGGAGGCCGTATGGGGGAAGGTTCGTTCGGCTGGCTCCACGAAGGTAGAGGTAGCGCGCCTCGGGCGCCGCGTCGGTGTCTAGCGAACGTGCCCAGAGTGTTCGGATCCGGCCATACTCGCTCCGCCACGCGCCGCAGAGCCTGCCCGGCCATCGTGAGTCCGCGAGGACGCCGGCGCTTGCGACTTCTTTCGGTCGATAGCCTTTGCTTTCGAGGAGCCGACTCGTCTCCACTGAGGCCGGGACAACACCAAGAGCGGATGCCGCGATCGCCTCCTGGGGAAATCCGCGCCGCTCGAGGTAGGAGCGCGCGGCGCCGCCACGCTCGCCGACGAGCTCGCGGCGGCAGAGCTCGAAGAAGTCGTGGAGCAGATCCGCACGCCGGTCACGGGGCTGCGGGCGGTCGAGCGGCGCCGTGTCGACGCTGGCGCGTTCTGCAATCTCCCGCACCGCCCGTACGAAGTCCGCCCCTCGCGGCACGACCCCGCCGTTCGCGTAGGCAGTCCAGAGCATCGGCTCGCCCCCGTGGACGAGAAAGCCGCGTGGCGCCGGCCCGTGCGCAACGACGCGCTCGGCGCGCGCGCCGAGGCGTGTGTGCGTGTGCTCTTCATTCGTCGCGACCCAGCCGCGTGTATCGCGGCGCCAGCCGAACTCGGGGAAGGCGCGGTCGAGACAGTTCATGAGAGCGGGCAGCACCGTCTCGGCGTAGAAGTCGCTGGCGCGCACAGGGTGCCGGTCGCCCTCGAGCATCAGAACCCCTCCTCGCTCAGGAGAGCGTCGATAGCCGCAGCGGCGATCTCGCTCTGATGCAGACCGAGCTGGGGAGCGGCGATCCGTAGCCGCTCGAGGAGTTCAGGGGGAAGCCGGGTCGAGAACGGCGCGAGCGCCACGGAGACGGCAGTTCTGACGTGCGCGGCTCCGCGTACCCCTACCGGACGCTCTCCGCACTGCCAGTGCATACCTTGCAACCCTTTCACGGTTTCTGTATCTTATATGGGTCGTAACTCTCATGTCAAGCGAAGCTCCGATCCTCTTCTGGGTCATGACCCGTACCAATAGAATCCGCCATATGCGGGGCGCGAACTTGATCAGGGAGGCCCGCCTGCGCGCCGGGCTGACGCAGGACGAGCTGGCTCAACGGAGCGGAGTGCAGCGCTCGGTCATCGCGCGCTGGGAGCAGGGCGCCGTCCAGCCGGGGTTCGACAACATGCTCACGGTCATCGAGGCGTGCGGCTTCGACCTGCCCCTGATGCTCGTCCCTCGCGATACGTCGCTCGACGAGCGGCTCGACAAGAACCGAGTGCTCTCCCCCGAGCGGCGCGCGCGGCGCATGCTCGGCAAGCTCGACCGGGAGGCCGGACGTGGCTGAGCGGCCTACGTTCGACCCCCATCAGGCGTTACGGGCGCTCGACCGCCACGACGTGACCTACATCGTGATCGGCGCGCTCGGGCGGGTGATCCACGGCTCCGACGAGCTGACCGACGGGATGGACGTCGTCCCCTCGACGAACGAGAGGAACCTCCGCCGTCTCGCACTTGCGCTCGGCGAGCTGAATGCCCGCCAAGCGGACGGCAAGACAGTCAGCGTGGAGCGAGATCTCGCGCGCCAGCAGGTCCTCGAACTACAAACCGATGCTGGCGAGCTCAAGATCGTCCCCGAGCCTGCCGGCACCCGTGGCTACGGCGACCTCCGCTGGCGCGCCAACCGCGAGCCGGTCGGCCAACGCCTGCGGCCCGCGGTTGCCTCCATCGGTGACCACGCCCGCATGCTTGCCGCCCTCAACCGCCCGCAAGACCAACCGCCCCTTCGCACCCTTCGCCGCCTCATCGAACTCCAGAGGGAACTCGCGCATGGCTGAGCGGCGGCCAACGTTCGACCCTTATGGCTTGCTGCAGGCGCTCGACCGGGAGAGGGTCACGTACATCGTGATCGGCGGGTTCGCGCGCGTGATCCAGGGGACGGAAGAGATCACGCGCGATCTCGACATCGTCCCCTCAACCCGGCCGGAGAACTTGCGCCGGCTCGATGCCGCCCTGCGTGACATCGGCGCCAAGCGAGCCGACGGGCGCGAGCTCAGGGTCGACGAGCAAGCGATGGCCGCTGAGCGCCTCATCGACCTCCAGACGGAGCACGGCCAGCTCAAGATCGTCCCCGAGCCGATGGGCACCCGCGGCTACGACGACCTGCGGCGTGCCGCTACTCGCGAGCCGCTCGGACATGGCGTCCGGCCCTCGGTCGCCTCGATCGGCGATCTTGCCCGCATGGTCTCCGCTCTCGGCGACGAGGAGCGGACTTCGCAGCTGATGCAGCTCCGCCGCTTGGTCGAGCTCGAGCGCGTCCGAGAGCGCGTCATCCAGCGGTAGGACGGACAAAACCCAGCCCGGAGACTCTGCTGACCTGGTCGAGGAGCTCGTCGCGCGAGCGTGCAATCGCGCGCGGCGCCGGATGATCGGCGCCATAGCGCGCTGCGACATCAGATAGGCGCGCCCGGACTGTCATCAGCGATCCGTCTGGGGCAGTCGCGAGGTCGCAGTACGTGAGTGCGTCGGCGACGAGCGAGCGCTCCTCAGGGAAGCGCTCGATTGCGTCGAGTAGACCGCGCTCCTCCGCCTCCGCTCGGGCGCCGGAGTGGTGGGCCACGAGACACGCCAGGCGCTCGCACCCGCACACCCTTAGGAAGCGCGCGCCGTCGAGCGGATGAAACCCGGTCTCGGCGAGCGTTGGCGCGTAGCCGATGTCGTGCAGATAGGCGGCCGAGACGAGCAGGTCGAGGTCCGACGCCGCGAGCGCTCCCGAGAATCCGTACGCGCGCTCGACGACGCCGAGCGTGTGCGCCCAGCGCCGGCGAAGCGGCTGGAGCAAGGAGGTGGCCGTCTCGCGCACCCAGACGATCTGCTCAGCCACCGGACGCGAGCCTCCAGCGCACCCATCCTGTCGGGGCGACATAGCCCGCGAGCGGGCGGATGTTCGACCCGCCCCCGCTCGAGGAGCACTGGACGATCTGGCCCTCGCCGAGCCAGAGCGCGACGTGGCCGCTCGGGCCGTCGTCGACCCCGAAGAAGACGAGGTCAGCCGGCCGGTAGCCGCCAGGCGGGGGCTGCGCGCCGACCCCGCGGGAGACGAGTTCCGTCTCCTGCGTGCTGTCCCCCGTTGGCAGGCGACCGTTGGCGGTCCACTGGGTGGAGGTGGTGAGGCCGATGTCGACGCCGGCCTGGGCGTAAGCCCAGCGGGTGAACATCGAGCAGTCGCAGGTGGACCCCAACGGCTCGCGGATTTGCATGTCTTGCACGGAGCCGCCGCGGTCGGTGGGCGGGCCGAGGTTGTAGGTGAAGCGCCCGACGTGCGCGACCGCCCAGGCCAGCACGGCCCGCGCGCTCCCCGACGCACCCGGGGCGAAGGCGCCGCGGTACTCCTCGGCCTGCGCGAGCACGCGCTCGACGTAGGAGGCCGAGGGGTTGTAGGCGAAGAGGGCGCGTCGGTAGTCGGCCGGCGCCCCGTTCGCCGCGAGGAGCCGGGCGGCTCCGGCGATCGCGTCGGCGGGGTTCCAGACGTCGGCGATGCCGTCCCCGTCCCCGTCGGTCGCGTAGCCCTCGCCCGTCGCGCCCGTCGGCGGCCCGGGGGCGGGCACCGCCCCCAGCGGCGTGCCCGCGCGCCAAGTCGGCCCCAGGAACTGCATCGGCCCCGTCGCCCCTGCCCGGTTCACGGTCCCCGGCGGGTTGCACCCGGGCGCCTGCAAGCGGCCGTGGTCGCACTCGAGCTTGCCAACCGCGGCCAGCACTGCCCAATCGATCCCGAAGCGGGCGGCCGCCCGCTGGTAGAGGACGAGGTAGTCCGCCGGGATATCGGCGATCGCGACCTGCGAGGGAGGACCGTACGCGGCCGGACGCGCCGGCCAGCTGACGATGCCGCCGAGAATCACGATGACGAGGAAGACGAGCGCCACCGTGCCGATCACCGCCGCACGCACTCCGTGCCGGGCACCCGGGACGCGGACGGCGACCGAGCCCGTCGTCATGACTCGGTACTATATCATCGTTTCAACTGAAATACAGTCGATTAACTGTATACGTCTCAACCTCTGGCCCATGCCTGCTGAGCATCCTCCAGCTCCGAGACTTGTCCCGCGTCCTGACTGAGGAGGCGGCGGTAGAGCAGACGCGTCTCGCGCTCCGGCTCCAGCCCGAGCTTCGTTTCGAGCTCGTGACGGAGCCCTTCGTATCGCTCGATGACCGCTTCCCGAAGGCCGAGTGCTGCTTCGGCCCTCATGGCGAGACGCTGCGCGGACTCGGCGTATGGATCGAGCGCGATCGCCTCCTCGGCGCAGGCGAGAGCAGCGGCCGGATCGCGATTGAGGCGGAGCTCCCCCAGCTGCTGGAAGAGGCCGGCCACCACGGCATGAAGATGGCGCACCTCCCCTGCCGCCCACGGGCGGTCGAGTCCCGCGAGCGGCTCGCCGCGGACGAGCGCGCGGGCACGCTCGAGGAGTTGCTCCCGGTCGGCGTCGCCTCGGACCGCTGCGTCTGCGAGCAGCGCGTTGAAGCGATCGAGGTCGATGTCCATCTTGCTCCGGTCGAGCACGTAGCGATCGCCGACGTGGATGACGGCGTCGCCGAGCTGAGAGCGAGCCTCGCTCGCGGATCGCCAAACGCGCCTTCTGGCGGTTTCGTCTTCGTCCACATCGGGCCAGAGGGCGGCTACGAGCTCATCGGTGGTCGCCCCCTCCCGGCGAAGCGCGAGGTAGACGAGGAACTCCTGCGTCCCGGAGCGCAGCCCTCGGCCTCGCCGTTTGGCAGGCGTGATCTTCAAGGGGCCGAGCAGGGCGATCGATACGTCCGCGTGATGACGCCTCGTGACTGTCTCTCCCCGCTCGGGCGAGCTGCGCGTGTCGCGGAGCGCCGCGACCGGGCCCCGCGGAACAAGTGGAAACGGAGCCGGGAAGCCGGGGCGCAGCGGTATCGACCTGGTCCGCGCACGGATGCCTCGCGACAGCACGACGTCGGAGCTCGACGGCTGTGGCCTTCGCGGATTGGGCGCGACGAGGGTCATGAGCGAGTTGACAAGCACCAAGACGACGAGAAGCCCGCTAAGGAGCCACGCGACGACGAGGACGAGCTGCCGGATCAGGTAGGTCGTGACCGGCGACGACAGGGAGTTCGGGAGATCCGGCTCCGGCCGGTATCTCCAGAGGAGCGCGAGCGCAGCCAGGGCGACCAGCACGCCCGCCATGGCGGCAGCCATACGCAGAAGACGCGACGCCACGCCGTACTTCTGTGGCCGTCTCATGGTGCGCGCGGCTCCGCGGTCGCCTGCGCTTTCAGCGTGAGGCTCGGGAGTCCAACGAGTCGGAGAAGCAGCGTCGGAATCCCTCGCTGGACCGCAACGCTGACCGCGCCGGGGCTCGCGCTCGCTCGCGCCTCGAGCTCCGGCTCACCAGCGAGCACGCCGAGCGCGGTTTCCTGCGCCCGCGCCGGATCGAGCGCGAGCTGCCCCGCGTGAAGGGCTTCGAGATCGAGCTCCTGACTTCCCGAGAGGGCGGCCTCGTCCGCGAGCGATACGAGCACGCGGCGCTCGATGAACGCGCGCCCGACGTCGACCGCCGCCCCGATGACGAGCAGCAGCGCAAGCGCGAGCAGGAGGCCGCCGACCAGGACAGCGCCCCTTTCCTCCCGGAGGGACTGCGGTGCGGCGGCG
>CAZMUG010000062.1:0-6907 GCA_964569165.1 uncultured Gaiellales bacterium
GACCCGCTCGACTACCTCGCGCTCGACGCGCCCCTCGACGACGAGGAGCGCGCGATCCGCGACACGGTGCGCCAGTTCGTCCGGGAGCACGTGCTCCCGGACGTCGGCGACTGGTTCGAGAAGGGGATCCTCCCGCGCGAGCTGATCGCCGAGCTCGCCAAGCTCGGGCTGTTCGGCATGCACCTCCACGGCTACGGGCTGCCGGGCGCGAGCGCCGTCGCCTACGGGCTCACGTGCACGGAGCTCGAGGCCGGCGATGCCGGAGTCCGGAGTGCGGTCTCGGTGCAGGGCTCGCTGGCCATGTTCGCGATCTGGCGCTGGGGATCCGAGGAGCAGAAGGAGAGATGGCTGCCCGCGATGCACGCGGGTGAGGTCATCGGGTGCTTCGGCCTCACCGAGCCCGACGCGGGCTCCGACCCGGGCTCCATGCGAACGCATGCGCGCCGCGACGGCTCGGACTGGGTCCTGAACGGGGCGAAGATGTGGATCACGAACGGGACGATCGCGGACATCGCGATCGTCTGGGCACGCACCGACGAGGGCGCGATCCGGGGCTTCATCGTCGAGAAGGGCATGCCGGGATTCTCCGCGCCGGAGATCCACAAGAAGCTGTCGCTGAGGGCCTCCGTGACCTCCGAGCTCGTTCTCCAGGACGTCCGGGTTCCCGACGCGAACCTGCTCCCGGGGTCGACGACGCTGCGCGGGCCGCTCTCCTGCCTGGACGAGGCACGGTTCGGGATCGTCTTCGGATCGGTGGGCTCGGCGCGCGCGTGCTTCGAGTCCGCGCTCGAGTACGCGAAGGAGCGAATCGTCTTCGGCAAGCCGATCTCCGCCTACCAGCTGACCCAGGAGAAGCTCGCGGAGATGGCGCTCGAGATCAACCGCGCCTCCCTCGTCGCGCTCCACCTCGGCCGGATGAAGGACGCCGGCACCCTCCGGCCGGAGCACGTGAGCCTCGGGAAGATGGGGAACGTCCGCGGTGCGATGGAGGTCGCGCGCGCCGCCCGGACGGTGCTGGGTGCGAATGGCGTGACGCTCGAGTACCCGGTCATCCGGCACGTGAACAACCTCGAGTCGGTCCTCACGTACGAGGGGACGCACGAGGTGCACACGCTTGTCGTCGGTCTCGCGCTGACCGGCGACAACGCGTTCCGCTAGTCCTCGCCGTCCCAGTAGTCGAGGATCGGACCGGGGCGGCCGAGCAGGATGCGTTCGCCGGCGACGCTTCGGGCGCCGACCTTTCCACTGTCCGGATACTCGACGATGTCCGGCGCGAGCCTGCTGGACAGCATCAGCACCCGGATCGGGGCGTCGGTCCCGTTGCGGACCTGGTGCAGGCCGTCCTTTCCGCGCGGGAAGCATACGACGTCACCCTCGTCCAGCTCGGTCTCGCCCTCCGGGGTGCGAAGCGTCGGTCGCCCGCGCACGACGAGCAGCCACTCCTCGTTCGCGTGGTGCGTGTGATACGGCCAGAGCCGGTCGCCCGGCTCGAGCTCGTACAGGCTCCCGCCGAGGAGCTCCGCCTCGATGTGCTCTCCCACCCAGGCACCCTTGCTGCGCCAACCCGGGCGTTCCTGGACGCGATCCCACTCGTCCGCGTTGAGATTGAAGCGCTTCACGGTCGACCGAGCCTAGACGCTGAGGCCGTTCGTGACGAGCGTGATCGCGGTGCGCTCGGCCGCAGCGACGGCCTCCTCGCTGTCGGGCAGCTGCCCGAGGACCCAGCCGGTCAGGACCTCCTCGAGGCCGCCGTAGAAGAGCCAGCTCGCGAGCCTGGCATCGACGTCGGCGCGGAAGACGCCCGCGGACTGCCCCTCCTCGACGATTCGCTGAACGATCGCGAAGGCTTCCCGGACCTCGTCCACGCGATCCTGGAGCTGGTGACTGCGCGCCACCTCGCGCACCATCACGGTGACGAGCGCGGGATCGTTGCGCCACGTCCGGAGCAGGATCTTCGCAACGCCCTCCAGCTTCTCGTCGGCGGGCTCGTCGGCGAGCTCGACCGCGCGGAAGCGCGCGAGCAGCTCGCCCCAGTTCTCGACGAAGATCGTCCGGAGCACGTCGTCCTTCGAAGCGAAGTAGTGGTACAGCAGCCCGTGCGCCACGCCTGCGTGCTCCGCGATGTCGGCCACGCGCGCCCCGTGGTAGCCCTGGTCCGCGAACACCCGGATGGCGGCGTCGAGGATGAGCTTGCGCTTCTCCCTGTGTGCGATTGAACCGTCAGTCAACGCCGCCCGAGGATAGAGGTACGCTCCGGCACCGTGCAACCGCTGGGCGGCATCCTCGTCGTCGACTTCACGCGCTACCTCCCCGGGGCCTACGCGAGCCGGGAGCTCACGAGGCTCGGGGCGCGGGTGGTCCGTGTCGAGCCGCCCGGCGGAGATCCGATGCGCCTGACGGCATCCGCCTGGGACACGGCGCTGCGCGCGGGGAGCGAGTCGGTCGTCTGCGACCTGAAAGCCGACCCCGCGCTCGCCCGGGCGCTCTGCGCCAGGGCCGACGTCGTCCTCGAGGGGTTCCGCCCCGGTGTCGCGGAGCGCCTCGGGATCGGGCCCGACGACGTGCCCGAGAGGGTCGTGTACTGCTCCATCACCGGCTTCGGGCACGGCGACGAGCACCGCGCGAGAGCCGGCCACGACGTGAACTACCTCGGGTGGGCGGGCGTGCTCGAGGACACGGCTCCCGCGCTCCCGCCGGTCCAGGCCGCCGACCTCGCCGCCGGCGCCCTCGGCGCCGTGACCCGGGTGCTGGCGGCACTCCTCGCGCGAGAGCGCACGGGCCGGGGAGCCCGCATCGTCGTCTCGATGACGCACCGCTCGCACGACCTCGTCGCGCACCGGCTCGGCGGCGAGCCGGTGGCTCGGATGCTCACGGGCGGGCTTGCCTGCTACCGCATCTACGCGACCGCCGACGGACGGCACCTCACGGTGGGTGCGCTCGAGCCGAAGTTCTTCCGGCGCCTCTGCGAGCTCCTCGGGCGACCCGAGCTGGCCGGGCGCCAGTACGACCACGACCAGGAGCGCCTCTCGCGGGAGCTGGCTGACCTCTTCGCCGGGCGCGTCCTCGACGACTGGCTCGCGCTTCTCGGCGACGAGGACGTGTGCGTCGGGCCCGTCTGGACGCGCGAGGAGGCGGCGATGACGTTCGGCTCGGGCGAGGAGCCGGTAGCGCCCGTCCCCCTCGGCGCCCACACCGACGCGTGGCGCGAGCAGCTAGGCGTGCACGAGCCCGAGCGCGGCGGGTAGCGCCAGGAGCGTGTCGATCCGGTCCGGTGCCTCCGGCCGGCTGCCGTCCCGGTCGAGAAGGATCGCCCTGATCCCGAGCGCGCGGGCGCCTTCGATGTCGTCCTCGTAGGAGTCGCCGACCATCGCGACCTCGCCGGGCGTCACATCCAGGGCCTCGAGCGCAGCCGTGAAGATCGACGGATGCGGCTTCACGCGCCCATGAGCCTTGGACCCGATGACGGCATCGACGTCGAGACCATGGTGTCCGACGAACTCCTCGAGGTCGCGCTGCCCGTTGGAGACAAGCCCGAGCCGGAGACGAAGGCGCCTGAGCTCGTCGAGCACCGGAAGCGCATCCTCGTACAGCGAGAAGTTCTCGTGCCGCTCCCACTCGCGCACCATGTCCGCGGCGCACGCCCTCGCGCTCTCGGGATCCCCGTCGCCGCCCATGCGCAGCACGATCTGCTCGGTGAAGGCGACCCAGATCTCCTCGTCGTGCACGAGGTTGCGGCTGCGCTGCAGCTCCTCGATCGCCGCTGCGCGAGCCGGCACGTAGGAGTCGGGGTCGAGAGCGAGCCCGTGCCGCTCCCCCACCCGACGGTACCCCTCCGGCCCGAGCTCCGGACCGGGCCGAAAGAGCGTGAAGTCGACGTCGAAGAGGACGGCTCTGAGCACCGCGCGAGGATAGCCGCGGGCCGCGTGGCGCCGGCCGGCTCACGCCATCGGGTCAGCGCCGGCCGCGAGCCGGTACCCTGTGCGCGCTCGGGGTGTGGCGCAGCCTGGTAGCGCGCTCCGTTCGGGTCGGAGAGGCCCCCAGTTCAAATCTGGGCACCCCGACTGGCCGGCGAGAGGCGGGAACCGCGAGTGCAGTTCCCGCTCCCGCCTCTTCGCCCGCCGGCTCGAGGCAGTCGTTGCGTGAGCTCCGCGACCGCGAGTATGCTCCGGGTGTGACCCGAGTTCTCCAGAGGCGGGCTGCGTGACCCGCCCCGAGGCGAGAACGATCTCGAGCCCGACGTGCGCGGATGCGCAGGCGGGCTTTTTTCATGCCCGAAGGAGGCACGAATGGCCAACCACCTGACGCCCGAGGAGCTCGCCAAGGAGATGGGGATGGACCGCGACGAGGTCGTCCGCATCTGCATCGAGGAGGGCGTGCCGATCTATCACGGGAAGATCGACAAGACGCTGTTCCAGGCGTCGCTCGAGGCGGTCGGGGCAGGAGCCACCTCCTCGCAGTCCTGACGACGCAGGACCGACACACGGCCGGCCCGGGCCGCTAGCTCCTGGCAGCCGCGGCGATGCCCGAGCCGGCGAGCACGAGCGCGCCGCCGAGGCCGAGCATGAGGTCCGTGAGCCTGAAGGCCAGGTACGCCTGCATGAGCGCCGTCTGCAGCGTCGTCGACTGGAGCCACAGGGCCACGTCCGGGTTCGCGACCGGCTTGCCGGCCTCGTCGAGCTGCGCCTGCGTCGCGTCGCCCGTGGCCGAGCCGTCGGAAGCGAGGTACGACCCGGTCTCGGCATAGGTCTTGCCGCCCGTTGCCTCCAGGGTCTGCGCGCGGATCGTCTCCGCCAGGGCTCGCGCTGATGCCGCGCTCGTGACCGCTCCGCCGGGGCCCGCGATCCGCTCGCGCTCGAGGCCGCGCCGGACGTCCAGGCGCGCCCACAGGCCGACGCCGGCGATTCCAAGCCCCGCCAGCATCACGCCGGCGCCGGCGACGGTCCCGCGCGCACGACACCGGCAGTCCACCATGCGGGTATCGAGCCAGCCGGCGAGCGAGGACGCATCGGGGGATTCGCGGATGTCTCGAGCGGGAGTGCGGGCTACGCGCGAGCCGACCGGCTCTTTCGCTTCGCCGGAGCCGGAGCCTTATCGTCCGAGCCTCCCCGCTCCTTGGCCGCGGCGACCGAGGCCTTGAGCGCCTCCATGAGATCGATCACGGGAGCCTCCGCGACCGGCTCCGGCGCAACGATCTCCTCACCGCGCAGCTTCGCCTCGAGCAGCGCGCGGAGATCTCGCCGGTACTCGCTCGTCAGCTCCGCCGGCTCGAACTCGCCCGCGAGGCTGTCGATCACCTGGCGCGCGAGCGCGAGCTCCGACTTCTTGACGTCCGTGGCCTCGACCGCCTCGGAGATCTCTGCCTGCGAGTACACGTCTTCGGCGAGAAAGAGCGTCTCGAGGACGAGCGCGTCGCCCTTCGCGCGCACGAGACAGAGGCTCTCGCGACCGGCGCGGACGAACCGCCCGAGCGCCGCCATGCCCGCCTCCTGCATCGCCGCCAGCAGCAGGACGTAGGGCCTGCGCTGGGCCGGCGTGGGTGCGGGCACGAGGAAGTACGTCCGGTCGAGATAGATCGGGTCGATCGAGTCCTCAGGCACGAACCGCGTGATCTCGATCGAGCGAGAGTCGTCGGAGCGCTCGAGCGCCTCGAGGTCGGCGTCCTCGACGATGAGGTACTGGCCCTTCGCCACCTCGAACCCGCGTACGAGCTCGTCCTGCGTGACCTCGCGGTCGTGCGTGGGACACCAGCGCTTCTGCTTGATCGGGGTCGCGCACTCGCGGTGCAGCAGCCGGAACGAGACATCCGACTGTCGCGCAGCCGGCTTCGTCGCCGGTGCGAGGCCGACGGGGATCGAGACGAGGCCGAAGCTGAGGGATCCGTTCCAGGTCGTGCGCATGGGAGCTCCGAAAGAGTAGAGCGGACCGGATGGTTTCGCGCTCTTTTCTCGGATACCTCCCTCGCACTAAGCTCACCGACGTGACCGAGACGGCCGCCGGAGCCGGGACCTCGACGTCGCCCGCCGCCGTGCGGACGATCGCCCACCTGTGGCAGCGTGCGGTCGGTGCGCCGCGCTCAGGGCCCGCGTACCTCGTCGAGACGGGGGCCGGCTGGCGCGAGGTCTCGTGGCAGGAGGCGGACGACCGGGTGCGGGCGTATGCGAACGGGCTCCTCGCGCTCGGAGTACGGAAAGGGGACCGGTTCGCGATCCTCGCGCGGAACAGCCTCGACTGGGGGCTCATGGACTTCGCGCTCGCCCGGATCGGAGCCGTGACGGTACCGGTGTACGCCTCGAGCGCGCCGCGAGACGTCGGCTACGTCGTCGGGCACTCCGGGTCCGTCGGAATCGTCTGCGAGGACGCCGAGCAACTCGCCAAGGTGCGTGCCGTCGAGGCCGAGCTCTCCACGCTCGAGCACGTGCTGACCTTCGCAGACCTGGACGGGCTCGCCGACTCCGGGCGCGCGTTCGCCGCAGCCGACCCGTCGGCGCTCGCCGAGGCGACGGCTGCGATCGGCGAGGACGACCTCTACACCATCATCTACACGTCCGGGACGACCGGCCCACCCAAGGGCTGCATGCTGAGTCACCGGAACTACTACGTGATGGCGAGCGTCTCGGATCGCATGGACAGCTACTACCGCGAGGGTGACCTGCTGCTCCTCTACCTGCCGCTCGCGCACAACTTCGGACGGATGATGCTCCTCGCAAGCGCCTACGTCGACTACACGGTCGCGTTCCTGCCCGATCCGCTCCGGGTCGTCGACGCAGCCCTCGCGGTCCGACCAACCGTCCTGCCGAGCGTGCCCCGCGTCTACGAGAAGGTCCACTCGGGGGTGCAGGCGCGATTCGACGAGGCCTCTGGCCTCAGGCGCCGGCTCGTGGACTGGGCGCTCCCGGTCGGCCGCGAG
>CAZMUG010000062.1:6917-14139 GCA_964569165.1 uncultured Gaiellales bacterium
TGCTCGGGGCGAAGTACCGCCTCGCCGACCGCCTCGTCTTCTCGAAGGTGCGCGAGCGCCTCGGCGGGCGGCTGCGGATCCCGATCTCGGGCGGCGCGCCGCTGGCGCAGGAGATCGCGGAGTTCTTCGACGGGATCGGCCTTCGGATCGTGGAGGGCTACGGGCTCACCGAGTGCACGACCGCGTGCGCGACGAACGTCCCCGACCGCTACCGGTTCGGGACGGTCGGGCAACCGCTCCCGGGCTTCGAGGTGCGCATCGCCGAGGACGGGGAGATCCTCGTGCGGAGCGAGACGGTGTTCCAGGGCTACTACAGGGACCCGGAGGCGACGGCCGCCGTCCTCGGGCCGGACGGCTGGCTGAAGACCGGAGACGTGGGCGAGCTCGACGCCGACGGCTTCCTGCGGATCACGGACCGCAAGAAGGACATCCTCGTCACCGCGGGTGGCAAGAACGTCGCCCCGCAGAACATCGAGAACGACCTGAAGACGTCCAGGTACGTCTCGCAGGCCCTCGTCGTCGGCGACCGCCGCCCGTACGTCGCCGCGCTGATCACGCTGGATCCGCAGGAGATCACCCGCTGGGCCGAGGGTCAGGGCATCGAGGGAGGCCTCGCGGAGCTCGCCCGGGACGAGCACGTGCGCACGCTCCTCCAGTCCGTCGTCGACGAGGCGAACCGCGAGCGCTCGCGCTTCGAGCAGGTCAAGCGGTTCGCCATCCTTCCACGCGACTTCACGCTGGAGGACGGAGAGGTCACGCCGACGCTGAAGGTGCGCCGCCGCGCGGTGTCGGAGCACTTCGCCGCCGAGATCGAGGCGCTCTACGCGCAGGGGCCCGGCGGGCCGGTGCGCGACGAGGCCGACGTCTCCGGCTGAGCGCCGGCGCACCGCTGAAGCGGCACACCCGGCGTCGTGCTAGAGGATGCGGCGGGCGCCGACGTACCCGCTGTAACTGCCGAGGTCGGAGATCTTCACCACGTCGCCGGTGTGCGGCGCGTGCACGAACTGGCCGCCGCCGATGTAGATCCCGGCGTGGCCGAGCCCGTGGAAGAAGACGAGGTCGCCCGGCGCGAGCTGGTCGTACGGCACCGGGACGCCGTAGTTGTACTGCGAGGCGGCATGGTGCGGGAGCGACACCCCGACCTGCGCGTACACGTACATGATGAAACCGGAGCAGTCGAAGCCCGTGGAGGGGCTCGACCCGCCCCAGACGTAGGGGACGCCGAGGTACTGGAGCGCGATGGCCACGACCCCGCCGTACTTCGCCGCCGGCACGTCGTACGAGCCCACGTCGATGCCGGGCTCATAGGTAGGCGTCGCCCCCTGCTGCGCCGAGGTAGCGGCGGCCTGCGCCGCAGCCTGCTGGGCGGCTGCGCGCGCGCGAGCCTGTGCGGCCAAGGCGGCCTGGCGGCGCTGCTCCTCGGCCTGCATGCGGGCGATCTCGTCCTTGACCGAGCCCAGCAGCCGGTTCTGCTCTGCGATCTGGGACTCGATCGAAGCCTTCTGCGCGGCCTGCTGCTCGACGATCTGCGCCTGCTTCTGCCTCGCCTCCTGGAGCGTGACGCGGCGCTGCTCGACCTCCTTGCGGTAGCGCTTCACCTGCTGGAGGATCTGCGCGTCCTGGCTCGAGACGCGCTCGATCGCCTCGAGGCGGGCGACGACGTCGTCGAGGCTCCGGGACCCGAGGATCACCTCGAGCGTCGAGTCTCCCTCCCCGTTGACGTAGAGGTCACGAAGGCGCTCGGCGATGTGGCCCTGGGCGACGACGAGGCTCTTCCTCGCCGCCTTCAGGTGCCTCGTGTTCGAGGCGAGATCGGCCTCGATCTGGTCGAGCTGGAGGTTCGCGTAGTTCCAGGCCTCGACCGTCTGCTCGAGGTTCTGGTTGAGCCCCTCGACCTGGGCCATGATCGCCTGCGCCTGCTCGCGCTTCGACTGGATCGGGTCTGCCGCTGCGGGGCTGACGGCAAGCAGCAGCCCTGCGGCGAGTGCCGCGACGAGAACGGCTATCGGCGTCCATCCGGGCCCGGAGCCGCTCGAACGGGCTCCCCTGCGTCGCCGGACAGACCCGCCGGTGGCGGTCTGGCCCGTCACAAGTGCGAGACCCTACCAGCCTCGGCGGACGCGTGCAACCGAGAACCGTCCAAAAACATCTGCAAAACGGCCACTTGTCGCCCACGTCACAAGCGACTCTGTTAGGGTTTCCGGGTCGTGGGCACGGGAATACGCTGGTGGGGGCCGGTGCTCGTCGCGGTCCTGTGCGGGGCGCTTCTCGTCTCAGTCGGGCCTGCTTCGGGGCGTACGGCAACGCAGGTCCGGTACCGCCTGAAGGTCGATGCGGTCGCGTACTCGCTGCCGGGCCACACCGCCCTCGGGATCCCCGTGCGCAAGGGTGTCGTCGCCGTCGACCCCAAGCTCATCCCGCTCGGGACGAAGCTCCACATCCCCGGGTACGGCCCGGGGATCGCGGCGGACGTCGGCTGGGCGATCAAGGGCCGCATCATCGACCTGTGGTTCCCCACGCTCGCGCAGGCTCGCAAGTGGGGCCGCCGGACCGTGAGGATCACGGTCTACCGCGCCCGGCCGTAGACGTCGCCGTCGTCGGCGTCAGCTACACAGGGAGCTGCATGCCCCGGTTCCGGCTCGCAGTCCTCGTCTCCGTCGCACTGCTCGTCGCCGCGCTCGCTGCGACCGCGGTCTCGACTGCCGCACGCACCGACCTCCAGTCGGCGCTGCGGAACGCGCTCGCCGCCCGGGGGATCGATCCCCGCCAGACGGCGGCGCTCGTCGTGGACGTCCGCACCGGGGAGACCGTCTTCGAGACGAACGCGAGCGCGCCGCTCCGGCCCGCGTCGACCGAGAAGCTTCCCGTCGCCCTCGCTGCCCTGCGCCTCCTCGGTCCCGGATATCGGTATCGCACGGAGATCGTGAGCCCCGGCGTCCGGCACGGGCGGGTGTGGGACGGGAACCTCTTCCTCGTCGGAGGCGGTGATCCGACCCTGGCGGTGGCGGACCTCGACCGCCTGGCGCGCCGCATCCGGTCCCGGGGGATCCGCCGGGTGGCAGGCCGTGTCCTCGGGGACGAGAGCCGGTACGACGCCCGCCGGGACGCGCCCGGGTGGAAGGCCGGCTTCGCAGGGATCGAATCGAGGCCGCTCTCCGCCCTCTCGGTCGAAGGGGCCGTGGTTCGCGGGCTGAACGGATCCGCGGCCTCCGCGGCCAGGGCGCTCACCGCCGCGCTCGAGCGGCGCGGAGTGTCGGTCACGGGGCACTCGGGGACCGGGCGCGCCCCGGGCGAGGCCGTCGTGCTCGCGGCCGACCTCTCGGCGCCGCTCGTGGACGTCGTCCGCCACATGAACCGCGAGAGCGACAACTTCTACGCGGAGCTGCTGCTGAAGGAGCTGGGCTGGCTTCGCACCGGCGCCGGCAGCTCGCCCGCCGGGTCCCTGCTCGTCCTGGACGAGCTCGCGCAGCTCGGAGTCCCGGTACGGGGCCTGCGCCTCACCGACGGCTCCGGGCTCTCGTCGGGCGACCGCCTCACCCCGCGGGCGCTGGTGGCGATCCTCCTGGCGGGGGCCAACGACCCGCGCATCGACGACGCCTTCGTGACCTCGCTCGCAGTCGCGGGGATCTCGGGGACGATGGAGGACCGGCTGGTCCGCCGCCCGACGCGCGGGCAGGTCATCGCCAAGACCGGGACGACCAGCGCCGCGTCCGCCCTGGCCGGCTTCGTGCGCCGCCGCTACGTCTTCGCGATCCTCCAGAACGGCTCGCCCGTCCCGTACTGGACGGCACGCACGGCTCAGGACCGGTTCGTGACGCTGCTAGCGCGCGCGAAGTAGCACGCGCAGGTCCGCCTCCGTGAGGACGGGGACGCCGAGCTTCTCGGCCTTCTGCGCCTTCGAGCCGGGGCTCTCCCCCACGACGACGCCCGTCGTCTTCTTCGACACCGAGTCCGTGACCTTTGCGCCCAGCGCCTCGAGGGCCGCCTTCGCCTCCTCGCGCGTCCAGCCCTCGAGCGTGCCCGTGAGCACGTACTGGCTCCCGGTGAGCGGCCCTCCGGCAGGACGCTCGGCTTCGCTCGCCGCCAGCCTGAGCCCGAGGTCGCGGAGCTCTGCGACGAGACCGAGGTTCTCCTCGTCCGCGAACCACTCGGCGATCAGCTCCGCCCGCTCCGGGCCGATGCCCTCGACCTCCTCGAGCTGCTCGAGCGTCGCCCTCGCGAGCGCGTCGACGTTCCCGAAGTGCTGCGCAAGGCTCCGCGCGAGCACCCATCCCACCTTGGGGATGTTGAGGCCGAAGAGCACGCGCGAGAACGGCTGCTCCTTCGAGCGCTGGATCGAGTCGTACGCCCTTGCGGCCGAGATCTCGGCGAACCCCTCGAGCGAGGCGAGCTGCTCGGGCGTCACGCGGTAGAGGTCGGGCAGCGAGCGGACGATCTCCTCGTCCCAGAGCTTCTTCACCGCCTTGCCGCCGACGAACTCGATGTCCATCGCGGCGCCCACCCAGTGGTAGAGCGTCTCCAGCCCGCGTGACGGACAGGCCCGGTTCGGGCAGCGGTGCATCACCTCGCCCTCGGGCCTCACGACCTCGGTCTTGCAGAGCGGGCAGCGCTTCGGCATGCGCCACGGCTTCGTGCCCGGCTCGTGCTCGCCCGCCGGCCCGACCACCTGCGGGATCACGTCGCCGGCCCGCTGGACGACGACGCGATCCCCGACGCGGATGTCCTTACGACGGATGTCGTCCTCGTTGTGGAGCGTCGCGCTCGAGACGGTGACGCCTCCGACGTGCACCGGCTCGAGCTCCGCCAGCGGGTTGAGGACCCCGGTGCGACCGACACGCACATGGATGGCGAGGAGTCGCGTGACGGCCGCGGTCGGCGCCCACTTGAACGCCCGAGCGAACCTCGGCCGGCCGTGGAGCGAGCCGAGCCGACGCTGCTGCTCGAGCGAGTCGACCTTGATCACGATCCCGTCGATCTCGTAGCCGAGCGACGCACGTCGCTCCTCCCAGGCCTCGCACGCGTCCGCGACGTCGGCGATCGACTCCATCCGCACGGCGTCCGGGTTGGTCCTGAAGCCACGCTCGTGAAGCCACTGCAGCGTCTCCTGCTGGGTCGCGAGCTCGTCCCCGTCGAGGATGCCGATCCCGTAGACGAAGACGGACAGCGGACGCTCCGCGGTCACGGCCGGGTTCAGCTGCCTGAGCGACCCGGCGGCGGCGTTGCGCGCGTTCGGGGCCGGCTTCTTCCCGGCAGCGAGCTGTGCCTCGTTGAACCGCGCGAATCCCTCGAGCGGGAAGTAGATCTCCCCGCGCACCTCCACACGCGCCGGCGGCGCGTCCCCGAGCATCCGCAGCGGGATCGCCTCGATCGTCCGCAAGTTCGCGGTCACGTCCTCTCCGCGCTCGCCGTCGCCACGCGTCGCACCGCGCACCAGGACGCCGTCCTCGTAGACGAGCGAGACGGCCGAGCCGTCGATCTTCGGCTCGAGGACGTAGGCGACGGGCTCGTCGGTGCCGAGCCGCTTGCGGACGTCGTCCGCCCAGCGCTCGAGCGCCTCGCGGGTCGTCACCTTCTCGAGCGAGCCCATCGGCGAGAGGTGCTCCACCTTGCGAAAGCCCTCGGCCGGAGCCGCGCCCACCCGCTGCGTCGGCGAGTCCGGCGAGACGAGCTCGGGGTCCGCCTCCTCCAGCGCCTTCAGCTCGTCGAACAGCGCGTCGAACGCCGCATCCGGGATCTCGGGCTCGTCGAGAACGTAGTAGCGGTAGTTGTGGTGCGCGATCAGCCGGCGGAGCTCGGCTGCACGGTCGGCCGAAGCAGCCGACCTAGAGGACACCCAGGAGCTCCTCGGGCGCGCGCACGAAGGCGTCGGGCTCCTCTGCGAGGAGCCTCTCGTCGGGATGAATCCCGCCCCAGCCGACGGCGATCGCGAACGCACCCGCCGACTTCGCCGCCTGGATGTCGAAGGGCGAGTCCCCGACGTACGCGGCGTCACGCGGGCTCGCTCCGAGCCGCTCGACGGCGTGGAGCACGGGCTCGGGGTCCGGCTTGTGGCGGTCGGTGTCCTCGTGCGTCACCACGACGTCGAAGTCCTCACGGAGAACCGGGAAGCGGTCGAGCGCGAGCGCGACCGTCCGCTGCCGCTTGGCGGTCACGATCCCCAGCCTTCGCCCCTCCGCCCTGAGCCCGGGGAGCAGCGCGAGCAGCCCGTCGAACGCCTCGAGCGTGTCGTGGAGGCCGTCGTTGTGCTCCTTGTAGGCCTCGAGCAGCTCGTCCGCGTGCTCGGAGTCGATCGCCTGCATCTGGGCGACGATCCCCTGCCCGCCGATCGTCAGGCCGAGCTCGTCGCGCGGGATCTCGCGCCCGAGCACGGTGCGGACGGCGTGCTGCATGGACTCGAGGATGATCGGCCCGGAGTCGATCAGCGTGCCGTCGAGGTCGAAGAGGACGACCGGGAAGCGCATCGGACGATCGTAGCCAGGCTCTCCGGTCGCACGAGTGTCTCGTGCCGGTGTCTGACACCACCCCACGTAGCCATGCGGTATTGCGGCCTCCCGGTGTCAGACACCGGCACTCAGTACTCCACCCGCTCGAGGTACAGGCCGTGCGGCGGCGCGGTCGCCCCGGCCTCGGCCCGATCGGCGCCTGCGACGAGCCGCGCGACGAGGTCCGGCGCTCCCTGGCCGGCCTCCAGCATCGTCCCCACGAGCGTCCGGACCATGTGGCGGAGGAAGCTGTCTGCCGTGATCGTGAAGTCGAGGCGATCGCCCTCCCGCTCCCAGGCGGCGGCGAGCACATTTCTGCGAAACACGTCGTGCTGCGTCTCCGTCGGCGTGAACGCGCGAAAGTCGTGCTCGCCAACGAGGATCGTCGCCGCCGCCTCGAGCGCCTCCGGGTGGACCGGTCGCGCCCACTGGAGAAGACGCCGTGCGTCGAGCGGAGACGGGATCCTGCTCGCGAGCACCCGGTAGCGGTACGAGCGCGAGCGGGCGGAGAAGCGGGCATGGAAGCCGGGCGGCGCCTCCTCGGCGGCCAGCACAGCAACGTCGTCGGGGAGGGCGGCAGTCAGCGCCGCGGCAGCGCGCGCGGGCGGCGGTCCGCCCTCGACCTGCACGCTCGCGACCTGCCCGGTCGCGTGGACGCCCGCGTCCGTCCGGCCGGCCACGCCGAGGCCGTCCCAGCGCGGGAAGACGGCGTCGAGCGCCTCGCGGACGACACCCTCGAC
>CAZMUG010000063.1:0-13970 GCA_964569165.1 uncultured Gaiellales bacterium
TGAGAGGAGCAGGTGCGTTGCTGAAGCAACGCACCAGGCGCACCCAGGCAGCGCTGGGGTGGTGAGGTGCTTCAGCGCCTCACCTGCACGGGGTCTGGGCATGTGGCGTCGAGAGCAGGTGCGTCACTGAAGCAACGCACCGGGCGGCGCAGCCGCGGAAGGGCGGTGTCTGACACCGCGTCGCTTGTTCAAGCCGGTCGCGGTGCGCTGGTGTCAGACACCGCGTGCAGACAGACACCGCCTGCGGCGTGCGTCGCTGAAGCAACGCACCCCGTTCTTGTGCGCCGCTGAAGCGGCAGCACGAGAACCCCAGTTGACTGACATGTCACCGGTGGGGGATACTCGCCGGGCGCCGTGGAACGCGTCTGCATCGTCGGAGCCGGTGTCATCGGGAGCCTCTTCGCGGGGCACCTCGCTCGGGTCTGCGACGTCTCCGTGCTCACGCGCAGGCAGGAGCACGCGGACGCGCTGAACCGCGAGGGGCTCACGGTCAGCGGGAAGACGGAGTACCACGCCACGGTCACGGCAGCCGCGGACGCGGACGAGCTTCCGCCGTTCGACGTCGCCGTCGTCGCGACCAAGGCCTCCGGGCTGGAGGCGGCGGCCCGGTCGCTGGAGGGGCGCTTCCCCGACGCGGTGGTCGTGACGGTGCTGAACGGGATCGGCGCCGAGGAGGTCATCAGGCGCCACGGCGACTGGGATCTCGTCTCCGGCGTCACCTTCATGAGCGGCACACGCCACTCGGACACCGAGGTCGAGTACATCCTCGACACGGAGACGTGGCTCGGGCCCTACGAGGGCACGCCGTTCGAGACCGTCCGCGACATCGCGGACACCATGCAGGCGGCCGGGCTGAAGGTCGAGGCGCTCCCGGACCTCCGGCCCGCGCAGTGGTCGAAGCTGATCTTCAACGCGTCGGTGAACCCGACGGCGGCGCTCACAGGGCTCCCGCACGATCACCACTTCGCCGAGGAGGGCACGCCCGGCGACCTCGGCAACCTCGTGCACGGGCTCGTGGACGAGGGCAAGGCGGTCGCGGCGGCAGCCGGCATCGCGCTGCACGACGACCCGTGGGAGATGAACGTCCTCGCGACGCAGCGGGGATCGGCGCACTACCCCTCGATGCTCGAGGACGTCGAGGCGCATCGCGAGACCGAGATCGAGCTGATCACGGGATCGCTCGTGAGAGAGGCGGAGCGGCACGGCGTGCCGGTACCGCTGCACTCGCTCCTCTACGGCCTCGTCAGAGGGAGGGAAGCATCGTGGCAGGCTCACGCACAACCCACAGGAGGGCAGGGATGACGAAGGTAGGCAAGGCGACGCTCGTGCTGCTCGCGGTGGCCGCGCTCGCGGCGGCGGCGGTGACGGCCGGGACGGCCGCCCCGCAGGCGAAGAAGACGGTCACGATCGGCTGGGCGTACGACGGCGTCGGGGCGATGGCGCCGTTCGACGGGCCGGCGCTCGCGACGGCGAAGACACGCATCGCGCAGGTGAACAAGCTGAAGTCGAGCCCGGTGAGGCTGAAGCTCCTCACCTGCAACACCCAGAACAACAAGCCCGCCATCGCCAAGGCGTGCGCCACGAAGCTGCTGGGCCAGGGCGCCGACATCGTCATGACCACCTGCGACGTGGACTTTGCCGCGCCCGTCGTGCAGACGGCGATCAACGCGGGGAAGCTCACGATCGCCCCCTGCATCGGCACCGACCAGATGGGGCCGAAGCGCTTCGGGGCCAAGGGCCGCCTCGCGTTCTCCTACGGCAACGTCGCCCAGGACGAGGGCTCGGCGATGGCCGAGTTCGCATGGAAGCGGGGCTGGCGGACCGCCTCCCTCGCGACGGACACGGTGATCGTCTACTTCCGGAACGTCGTGCAGGCCTTCAAGGCGCGGTGGGCGCAGCTCGGCGGGAAGATCGCGGCGGAGGAGACGTACCAGTCGCTCGGCGGCAACCCGGCCTCGTGGCAGAACACGGTCACGCGGCTGAACGCCGAGGACGCGGACGTGATCGTCACCTCGACCGCTGCGGCCTTCGGCGCCCAGGTGCCGATCCTCAACGGCCTCCGGACGCTCGGGAACTCGACGCCGTTCCTGAACTCCTGGGCCGGTGACGGGAACTACTGGTACTCGAAGGACCCGCAGGTGACGAACTACTACTACGTCACCTTCGCCTCGGCGTTCGGGGACGACCCGGTCGCCGCGGTGAACGCGCTCGCGAAGAAGAACGCCGCCGCCATCGCGAAGGGCGGGAGCACCGGCGGCTTCATCACCGGCCCGGCCGCGATCGACGGCATCCTCGTCGCGCTCAGGCGCACGGGCGGGAGCACGAACGGTCTCGCGCTCGCGGCGCAGATGGAGAAGTTCAAGAACGTTCCGACGCTGTCGGGGCTCGTGAGCTTCTCGAAGCAGCTGCACACCGTCTACGGGCGCGCGTACCGCGTCATCCGGGTGCAGAACAACACCCCGAAGGTCATCGGCACGATCAAGGCCAAGGTCGTCCCGAAGATCTAGGAGCTTGGCGGAGTCACAGCCTGACGGGGCACGGCGGTCCGGAGCGACGCTCCGGGCCGCCGGCGTCTCGCGCGCGTTCGAGGGCGTCCAGGCGCTCCGCGGCGTCACGCTCGAGCTGCGCCGCCACGAGGTCGTCGGCCTCATCGGGCCCAACGGGGCGGGCAAGTCCACGCTCGTCAACGTGCTCACGGGATTCGACTTCCCGGACGAGGGGACGGTCGAGCTCGAGGGGCGGGACGTGACCCGCTGGAAGCCGCACCGTCGCGGCCGCGCAGGGCTCTCGCGGACGTTCCAGCACAGCCGCTCCTTCCGGGGCCTGACCGTGCGCGAGAACGTCGAGGTGGCGGCACTCGGCGTCGGCGCAGGCCCGCGGGAGGCTCGGTCGCGGGCCGCGAGGCTCCTCGACTCGCTGCACCTGCGGCCCTACGCGGACGCCCCCGCGGGATCCCTTCCGCACGGTGACGAACGGCGGCTCGGGGTCGCGCGGGCGCTCGCGACGGAGCCGCGCTTCGTGCTGATGGACGAGCCCGCTGCGGGGCTCCCCGAGGCGGAGGTGCCCGCGTTCGCGGAGGTCGTGCGCTCGGTGCGGGACGAGCACGACGCGGGCGTGCTCCTGATCGACCACAACATGGCGCTGATCATGGGGGTCTGCGACCGGATCCAGGTTCTCGACCAGGGGACGACCCTGGCGGAGGGCACGCCCGGCGAGATCCGGGGAAACCTCGACGTGGCAGCCGCCTACCTCGGGGAGAGCGCGGTGACGGAGGAGGCGTCATGAGCACCCTCGAGCTCCGGAGCGTGGAGGTGGCGTACGGCGGCGTCCCGGCGGTGTCGGGCCTGTCGCTCTCCGTCGCCGCGGGCGAGATCGTGGGCCTCATCGGGCCGAACGGCGCGGGGAAGTCGAGCACGCTCCACGCGATCATGGGGCTCGTCCCGCTGCGGGGTGGTGACGTCCTCCTCGACGGCCGCTCGCTCCGCGGCCGTCCCCCCGAGGCGGTCGCGCGGAGCGGGGTCGCGCTCGTCCCGGAGGGCCGCCGGCTGTTCGCCGAGCTGACGGTGGAGGAGAACCTCCGTCTCGGCCTCGCCGGGCGGCCGAGCCGCGACGGGGCGGACGACGACCTGGCCGCCGTGGCCGAGCTCTTCCCGATCGTGGAGGAGTTCGGGCACCGGCACGCGGGCGCGCTCTCGGGTGGGCAGCAGCAGCAGCTCGCCATCGCGCGCGCCCTCGTCGCGAGCCCGTCCGTCCTCCTCCTCGACGAGCCGTCGCTCGGGCTCGCGCCGACCGTCGTCGACCTCGTCTTCGACACGCTCCGGACCATCCGTGAGCGGGGCCTCGGCATCCTGCTCGTCGAGCAGCGCGCGCAGCGCACGGTCGCGCTCGCCGACCGGACGCACGTGCTCGCGAACGGCGAGCTCCGGCTGACCCTGACCCCCGACGACGCGGCGGACACCGACCGGATGGTCGCCGCCTACCTGTCGTGATGGTCGCGAGCGGCCTCGGCGACTTCGTGCGCGACGCGCTCGACCTGCAGGTTCAGGTGGACGCGATCGCGCTCGGCGCGGTCTTCGCCCTCATGGCTGTCGGCATCGGCCTCGTCTTCGGCGTCATGCGGCTCGTGAACTTCGCCTACGGCCAGCTGATCATGGCCGGCGCGTTCGCCCTCGCCTACGCCTCCGAGCGCGACTGGCCAGTGGGTGCAGGGATCGCGCTCTGCTTCGCCGTCGTCCTCGCCCTGTCGCTGGCCATGGAGCGAGTCGTGTTCCGGCCGCTCCGGACGCAGTCGGCGGCCGTGATGCTCATCGCCACCTTCGCGGTCTCGTTCCTCCTGCAGTCGATCGCGCTCCTCTGGTTCGGCCCGCTCGGGAAGACCGCGACGTCGCTCGTGGGCCTCAACCGGCCGGTGAGCGTCGGGAGCGTGGACATCCGGAAGATCACCATCGTCGCAATCGTCGCCGCTGCCGTCTGCCTCGCCCTGCTCATCGTCCTCCTCGGCCGCACGTCCGTCGGGCTGCACATGCGGGCGACCGCGCTCGATCCGGCGACCGCACGGCTCGTCGGCGTCCGGGCGAACACCGTGAGCGTCGTCTCGGTGCTCGTCGCCGGCGCGCTCGCGGCGCTCGTGGCCGTGCTCCTCACCGTGCAGTACCCGACGGTGACGCCGACCTATGCCCTGCAGGAGACGATCCTCGTGCTGGTCGGCGTCGTCATCGGGGGGATGACCAGGCTGATCCCGGCGACGCTGGGTGGATTCCTGATCGGGTACGTCTCGGGGCTCCTCGGGGGCGCGCTGCCGTCGAGCCAGAGCCAGTACCTGCCCTCGTTCCTGTTCGGGCTCGTGATCCTCGTCCTCGTGCTCCGGCCGGACGGCCTGTTCACGCGGAGCCGGGGGCTCGTGGAGCGGGTGTGAGGGCGGCGACGCGTGCCTCCGTCGAGGTGCTCGCGCCCGCGGCGCTCGTGGTCGTGACGGCGCTCGTCGGCGCGCTCGTGTCGCAGGCGAACGAGATCTACTTCGTCTCGGCGCTCATCTTCGTCTCGACCGTCGTCGCCCTCTACGTGTTCGTGGGCAACTCGGGCGTGCTCTCGTTCGGGCACATCAGCTTCTTCGCGGTCGGGGTGTGGGCGGCCGGGGTGCTCTCGATCCCGGAGGCCGAGAAGCCCGCCACGATGCCGTACCTCTTCGACTTCCTCGCCTCGACGACGGTGGGGAACGTCGCCTCGCTCCTCATCGCCGCGGCCGTCGCCGGCGTGTTCGCGCTGGTCGTGGGGCTCCCGCTCATGCGGCTCTCCGGGCTCGCCGCGGGGATCGCGACCTTCGCCGTGCTCGGGATCACGAACAACGTCCTTCGCTACTACGAGAAGATCGGCCCGGGGCTGAACACGTTCTCGTCGGTGCCCGAGACGACCGACCTCCTGCAGGCGGCGATCGGCGCCCTCCTCGTCGTCGCAGCCGCGTTCGCGTACCAGCGGAGCCGGCTCGGGCGCCAGCTGCGGGCGACCCGCGAGGACCCCGCCGCCGCCCGTGCCGTCGGCGTCTCGATCTACCGGCAGCGGCTCTGGGCCTTCGGCCTCTCCGGGCTCCTCATCGGCTTCGCGGGCGGCCTGTACATCCACTTCATCCCCATCAACGTGGACGCCGTGTACCTCGACCTCACGTTCATCACGCTCGCGATGCTCGTCATCGGCGGCTCGACCAGCCTTCTCGGCGCCGTCGTCGGGGCGCTCTTCGTCAGCGGCCTCGACTCCTTCGTGGGGGAGATGGAGGACGGCATGACCCTGCTCGGGCAGACGGTGGACGTCCCGTCGGGCTCCCGGATCGTCGTCGTCAGCGCGGTCATGGCGCTCGTCCTGATCGTGCGCCCGAGCGGTCTCACCGGCGGGCGCGAGCTCTCGCTGCCCCGGCTCTCGAAAGGGGCGGCATGAGGATCTGCGTGGTCGGGTGCGGCGCCGTCGGCTCGCTGTTCGCCGCCAACCTGGCGCTCCTCGACGACGTCGAGGTGTGGGCGTTCGACGTGTCACGGCCGCACGTCGACGCGATCAACGCGAGCGGGCTCCGGCTCACGGGAGCCGGCGACGTCGTGGGCCATCCGCGCGCGGCGTCGGACGCCGCGGAGATCCCCCCGTGCGACTTCGGGATCGTCGCCACGAAGGCGATGCACACGGAGGCTGCGATCGCGGCGACGGCGCACGCATTCGCCGACGGCGCCGTCGCCTCGGTCCAGAACGGCGTCGGCAACGAGGAGGTGATCGCGCGCCACGTCGCGCGCGTCATCCGCGGGACGACGTTCCCCGCCGGGAAGATTCTCGAGCCGGGCGTCGTGCAGTGGGACGTGAAGGGAGACACGACCTTCGGCCCGTTCGAGCCACAGCCCGCAGCGCCGGAGGAGATCGCGCGGCTCGCCGAGGCGTGCACGCGGGCCGGGATGCCCGCGACGGCCGTAGCCGACGCGCGCGGCGCGCAGTGGCGGAAGGTGATCTTCAACGCCTCCACGAATCCCGTCGGCGCGCTCACCGGGCTGACGCACGGCCGGGTCTGCGAGCGCCCGGACCTGCGCGCCCTCGTCACCGGCCTCGTAGACGAGGGGAAGGCCGTGGCCGCCGCGCAGGGGATCACGCTCGACGCCGACCCCGAGGATCTCATCGACCATGCCGCGAAGCCCGAGGTCGCCTACGGGCACAAGGCGAGCATGCTGCAGGACGTCGAGGCGCGCCGTGCGACCGAGATCGACTTCCTGAACGGCGGAATCGGGCGCTTCGGGCGCGACCTCGGCGTCCCGACCCCGCTGAACGACGCGATCACCTGTCTCGTGAAAGGACTCGAGGCATCCTGGGGTCAGGTCTTGCATTCACACATGGGCAACCGGGAGGGTGTGTGAATGCAAGACCTGACCCCCGAGCTGACGAAGGTGTGTGAATGCAAGACCTGACCCCCGAGCTGGCCCGCCGGCACGCCAACGTCAGGGCAGCCATGGCCGAGCACGACCTCGACGCACTCGTCGTCGCCGGGAGCGAGTACACGGGGTTCGAGGGCGCGGTGACGTACATGTCGGGGTTCCAGATCGTCCATCGCTACGCGTACGTCGTGCTCCCCGCGCACGGGGAGGCGTCGATCGTCTTCCCGGCGGAGGCCCGCTACGTCGGCGAGCACGGCACGGCCGAGCTCGAGCAGGTGTTCCACGCCCGCCCGGGCGAGCACATCGCGGACGAGGCGCGCGGCGCAGGGTGGCGGCGGGTGGGCGTCTTCGGCCTCGACTACGTGATGGCCGTGCGGGACTACCAGGCTCTCCAGACCCTTCAGGGCGTGGAGCTCGTGCCCTTCGACGTCGAGTTCGACGTCGCGCGGGCGGTCAAGTCGGAGGCGGAGCTCGAGTCGGTCCGTGACTCGGTCCGCATCAACGAGCGGGGGTTCGAGGTCTTCTTCGACGCCTACGCCCCCGGGAAGACGGCCGCGGAGGTGATGGCCGCCGCCGAGGAGTGGTTCGTCGCCGAGGGGTGCGGCCGCCTGACGATGAACATGGTCCTCACCGGCACGGACGCGTTCGCACGCCCGGAGTTCAAGATCGCCCGCCGCGGGGAGGTGCTGGGCCAGTTCGTGCTCCCGTCGCTCGAGGTCGCCGGTCCCGGGATGCACTGGGTCGAGGTCTCGCGCGCGATCGCGTCGCGCGACGCCGTGCTCTCGCGGGACACCGAGCGGATGCTCGAGGCATATCTCGAGTACGTCGAGGCGGCGCGGGACGCGATGCGGCCGGGGGCGACGTGCCATGACGTGCACCGGGCCGTGTCCAGGGGGTTCGCGGACCGCGGCTACCACCTCGGCCACGTGACGGGCCACTCGATCGGGATGACGATGATCGAGTTCCCGAAGGTGGGGGAGGGCGTCGAGACGGAGCTCGCGGAGAACATGGTCTTCTCGATGCACCCGCACGCGATCGCGGAGAACGGCGAGGACTGCCTGTACATGCAGGACACGTGGCTCGTCACGGCCGGGGGCGGCCTGCCGCTCTCGAGCCTTCCGATGCAGGTGTTTCGCGCGTAGTCGCTTGCGCGCCCTACTACAATCCGTCCCGTGAGCTGGCCGTGGCTCGTGCTGCTCGTCCTCGCGGCCGCCCTCGTCGTCGCGGTCGAGCGGCCGCGCTTCGAGAGCCGCTTCGGGGCCTCTGCCCGGAAGGCGCGTGACCGCGAGCGCCGCAAGAAGCAGCTTCGGGTGATCACGCCCGACGACGACAGCGACGAGTTCATCCGCTCGGTTCAGGCCGACCTCGACGCGCTCCCGACGATCGAGGAGCGCGACCGCAAGACGTAGCTCGCGTCAGCGGACGCGGAACGAGACGGTGAGCGTGCGCGTGTTCGGGAGGATGCGCGCGACGTTCTCGGTGTTCTTCGACTCCTGGTAGTCGGAGACGCGGAGCGAGAGCGCGTGCCGGCCCGGGCCCAGGCCGCGGGTCGAGACGGAGACCACGCCTCCGCGGAACCGCGAGCCCACCCGCTCGCCGTCGACGAGCGCGACGATCGACTCCGGGTACACGCCGGAGCCCGCGTCCGAGGCCGACACGAGGACGGGCGCCCCCGCGGCGACCGTCCCGGACCGCAGGCGGAGCACGGGCGGCGTCACGTCGTTCACCCAGTACCGCAGCGTGAACGTCCCGGCGCCTGCACGGCTCCCGCTGTCCAGGACGACGGCGTAGTCGCCCGGGAGCGGTGACAGCGCCCCGACGGCGAGCACGGGGTCGTGGAACTCGGCCAGGTAGGGGTTGGCGTTGAACGGGAGCGCGGCGAAGCCCGTGAGCCGGTTCTCGTCCAGGCCCGAGACGACCCGAGGCTCGACCCCGCTGCCGCGCCCGCGGCGCACGATCACGACACCGAAGTTCGCGACCTTCCCGGCGAGCCGCAGCGCGTACACCCGCTCCGGGCCCCTGAGCGTCGTCGTGACGCCGAGCCCGCCCGGGGACTCCGGGTACCGGTATCCGGACACGAGCGCGCGCTGGCCGGCGGTCGTCCCCCGAACGAGCCCCGGCCGGCGGAGGGGGAGCGGCCGGTGACGCGCGAGAGCGGCCGCGGTCACGCGGCCCCAGAACGGGACCCGCCGGACGTCCGGGCCGCGCCGCAGCTCGACGTAGCCCTCGAGGTCGCCCGCGCTCGCGGGCCCGGTTACCGCGACCTGCAGCTCGAGCGTCCCCGGAACCGTCGTCGTCGCCGGGACCGTCAGCCGCGCGCCGCTCGTCCCGCTGCGCATCACCTTCGCCACGTTCCACGTCCCGGCTCCCCCGGCGTCGGCGAGCGTCACGGTCGAGCGGGTCGTCGAGCCGCGCTCGAGGAGGCCGAACGACACCGCCGTGGGGCTCGCGAAGAGAAGCGGCCGGTCCGCGCGGCCGAGCGCGACCACCCCTCCGCCCTGGAAGCGGGGGCCGAGGGGGCGCCCGTCCTCGCCCGTCCCGTCGATCCCGGTCTGGACGAGCGCGGACCTCACCTGTCCCGGGGTCCACGACGGATGCCGCTGGACGAGGAGGGCTGCCGCACCGGCAACGTGCGGTGCCGCCATGCTCGTCCCGGATGCGGCCGCCCACCCGCCCGGGATGGACGAGGTGACGCCGACCCCGGGTGCCGCGACGTCCGGCTTGAGGCGGAGCGAGATCGCCGTCGGGCCGACCGACGAGAAGTCCGCGTGCACCCGCCGGACCGGGCTCCCGCCGATCTCGACCGCCGCCACCGCGATCGCCTCCGACGCGTTCGCCGGGGACGAGACGGAGCCCGCGCCGACGTCGCCGTAGTCGTTGCCCGCAGCGACGACGGGAACGACGCCGGCTGCGGCCGCCGCGTCGAGGGCGCGCGCGACGAGGTCGCGGCTCGGCTCGATCTCGGGCTCGCCCCCCGAGAAGTTGACGACGTCCATCCCGTCGGCCACGGCCGCCTCGATGGCGGCCACGATCGCCGGCGAGTTCGCGTTGGGGCTGATCCCCGAGCGCGTGGGCACGAAGACGCGGTAGTTGCCGAGGTACGCGCGCGGCGCGACGCCGGACACGGTGCGGCCGTCGGCCCGCGTCCCGTCGTTCCCGGCTGCGATCCCCGCCACGTGGCTGCCGTGCGGTGACTCGTCCGGGTCGAAGGCGAGCCGTGCGCTCGGAGCGACCGCCCCGGAGGGTGGGAACGAGCGGGCGACGATCACCTTCGCGCTCGTGAACCTCTGCTGCCCCTTCGGGAATCCCGGCGGCATGGCGTACCCGGACGAAGCGAAGAACGGGTGATCCGGGTCGATCCCGCTGTCGATGATCCCGATCTTCACGCCCTGGCCCGCGGTGGAGAGGTCGGGGCCCCAGAGCGCGGGCGCCCCGATCTGGGACGGAGTCGAGTCGAGCTGCTCCCTGTAGCGCACGGCGGGCAGGACCTCGCTCACGCCGCGCAGGGCCCGCAGTCGAGCGATGTCCGCGGGCGGGAGCGAGACGGAGAAGCCGTTGGCGACAAGGCGGTAGCGCCAGCCGACGCCCGCCCGGGGAACCTCGGCTGCGAGCTCGTGGAGGAACGCACGCTGCTCGGCGGCGATCTCCGCCCCGGCCCCGGGCGCGTACGCGAGCGACGGGGACTCGAGGAGCACGACGACCTCGGCGGCCGAGTCGCCGGAGGCGGCCGGCAGCTCTCCGCTGCGCGAGCCGACCACGAGGGCGGCGGCGCCGACGGTCAGGAGTGCGACGAGCCGGGTCATCGGAGAGTGAGACGACCCCGGGCTACAATCGGACGGCCGCGCGGATGTGGCGGAATTGGTAGACGCGCACGGTTCAGGTCCGTGTGCCCGTAAGGGCGTGGAGGTTCAAGTCCTCTCATCCGCATCGCATTCTGCGCAGGAGCGCGGCGAGCCCGCATGAGTGCGGTCTCGCAGGGCTCGGATCACCCGATCGAGGGACGGCGTCCGCGGGGCAGCCGACGACGACGAGAGGGTGGACGACGTCGTCTTCCGCGCTGCTTCCATCGTGCTCGCGATCGCGTTCGCGTCCTGGCTCGCGCTGCTGCTCGCGATCGTCGCGAGCCGGGCCCGCTACGACCGGCGAGTCCGTGGGCGCCGCGAGCAACCCCTGTCTGATCGCACCGTGCGTCGCCTCGTCCGGCGGGCGAGCAAGAGCCCGCGTACCGAGTGGGGGCGGTGGCGCCGTGTGCGTGCGCTGCAGCAGCTCGCGCGGGCTCACCACCCGGCGGTTCCGGGGCTGATCAGGCCCGTTCTCGAGGATCCCGACCCGATGATCGCCGCGGCGGCGATCCGCACCCTCGGGGATCTCGGCGACGACCGGGCGAGCGACGTCCTGCTCGCCGCGCTGCAGCGCGGCGAGGGCCCCCGGTCGCGCATCGCCGCAGAGCTGGAGCGGCTCGCTCCCGCTCCGGGCGAGAAGCTCCTCCCCCTGCTCTTCGACTGGAGCCCCGACGTCCGCTTCTGGGCCGCGACCCTCCTGCGCCCGTACCCGCGGCTGGGCGAGCCGGAGCTCGTCGAGCTCACGTGGGATCCCGACCCGAACGTCCGGGCAGCCGCAGTCGAGACGCTCGGGAGTCGCAGCGGGTCGGTCGTGGAGGCGGCCCTGCTGGCACGGCTCGACGACAGCGAGTGGTTCGTCCGCGTCCACGCGGCCCGAGCGGCCGGGCAGGTTCTCGGGGCCGGCGCCGCCCGGTCGATCGCGCGCCTCCTGGCGGACGAGCGGTGGTGGGTGCGAACCGCGGCGAAGGACGCCCTGCGCGCGATCGGCACCGACGCGGTCCCGACCCTCCTGCCCATGCTCGGGCACGAGGATCGCTTCGCGAGGAACGGCGCCGCCGAGGTCCTCCAGGACGTCGGCTTCGTTGACTTCCTCGCACTCGACCAGGCGGACAGCCCGCTCCTCGAGCGGATCTACGACGCAGGCGGCGAGCGCTTCCGCGAGGCCGCAGAAGCCCGAACGGTCGAGGCGCCGGAAACCGGCAGCGAGGAGCGGGGAGCGAGGGCCGCGTGACGACCGTGCTCACCGTCGTCGTGCTCGCCTGCTTCGCCTATCTGCTCCTCGTGACGCTCTTCGCGCTCGTGTTCCTCCTCGTCGGAGCCTTCGAGAACGCCGTCCGCAAGCACGACGCGGAGAGCAACGACTTCGCGGCCCTCGAGTCGTCCCGGTTCACGATCCCGGTGAGCGTCATCGTCGCGGCGTGCGACGAGGAGGTCGTCATCGAGTCCTCCGTACGCTCGCTGCTCGGCTTCGAGTACCCGGAGTTCGAGGTCGTCGTGGTCAACGACGGCTCGTCGGACGGGACCCTGGAGCGCCTCACCCAGGCCTTCGCGCTCGCGCCGTTCGAGGTGTTCGTCCGGCGCATCTTCTCCACCCGGCCGGTGCGCGGCGTCTACCGGAGCGCAACCCACCCGAATCTCGTCGTGGTGGACAAGGAGAACGGCGGCAAGGCAGACGCGTGGAACGCCGCGCTCAACGTCGCGCGGTACCGGTACGTCTGCGGCGTCGACGCGGACACGGTCTTCGACCCGAAGGCGCTTCTCGCCACCATGCGCGTCGCGGTCAACGATCCCGGGCGGATCGTCGGCGTGACGAGCCAGATCACGACCGCGCCCGATCCCGAGCGCGTGCTTGCGACCCCCGCCGGGCTCCGGCGCGTCGACGGCGGCCTGCTCGGCCTCTACCAGCATCTCGACTTCGTCCGCGCGTTCCTCTCGAACCGCCTGGCGTGGTCGAGGCTCGGGTTCATGCTCTGCTCGCCCGGTGGGTTCCAGATCTGGCGGCGGGACGTGCTCGAGGAGGTGGGCGGGTACTCGTCCGAGTTCACCTGCGAGGACATCGAGCTCACCTTCCGGGTCCACGAGCGCTACCGGCGGGAGCGGCGGGACTACGAGATCCGCTGCCTGCCAGACAGCGTCGGCGTGACGGAGGGGCCAGACGACGTCGGGAAGCTCGTCTCGCAGCGCGAGCGCTGGCAGCGCGTGATCAACGAGACCGTCATCCACTACCGGCGCATGTGGTTCAACCCCCGGTACGGCTCGGTCGGGCTGGCCGGAGCCCCGTTCTACCTGCTCACGGAGGTCCTCTCACCGGTCATCGAGGCCCTGGCGCTCGCGTCGCTTCTGGTCGCGGTGGCGCTGGGCATCTTCGACGTCGAGGTGTTCGTCGTCGTCCTCCTGGCGATGGCGTTCACGAACGCCGCGCTGACGGCCGGCGCCGTCCTGCTCGACGATCTCCAGTCTCGCCTCTATCGCGTTCGCGACCTCGTTCGCCTGGTCGTGCTGGCGCCGCTCGACCTGGTGCTCTACCGGCCGATCATCGGCTGGGCGCGCTTCAAGGGCACGTGGCGCTTCCTCCGGCGGGACAAGGCGTGGCACAAGTTCGAGCGCAACGTCCGCGCTCCCGCGTAGCTCTACGGCAGGGCGGCGAGCACGTCGTCGGCGTGCTCGGCGGGCTTCACCTTGCGCATGACCTTCGCGATCCGCCCGTCCGCGCCGATCACGAACGTCGAGCGCTCCATCCCCATGTACTTCTTGCCGTACATGCTCTTCTCGACCCACGTCCCGTACGCGGTCGCGACCTCGTGCGCCTCGTCGGAGAGGAGCGTGAACGGGAGCCCGTACTTCTCGCGGAACCTCACGTGCCGCTTCGGGCTGTCAGGGCTGACGCCGAGGACGACGGCGCCCCTCCGCTGGAGCTCCCCCCAGACGTCCCTGATCCCGCACGCCTGCCTCGTGCATCCGGGCGTGTCGTCACGCGGGTAGAAGTACAGGACGACCGGGCTGCCGCGGAACTGGGAGAGCGAGACGCTCTCGCCCGCGTCCGAGGTAAGGGTGAAGTCCGGTGCGCGTTGTCCCGCTTCGACCAAGGCGCGATCGTAGCGGCGCCGGCGCCCGACTATTGCAGTCGTCGTCCTCGAGGGCGTGCCTTTCTCTTCCTCTCTCATTCTCTCGTGCTGACGTCTCGCCGGTACGAGGCAGCGGTGTCGGAATGCAAGACCTGACCCCGTGA
>CAZMUG010000064.1:0-13849 GCA_964569165.1 uncultured Gaiellales bacterium
GCGGCCACCACGAGCACCGCGAGGTCCGTGACCTTCGCCCCCCGGGCGCGCATGGCGGTGAAGGCCTCGTGGCCGGGCGTGTCGAGGAACGTGATCCTCCGGTCGTCAACGACCGCCTGGTACGCGCCGATGTGCTGCGTGATGCCTCCCTCCTCGGTCTCGACGACCGCAGCTTCCCGAATGGCGTCGAGGAGGGTCGTCTTCCCGTGGTCGACGTGCCCCATGATCGTCACCACCGGCGGCCGCGGCCGGAGGTCCGCCTCGGCGTCCTCGAAGCCCGCGGGCTCGAGCTCCTCCTCGGCCGCGTGCTTGACCGTGATCTCGCGACCGACCTCGGTCGCGACGACCTCGACCTCCTCGTCGGTGAGGGACTGCGTCGCGGTCCGCATGGAGCCGAGCGCCATGAGGATCTTGATGATCTCCCCCATCGGGACGCCGAGGGCCTGCGAGAGGTCCTTGACGGTGACTCCGGACTCGACCGTGACCGGCCCGGTGGCGGGCGCCGCAGGCGCCTGGCGAGGTGCGGGGGCGCTCCCGCTCCGCGTGCGCGCCTGCCTGCCCTGGCTACGGCCGCCGCCGCCCTCGATGACGACGCGCCGCTTCCGCCCGCCGGGGCCCCGGGGGCGGATCGGGCGGTTCGGTCCCTTGCGTCCGTCGGCCATCGCTGGTCAGTCTAGAGGCGTCCGCCGGGCACGCCGGGGCGTCAGTCCTCGTCCTCCCGCTCGTCGAGCGCGAGCTCACCGGCGGCGAGATCCCCGGCGACCGCCTCCCCGACGGCTTCGTCGATCTCCTCGACGAGCAGTGCGCCCTCCTCCGGCGCCAGCTCGCCCTCCGCGACCTCCTCGGCCACGACCGCCTCGAGGACGGCGCCCGCTTCGAGGTCCTCCGTGACGGCCTCCGCCACGGCGACGAGGGCGCCGTCGGCCTCGCTCAGCTCCTGGTGAGCGGGCACGCCGCAGTAGCGCGAGCCGGGCAGCGCGGCGTTCGGGC
Source organism: uncultured Gaiellales bacterium (assembly GCA_964569165.1). Classification (GTDB taxonomy): domain Bacteria; phylum Actinomycetota; class Thermoleophilia; order Gaiellales; family Gaiellaceae; genus GMQP-bins7. Next base: position 991 of record CAZMUG010000064.1, read on the forward strand.
ACCGCTTCCCGTTCGAGAGGACGGCGGCGCAGCGGCCGGAGTAGTCCTCGTCGTCCTCGCCGCCGCCGCCGAACGCGGCCTCCGCTTCGGCCTGCGCGAACTCGGCCTCGGACTGGATGTCGATCTTCCAGCCGGTCAGCCGCGTCGCGAGCCGGGCGTTCAGACCCTCCTTGCCGATCGCGAGCGCGAGCTGGTCGTTGGGAACGACCACGGTCGCCTCGCGCGTCTCGTCGTCGATGTAGACCTCGCGGACACGCGCGGGCGACAGCGCCTTGGCGACGAACCGCGCCGGCTCCGTGTTCCACGGGATGATGTCGATCTTCTCGCCGCGAAGCTCCGAGACGACCATGCGCACGCGCGACCCGCGTGGGCCGACACAGGCCCCGACCGGGTCAACGCCCTGCATGTGCGACTCGACCGCGATCTTCGAGCGGTAGCCGGGCTCGCGCGCGACGGCGCGGATCTCGACCAGGCCGTCGGCGATCTCGGGCACCTCCAGCTCGAAGAGCGCGCGGATGAGCTCGGGATCGCGCCGGGAGAGGATGACCTGCGGCCCCTTCGTCCCCGAGCGAACCTCGGCGATGACGGCCTTGATGCGACTCCCCTGCTCGTAGCGCTCGCCGTCCACCTGCTCGGAGCGCGGCAGCAGTGCCTCCACGCGCCCGAGGTCGACGAGCACGTTGTTGCGGTCGCCTGCCTGCTGGACGATCCCGGTCACGACCTCGCCCTGGCGATCGACGTACTCCTCGTACATGATCGCCCGCTCCGCCTCGCGGATCCGCTGCTGAATGACCTGCTTGGCGGTCTGGGCGGCGATCCGGCCGAAGTTGTCCGGCGTCACGTCGGTGCGCTGGATCTGGTCCTCCGGGACCTGTGACCAGTCGAGGTCGAGGTCGTCGTCGGAGACGAGCGTGTGCTGGCGCTCGCCCGTCTCCTCCTCGAGCTGCTCGAGCTCGAGGATCCGGGCCTCGCGGGCCTCCTCGACGAGCCGCTCCTCGATGTCTTCGGGGATCTCGATCCCGTACACGCGGAACTCACCGTCGGAGTCGAGCTTGACCTCGGCGTGCCGGGTCGCTCCCGGCGTCTTCTTGTAGGCGGCCCGCAGCGCGTCCTCGAGAGCCGTGATGAGGACCCCTTCCTCGATCCCCTTCTCGCCCTCGATGGCGTGGATGCCGTCGATGATCTCCTGGCTCATGGCTTCAACCTCTCGTCGATCAGGTTTCCTCGCACGATCGCCTCGTACGGGACTCGCACCGCACCGGTGTCCGCGACGTCGAGCGTGACCGCACGCTCTCCCGCCTCCGCAACCGTGCCCCGGAACCGCTTCCGGCCCTCGATCTCGGTCCCCGTGCGCACGGAGACGCTCTTCCCGAGAGCCGCGGCGAAGTGCTCGCGCTTCCGGAGCGGTCGCTCCGGGCCGGGAGACGAGACGTCCACCGTGTAGTCGCGCCGGTAGTCGTCGAGGACGTACGTGACGCGCTCGCAGAGCGCGTGGTCGACTCCGTCCGGATGGTCGACGTACACGCAGAAGCGGCTCGGCGAGAGCAGCTCGACAGCGAGCACCTCCACGCCCGGCACGCGCTGCTCGACCGCCGGGGCGATCTCCTCCTGCAGCGTCCGCTCGCGTACGTGGGTCGTGCTCATCCGCTCCTCTCAACAAGAATGGGCGCAGCGCGCCCATTTCTCCAAGCCGGTGAAATGTGGTGCAAACCAGGATAGCACCGGCTTCGCCCGGTCAGCCGAGCGCGACGAGGACGACGCCCGCCGCCACCAGCACGCCCCCGGCGGCTCGTGCCGGGCCCACGGGCTCCCGGAGGGCGAGCGCACCGAGCGCGACGGCGAAGAGGATGCTCGTCTCGCGCACGGCGGCCACCGCCGCGGCCGGCGCCCGGGAGAGCGCTGCGAGCGCGAGGCCGTAGGCCGCGAACGAGAGCAGGCCGACCAGGGCCGGGGGCCAGCCGACCGCCGCGCGGAGGCGGGGCGTCCCGTTTCGCGAGAGCTCCAGGACGAGCACTCCGAGGGCCACGGGCGCCAGGACGAGCTCCAGGTACGCGAGCGCCGACGCGTGCCGGATCCCCTCCTTGTCGACGAGCGTGTACCCGGCGATGGTCGCCGCGATGGCGAGCGAGAGGAGGACGCCGCGGCGGTCCACCTGTCCGCCCAGCCCTCGGACGAGGATCACGCCGCCCCCGACGAGAACCACTCCGAGCGCCTGCCGGACGCCCAGAGCCGCGCCTGCGAGCGTCGCGCCGATCAGGACGAGCACGGGCGCCGCTCCCCGTGCGATCGGGTACACGAGGCTCAGGTCCGACCGCTGGTACGCCGCGGTCAGGAGCAGGAAGTACGCGAGCTCGAGGACGGCGGACGCCGCGATCCACGGAACGGCCTCCGACTCCACGTGCCAGGTCGCCGCTGCAGGAGGCGCGAACAGGACGACGGCGAGGACGAGCGCGACGGCGGTCGCCGCGCGGACGTCGCGCTCGCGCGCGAGGAGCGCGTTCCAGCCCGCGTGGAGGACTGCGGCGCCGAGCGCCAGCGCGAGCGCCGAGGCCGGCACTAGAGGTCCAGCACGATGGTCACCGGCCCGTCGTTGACGAGGGAGACCTCCATCCGCGCCCCGAAGACGCCCGTCTGCACGGGAACGCCGAGGTCCCTGAGCGCGTGGACGAAGTGGTCGTACAGCGGCTCCGCGACCTCGGGCCGAGCCGCCTTCGAGAAGTCCGGTCGAGCCCCTCGCTGACGCTTGCCGTCGGCGATGAGCGTGAACTGGCTCACGACGAGAGCCTCGCCGCCGACGTCGAGAAGCGAGCGATCGAGCCGGCCCTCCTCGTTCTCGAACACCCGCAGCCGTGCCACCCGCGCAGCGAGTCGCTCCGCGACCTCGGCAGCGTCCGTCGCTCCGATGCCGAGGAGCACGACCAGTCCCGGGCCGATGGTTGCCGCGAGCTCCTCCGCCACCGTCAGCGACGCCTCTCGGACACGTTGCAGGACCGCGCGCACGGCAGGATTCTGGCGGCCGTAAAGGTGGGCTGCGATTCGACCGATACCCGAGACGTGGAAGCGGCACCACACCCGTGGCCGGCTCTGGGCGTCCTGCTGCTGCGAGACGGTCTCGTCGAGAAGGAGGAGCTCGAGGAGATCATCCTGGAGCAGCGTGACTCGCGCCAGCAGCTGGTCTCCGGCCGCCGACTCGGGGAGATCCTCATCCAGCGTGGCCGGGTGACCCCGACGCAGATCGCCAAGCTCGTCGCCGAGCAGTACGAGCTGCCCTTCGTCGACTTCGACGTCGCCGACATCGATCTTCGCGTCGCGTGGGTCCTGCCCGAGGCCGACGCCCGTCGCTTCTGGGCGGTCCCGATCAACCGCGGTGGCGACGGGAGCTTCCTGCTCGCGATCGGAGACCCCTCGACGGTGATCTTCTCGGACGAGCTGCGCCAGCTCCTGGGCTCGGTCCCCCGCTTCGCCGTCGTCGGCCCGGATGCCATCGAACGTGCGATCACCCACGTGTACAGCCAGCCGCTCCCCGTCATGTCGAGCCCGCTGGGGCCCCCCGGTTCCGCCGACGACCTGATCGTCGTGCCCACCGACGAGGGCGCCTCCGCCACCGGGGACGGGGAGGCCGGTCCCGACTCCCCGACGCGCGCGCGCTCCTGGCCTCCCCTCGGCGCGCTCCTGCTCCGAGACCAGCTCGTATCCGACGACGATCTGGAGATCGCGCTCGCGCAGCAGCGCCTGGCACCGAGTCTTCGGCTCGGTGAGATCCTCACGGGCAAGGGACTCGTCACCCGGGGCACGATCGCGCGGCTCGTCGCCGAGCAGTACGAGCTCCCGTTCTACGAGCTGGAGAGGGTCGACATCGACCCCGACATCGTGCGCCGGCTGCCCGAGGACATCGCGTGGCGGCTTGCGGCGATCCCGATAGCCGCGAACGAGGACGGCTCCCTGCGGGTCGCCATCGCCGATCCGACGAGCGCCATGTACTCCGACGACCTCCAGCAGGCGCTCGGCGTTCCGTTGAGCCTCGTCGTCGCGGCGCCGGAGGACATCGAGGCGACGCTCGACCGCGTCTACGAGCCCACGTTCGAGCGACCGCCGGATGCCGCTGTCGACGCTCTCGACGAAGAGCCGGCCGCTCCGGAGCACGTCGAGGAGGAGCCCTCCGGTGCCACGGAGTCGCTGGTCACCGTCGCCGGGGACGGCATCCCGGAGGTGACCGAGGAGCCCGGCGACGACGATGCGCCGTGGACGATCCGCCTCGAGCTCGTCGAGGAGACGGTCTCGGACGAGGTGTCGGAGCACGCAGAGCACGACGTGGACGAGCTCCCGTGGGAGCCCGTCGCGGAGATGGCGTCCCCCCTGGACCTGCACGCGCCCGAGCCCGGCGGAGCCGAGGACCCCGACTCCCCGGCAGCGGTCGAGATCGAGCCCGAGGCCGAGACGGAGCTCGTGGCCGACAGCGAGCCGGAGGCGGAGCTCGTGGCCGACAGCGAGCCGGAGGCGGAGGTCGTGGCCGAGGCGGAGGTCGTGGCCGACAGCGAGCCGGAGGTCGAGGCGGAGGTCGCCGTCGAGGCGGAGGTCGTGGCCGAGGCGGAGGCGGCGCTCGCGCCGGACGTCGTGGCCGCGGTCGAGCCCGAGGTCGTGGCCGACGTGGACACCGGCTCCCGTCCCGAGGTGGCGGAGGTCGAAGCCGAGGCGGAGGTCGAGACCGCGGACGTGTACGAGTTCGCCTGGCCCGCCCTGCCGGAGGCCGACGACGAGCAGCAGCCGTCCCTCGCGGACGACCTCGCCCTGCAGATCGCGGAGGCGATGGTCGCGGACGTCGTGGAGCTCCCGGTCGCAGCCGACATCTTCGGTATCGCCACGCGGCCCACGCCCGCCGCCGAGCCGGGAGAGGTGGACGAGATGACCGAGCCGGCACCTCGAGCAGCCGCCTCCGGCCCGTCGCTTCCCGAGCCCGGTGAGGCCGAGCCGGTCATCGACGAGCCGAGGAGCGAGGGACCTGCCTCCGGCTTCGAGGCCGCCGTCGCAGATGCGCTCGCCGCGGGCGCCTCCACCTTCCACTTCTCGCCGCGGGGCGACGGGCTCGCGGTCCGGGCCCGTATCGACGGGCTCATGCACGACCTCGGCGTGGCCACGACCGAGGAGCGCGACTCCTTCGTCGAGACCCTCGAGTCCGAGGGCATCGCACGCAGCCACGTCGTCGCGACGTCGCGGGGTGCAAAGACCACCCTCTTCGTCCGCGAGCGCACCGGAGCTCCGGGCTCGCTCGAGGACCTGGCCTTCGACTCCCCCGTCGCGCCGGCCCTCCGAACGGCGCTCGACCAGCCCGGCGGCGCGATCATCGTCTGCGGGCCTGCAGGCAGCGGTAAGACGACGACGCTGTACGCTCTGCTCGACGCCGTCGCCACTCCCGAGCGGGTGGTTGCGACCGTGGAGCACCGGGTCGAGCGGCTGCTCGAGGGGGTCGACCAGATCGACGTCCCGCCGTCGGGCAGCGCCACCTTCGCGAGCGTCCTCCACGACCTGCGTCTCACGGACACGGACGTGCTGCTCGTCGGCGACCTTCCCGACCGGGAGACCGCCGCAGAGGCCCTGCAGGCGGCCTACGAGGGCCGGCTCGTGCTGGCGGGCTTCCCCGCCGCGAGCGCGGTCGCGGGGATTCGCCGCCTGGCCGACCTGGGAGTCGAGCGAACCGAGGTCGCCGCCTCCATCGGCTGGGTCGTGTCCCAGAGGCTCGTGCGCACCGTGTGCGCCGACTGTCGCGAGACGTACTACGCATCCGAGGACGAGCTCGCAGCCCTCGGCCAGCCCGACACGGGAAGCCCTCGCCTGCTCGTTCGCGGAGCCGGGTGCGAGACGTGCGGCGGCACCGGCTTCCGCGGCCGCACCGCGATCCTCGAGGTCGTGCGCGTCACGGACGATCTCCGGGAGCTGATCGCGGACGGCGCCTCGGCCAGGAAGCTCCAGAAGGCCGCGGTCGCCGCCGGGATGTCGCCGCTCGCCGAGGAAGCGGCTCGTCTCTGCCTCGACGGCGTGACCACGGTGGGCGAGGTCGCGCGCGTCCTCGGCGACGGTCGCTAGCCGGGCGACTCCAGCCCCTCGTCCACCGAGGTCGATCGCGGCCGCAGGGAGCGAGCCAGCTTCGCGTGCGGCGTCGCCTCGCGGCGCCGCCCCTGGTTCAGCAGCGCCCGGCCGAGCGCGTAGTGAGCGAACTCGTCGGCCGGAGCGAGCTCCACGAGCGCCCGGAACTCCGCCTCCGCCTCTGCCCAGCGCCCGAGCCGGAAGTACGCGATCCCGAGCGCCTCGCGGATCGACCGTGACGTCGGCTCGCGCCGCTTCGCCTTCTCGAGGGAGACGGTCGCCTGCGCCGGCATCCCGCTCCGGAGGTGCTTGCGGCCGAGCTGGAAGAGGTCGTAGGTCTCGCTCTCGCTCATGCGCCCGGCCGGGCCGCAGCCAGCAGGCGCTCCACCTCGTCGAGCACGGCCGCCGCGACGACGCGCTTCGACGCCTTCGCCACCGGTCTCTCTCCACCGGCGAGCACCAGCACGACCTCGTTCTCGGCGGCGTCGAAGCCGATGTCGGCGCGGCTCACGTCGTTGAGGACGACGAGGTCGGCGTTCTTCGACTCGCGCTTCGCGCGCGCGCGCTCGATCCCGTCCGGGCCGGCCTCGGCCGCGAAGCCGACGATGACCTGCCCCGGAGAGCGCCTCGCTCCGAGCGCTGCGAGGACGTCCCCGGTCGGCTCGAGCTCGACCGTCCAGACCGCCCCGTCCTTCGGCCGCTTGCCGTCGAGGGGGGCGGACGCGCGGTAGTCCGCGACGGCCGCGGCCATCACGACCACGTCGGAGTCGGCCCGGGCGAGCGCTTCCCGCTCAAGATCCGACGCCGTCGGCGTTTGCACGACGGTGACTCCCGGGGGTACGGGGACCGCGAGGTTGGCTGCGAGGAGCGTCACGTCGGCACCGCGGGTGCGGGCCTCCTCCGCGAGGGCGACGCCCATGCGCCCGGACGAGCGGTTGCCCAGGAACCGAACCGCGTCGAGCGGCTCGCGTGTTCCGCCGGCCGACACGAGGACGCGCAGGCCGGCGAGCGCTCCCTCGCCGGAGGCGAGCAGCTCCTCCACGCGCGCCGCGATGTCCTCGGGCTCGGCCATGCGCCCGGCACCCGTCTCGCCCTCGGCCAGCTCACCCTCCACCGGCTCGAGGATCTCGACGCCGCGCTCGCGGAGAGCCTCCACGTTCGCCTGCGTCGCGGGGTGCGCCCACATCCGCGTGTTCATCGCCGGCGCGACGAGCACGGGCCCCGCGTGCGCGAGCGCCGCCTCGGTCAGGACGTCGTCGGCGAGCCCGTGCGCGAGGCGCGCGAGCGTGTTCGCCGTGAGCGGCGCGATCACCAGCACGTCGGCGCGCGCGAGGTGCGGGTACGGCTCGGAGCTCGGCGACTTCCGCGCGAGGGCGAAGAACGTCTCCGCCGAGACGAACCGCTCGGCCCCGCTCGTGACGAGCGGCTGGACGTCGTGCCCTGCCCGGACGAGCAGGCGCACGAGCGTGCAGGCCTTGTAGGCCGCGATCCCCCCGGTGACGCCGAGCAGGATGCGCGCCACGCGCCCTCGCTAGCTCGCGGGAGCGTGGTGCTTGATCTTCCCGCCTGCGATCTCCTCCATGGCCATCGTGAGGTAGTTCTTGGAGCGGGATTCGATCAGCGGCGGAGGGGCCTCGTCGAAGCCGATGCCCTCGCCCAGCTGGTGGTGGTAGTTGTTGATCTGCCGGGCCCGCTTCGCGGCGATCAGGACGAGGGCGTAGCGCGAGCCCCCGATCTCGTCGAGCAGATCGTCGATTCGTGGATGGATCATGGTCGCGCCATGGTACCCGTCAACCGCAGCTCGCACTCCACGAGAGCGGTCAGGACGGTCGTCGCTCGCTCGAGGTCGTCGTTGCGGACCATGTAGCGAAAGCGGTGCGCCTGCTCGAGCTGCTTGCGGGCGAGCGCGATCCGCTCCTCGATCTCCCCCGTGCTCTCGGTGGCGCGGTCGCGGAGCCTCCGCTCGAGCTCGAGCACGTCGGCGGCGATGAAGATCGTGATGCTCCCCGGCACGTCCTCCTGAACCCGGAGCGCCCCCTCGAGCTCCAGCTCGAGCACGCAGGTCTTCCCGTCGTCCGCGAGCCGCTGCAGCTCGGAGCGCAGCGTCCCGTATCGCCGCCCTGACACGTACGGAACCCATTCCAGGAAGTCCCCGCCGTCGATCCGGCGCGTGAACTCGTCGTCGGACAGGAACCAGTAGTCGCGCCCGTCCACCTCCCCCGGCCGCTGGGGACGCGTGGTCGCGGAGACGGCCACCTCGAGCTCGGGGACGCGCTCGAGGAGCCCCTTGATGAGCGTCCCCTTCCCCGCGCCCGAAGGGCCCGTGACGACGAAGACGGCCCGTGGGGACGACACCGGCAGGCGGCTACCGCTCGAAGCTTCGCGGCTGCGAAGCGCGCGGCTCGCTCACGACCTGCTGTTGAAGAGCTCGACGAGCTCCGTGCGCTGCCGCTCGGAGAGCCCGCCCACGGTCTTGGACTGGCTGATCCGGCACTGGTTGAGCAGGCGCGCCGCCTTCACCCGCCCGAACTTGGGGACGGCCATCAGCATGTCGAAGACCTTGGCCGTGGAGACCCACTCGGGCGGATCGGAGAGGATCGACTCGATGGTCTCGCGTCCCGCCTTGAGGTCCCGCTTGAGCTGGGCTCGCCTGACCCGGACGTCGTTCGCTCGCTGAAGCGCCTCCATCCTCTGGTCGAGTGACCGCGCGGGCGCCGTCGCGTGCGTCTTCGTCGTGACCATGAGCCGGACGAGTCTACCAAGACTCGGTGCGCGGTCAAGCCGAACCGTTTTCCCTCATTTGCAGGGGTTTTTGTGTTGTCCAACCAGAAGACGGCTCACCGCTCGGGTCAGATCGCCGCGACCCGGCGACCTGGACCGGCTCCGGCCCGCGATGCACGCTCGTCGTACGCGGACGCGAGCTCCTCACGGATCCGTGCCGGCGCGAGCGGGTCGGAGAAGAGGATCGTCCCGACCGCGACCGCCGTCGCCCCGGCCGCGACGAGGTCGAGCGCATGCTCTCCGGTCGCCACGCCGCCGACACCGACGATGGGCACGTCGACCGCCCCGGCGCAGGCATGCACGCAGGCGAGGGCGATGGGGCGGAGCGCGGGGCCGGAGTACCCGCCCACGCTCCGCGCGAGCTTCGGCGCCCTCGTCGCCGGGTCGAGGGCGAGGCCCCGGATGGTGTTCACGAGCGTGAGCCCGTCCGCTCCCGCGTCGGCGACGGCGCATGCGGTCCGCGCCACGTCCCACGTCGCCGGCGAGAGCTTCGCGTACAGAGCCCTGGAGGTCCGAGCCCGAGCCGCTGCGACGACCTCCGCGGCCGTCTCCGGCGCCTCCTCGACGTTCGGGCACGAGAGGTTCAGCTCGACGACCGCGACCTCCTCGCAGTCGTCGAGGCGCTCGCACATGACTGCGTAGTCGTCGGCGGAGAATCCCCCGACGGAGACCCACAGCGGGACGCCCAGCCGTGCGAGCACGGGAAGATGCTCCTCGACGAAGGCGTCGAGACCGGGGTTCTGCAGCCCGATCGAGTTGAGCATGCCCGCCTCGGTCTCCGCGATCCGAGGGGGAGGATTCCCCTCGCGCGGAAGCGGGGTCACGGTCTTCGTCACGAACGCGTCGAGGCTCCGTGCGACGTCGGGCGCGACGAGGGCGTCGAGGCACCCGGACGCGTTCAGGATGGGAACGCTCACGCGGCGTCCCGGAGCACCGGGCCCTCCACGCACAGCCTCACGTACTGGCCGTTGCGCTCGACCACGCAGCCGTAGCAGGCTCCGTACCCGCACGCCATCGGCGCCTCCCGGGCGAGCTGGGCACCGGGAGCAAGGGCGCGCACCGCCTCGAGCATCGGCTCGGGGCCGCACGCGAGCACGTCGCCAGGATCGGCGGGCAGGAGCTCGGTCACCAGGCGCGGCTCGACGACGACCTCCGCACCGGGAAGCAGCCGGGCGGCCTCGGCCTGGAGCTCGCTCCGGAACCCGAGCAGGGCGGGTGCGCCGCCGAGCGCATCCGCGAGGTAGGGCATGGGCGCCATCCCGATGCCGCCGGCGACGAGCAGCGGTCGCTCGACGGCGAGGTCGAACCCGTTCCCGAGCGGGCCGAGCACGCGGATCGCGTCGCCCTCGCGCAGCTCCGCGAGCGCCCGCGTCCCGGGCCCGACCGGGTCGATCAGGAAGGCGAGCTCTCCGGGCGGGGCCTGACACAGGCTCAGCGGGCGCGGGAGCACCCGGCCGGGCGCCTCCAGCATGAAGAACTGGCCCGGGACGCCGGGCTCGAGCTCCCCCCGCTCCAGGCGCAGGAGCGTGTACGGGCCCAGCGCCTCGGAGCCGACGGCCCGGAGCCGGTCGCTCCCCGCCACGCGCCCGCCGAGCGTCAGGGTCGCGCGAGGCACTACGCCTCGATCCCGATCCGCTCCTGCAGCGACCGCGCCGCCTCTGCGCGGGCGTTCCCGATCGCGTGCACGGCCGCGGCGGCACCCGAGATCGTCGTGATGCACGGCACCCTCGCCGCGAGCGCCGCCTCGCGAATGAGGTAGCCGTCGGCGCGTGCGCCGCTGCCCTGCGGCGTGTTGAGGACGAGGTCGCAGCTGCCGCGGCGCACGAGGTCGACGACGGTCGCCTCGCCGTCCTCCGCCCCGCTGACCTTCGCGACCTCCTCGACCTCGAGCCCCGCCGCGCGCAGGGTCCGGGCGGTTCCCTCCGTGGCCACGAGCTCGAACCCGAGCCCTGCCAGCGCCGCCGCGATCGGCACGGCGCCCGGCTTGTCCTCGTCGCGGACCGAGAGGAACGCGGTTCCCGAGGTGGGCAGGGGCCGGCCCGCGGCCCGCTCGGCCTTCGCGAGCGCCGTCGGGAGATCAGCCGCGCTGGCCATGACCTCTCCGGTCGAGCGCATCTCCGGCCCCAGCACCGGATCGGCGCCCGGGAAGCGCGAGAACGGGAGCACTGCCGCCTTCACGCTGACCTGGCTCGGGCGCGGCGCCGGCAGGTCGAGGTCGCGGAGCTTCGCTCCGGCGGCGAGCCGGCAGGCGGCGTCCACGAGATTGACGCCGATCGCCTTCGAGGCGAAGGGAACGGTGCGGGACGCACGCGGGTTGACCTCGAGCACGTGGACGGTCGAGTCCGCGATCGCGAGCTGGACGTTGAGCAGGCCGACGACGCCGAGCGCCGGGCCGAGCCGCTTCACCGCGTGCTCGACCTCGAGGGCGGCGGCGAGCGTCAGCGACGGGGCCGGGAGCACGCACGTCGAGTCGCCCGAGTGGACGCCCGCCTCCTCGACGTGCTGCATGACGGCGCCGACGTAGACCTCCTCGCCGTCGCAGAGAGCGTCCACGTCGAGCTCGGTGGCGTGCTCGACGAAGCGGTCGAGCAGGACGGAGCCGTGGACCGCCGCCATCGCCGCCTCCAGCTGCGCGGCGTCGTAGCAGATGCGCATCGCGCGCCCGCCGAGCACGTAGGAGGGCCGTACGAGCACCGGGTATCCGATGTCGCCGGCCGCCGCGAGCGCCTCGCCGGCCGTGGCGACGATCGCCCAGGGCGGGCAGCGCACGCCGATCTCGTCCGCGAGCCTCCCGAAGCGCTCGCGATCCTCGGCGAGGTCGATCGCCTCGTGCGGCGTACCCAGGACGCGGTACCCCGCCTCCTCGAGGTGGCGGGCGAGCCGGAGCGGGGTCTGGCCGCCGAACTGGGTGACGACGCCCACCGGCTGCTCGCGGTCACAGACGGCGAGCACCTCCTCCGGCGAGAGCGGCTCGAAGTAGAGGCGGTCGGACGTGTCGTAGTCGGTCGAGACCGTCTCCGGGTTGCAGTTCACCATCACCGCCTCGTAGCCGAGCTCCCGGAAGGTCTGCGCGGCGTGCACGCAGCAGTAGTCGAACTCGATGCCCTGGCCGATCCGGTTCGGGCCCGAGCCGATGATCACGACTCGCGGCGCGTCACCGCCCGGAGGCGCCTCGTCGGCCTCGCCCCAGGTGGAGTAGAAGTAGCTCGAGGCCGCCTCGACCTCGCCGGCGCACGAGTCGACGCGCCGGAACGCCGGACGGATTCCGCGTTCGCGGCGAAGGCGCCGCACCTCGGCGCCCGTGAGCCCCAGCACGTCCCCGATCGTGTCGTCCCCCCAGCCGGCGCGCTTGGCACGGGCGACGTCGCCGCTCGCGAGCTCCGCCCGCGCCTGCGCGAGCTGCTCGAGGAACCACGGATGCACGCCCTCGGGGACGTCGTCCGGGCTCGCCCACGGCGTCGGCGAGCCCGGGTCGAGCTCCCGCGAGCCGTGCGCCTTGAGGAACGCCTCGGCGAAGGTTCGCCCGATCCCCATCGCCTCGCCGACGGACTTCATCTGCGTGCCCAGGGCGCGGTCCGCGCCCGGGAACTTCTCGAACGCGAACCGCGGGAACTTGACGACGACGTAGTCGAGCGTGGGCTCGAAGGAGGCGGGCGTCGTGCGCGTGAGGTCGTTCGGGATCTCGTCGAGCGTGTACCCGACGGCGAGCTTCGCCGCCACCTTGGCGATCGGATAGCCGGTCGCCTTGGAGGCGAGCGCCGAGGAGCGAGAGACGCGGGGATTCATCTCGATGACGCGCAGCGCCCCGGTCTCCCGGTGCCGCGCGAACTGGATGTTGGACCCGCCGGTCTCCACGCCGACGGCGCGGATGACCGCGATCGACGCGTCGCGGAGCTCCTGGTAGGCCTCGTCGGAGAGCGTCATCTGCGGTGCGACCGTGACCGAGTCGCCCGTGTGCACGCCCATCGGGTCGAGGTTCTCGATCGAGCACACGATC
>CAZMUG010000065.1:0-7999 GCA_964569165.1 uncultured Gaiellales bacterium
GGACGGGATCGGGACCCACGTCGAGCCGAACGTCTGGGTGCACCACCGGCTCTGAGCGGGGTCCGCGAATCCGCGGATGTCCGCCGGCAGGCGGGCGAGGATGCTCCAGCCAGGAGGTGAGCCATGGCTCCGACTGCATTCATGGACAGGGAGCACCGGCCGGCCGAGAGCGAGATCCTCGATGTGCTCGGCCCCTCGGCGTCCCTGTGGGAGAGGCTGACGACCTACATCGACGAGGCGTACGGGATCGAGCCGACCTTCGTCCCGCCGAGTAAGAACTACGGCTGGGACGTGAAGTACCGGAAAGGTGGCAAGACGCTCGTGTCGCTCACGCCGGACAGGGAGGGCTTCACTGCCCTCGTCGTACTGGGGGAGAAGGAGACGGAGGCTGCGCGCAGGCTTGAGCTCGGTGAGCACGTGTCGGCGGTCTTCGACGACGCAAGGCAGCTTCGCGACGGGCGCTGGCTCTTCGTTGCCGTCGAGTCCGCGCGGGACGTCGAGGACCTCGAGAGACTCCTCGCGGTGAAGCGCCGGCCTCGCACGCTCACGCCGGCAGGCTGACGAGCCCGTCCGCGACGACGACCAGGCCGTCGCGCTCGAGCGAGCGAACCGCTGTCGTGTCGAGGCTCGCGACCGGCTGCGCTCCGCCCGCGACCGTTCGCAGCGCCGCCGCTCTGCGCTGGCGAAACGAGCCCTCGAACGGCCCCTGCTTGCGCGCCGGCTGCTCGCGCACGCCGCGGGACGGGCAGCGTGCAGCGAGCGGGCAGACGTCGCAACGCGGTATCCGGGCGAGGCAGACGGTTGCGCCGAGGTCCATCAGCGCCTGCGCGGAACGCTGCGAGAACGCATGACTCGTGCGCCGGCGGACGCGCTCGACGTTGACGTCCACGGGCAGCACGTCCTCGCCGTACGCGAAGCAGCGAACCGCCGCAGCCGTGTACGGGCCGACGCCGGGCAGCGAGGTCAGGTCGTCCGGCCATCCGCTCGCAGCGACCTCCCGGGCGGCGCGATGCAGACTCACAGCGCGCCGGTTGTACCCGAGCCCCTGCCACTCGCGGATGACGTCGGCGGGCGACGCTGCGGCAAGTGCCTCCACCGTCGGCCAGCGCGCGAGCCAGGCGAGGTAGCGCGGCACCACCCGCTCCACCTGCGTCTGCTGGAGCATGACCTCCGAGACGAGGATCGCGTACGGGTCGCGCGTGCGCCGCCACGGGAGGCTGCGCCCGTTGTCGGCGAACCACGCGAGGAGCAGGTCCTCCACGACCGCGATCGTACGCAGCCGAGGACGAGGCGCCGACTACGCTTGCCGCCGTGCTCCTCTACAACTCGGCCGTTTCGGGCAACTGCTACAAGGTTCGGCTGCTCTTCGCGCACCTCGGGGTCGAGTACGAGACCGAAGAGGTGTCCGTGGTCGAGCGCTCGAACCGTGAGGAGCTGCTCGGCGACCTCAATCCCGGGCTGCGCGTGCCCACGCTCGTCCTCGACGACGGCCGTCCGCTCGCCGAGTCGAACGCGATCCTGTGGTACTTCGGCGACGGGACGCAGTACGTCCCCGGGGATCGCTACGAGCGCGCGCAGGTGCTGCAGTGGCAGTTCTTCGAGCAGTACAGCCACGAGCCGTACATCGCCGTGGCGCGCTTCCTGAAGTCGTACTCGGGTCAGCCGGAGCTCTTCGAGCGGCAGCGCAACCGCCTCCTGACCGGCGGGTACGCGGCGCTCGACGCCATGGAGCGCCGGCTGGACGGCCGCGCGTTCGTGGCCGGCGACGGCTACTCGATCGCGGACATCTCGCTTTACGCGTACACGCACGTGGCGCACGAGGGCGGCTTCGACCTCGTGGGATACCCGGCGATCCGGGCCTGGCTCGAGCGCGTCGCCGCACAGCCGGGGCACGTCCCGATCGACGCCTGAGCTACTGCGTCACGAGCTCCGCGTAGGCGCGGACGGGGAACGTACCGACTCCGCGAAAGCGCGGAGGGACGGCGAAGAACCGCGCTCCGCGGTCAGGCAGCTCGCCGAGCTGCGAGAGGTGCTCGCAGACCGGGATTCCCGCCCCCAGGAGAACGGTGTGCGCCGGCCGCGTCAGATCCGCCAGGTCGTCGATGTTCACGGCATCGATGCCCACGAGCGCCGCTCCCGCGTCGCGGAGGAGCACGGCGCCCTCGCGCGTGAGGAAGGGGTGCTCGTTCGCTCCGTAGCGCTCGGTGCCGAAGTGCCGGTCCTCGCCCGTGCGGATGAGCACGGCGTGCTCTGCGAGCTCGAGCCCGGCGAAGGCGCCGGCGTCGAGCCCGCGGCGCTCGCCGGCCGTCGCATCGACGACGACGATCGGGCGGCCTGCAAGCGGCCAGAGGTCCTGGTCGGCGAGGTCCACGCCGTCGGCGTAGCGGTGGAACGGGACGTCCACGTAGGTGCCCGTGTTCGAGACGAGCTCGATGCGTCCGATCTGGAACTCGGTGCCCTCCGCATACCGAGGGCGGCTCGCCTCGCGTGAGAGGAAGTCGCAGATCAGCGGGCCGGGCAGCCCGGGATACGTGGTCATCCCGCCGGAGATGACGTGGCTCAGGTCGACGAGCATGCGGCAACCCTAGTGGCGGTGCGCTGCGGGGAGCGGCCCGGGACGTCGTCGGGTACGGTCGGACGATGAGCGTGCGGGTCCGCTTCGCGCCGAGCCCAACCGGCTCGCTCCACCTCGGGAACGCGCTGACGGCCGTCGCCAACCGGCGCTTCGCGGACGAGCACCGTGGCGCTCTCGTCCTCCGCATCGACGACACCGACGCCTCACGCACGGTCGAGGGCGGCGAGGCGGCGATCCTGCGCGACCTCGAGTGGCTCGGCGTCTCCTGGGACGAAGGGCCCGTGCGCCAGAGCGAGCGGAGGGAGCTCCATGCCGAGGCGGCGGACCGTGCGCTCGCCTCGGGCTCCGCCGAGCGCGACGCGGAAGGCGCGATCCGGCTCGCCCGCGACGGCACGACGCTCCTCCGCCCCGACGGCACCGCCACCTACCAGCTCGCCTCGGTCGCGGACGACCTCGGCCTCCGGATCACGCACGTGATCCGCGGCTCGGACCACCGGCCGAACCTCGAGCTCCAGCGGCGGATCGCGCGCGCGCTCGGAGGTGAGCTGCCCGAGGTGATTCACCACGGACTCGTTCTCGGCGAGGATGGCAAGAAGCTCTCGAAGCGTCACGGGCACTCCTCGGTCGAGGAGCTCCGGGACGAGGGCCTCCCGGCCGCGGCCGTGCGCGCCTACCTCGAGGAGCTCGATCTCCCGGAGCACGACGTCCAGCTCGACCTCGGGCGGCTGGGACGGCTCGCGATCGATGCGATCGCGGCCATGTCGGACGAGGAGCTCGCGGTCGCTGCGGGTGCGCCGAGCGACGTCGTCCCCGCGCTGCGGGGAGCCCGCACGCTCGTCGAGGCGCGGGAGTACGCGCTCCAGGTCCTCGGGCCGGAGCTCGCGGAGCTGGAGCCCGGTGCCGCGCCGACGCTCGAGCGCTTTGCGGAGCTGCGAGCGCCCGCCCCCGAGCGGCTCACGGCCGACGAGGCGCGCGCGATCCTTCGCGAGCTGAAGGCGGTGGGCGGAGACCTGAGGGCGCTCCGGCTCGCGCTCACCGGCGCCGGACGGGGGCCGGAGCTGTGGACGGTGCTCGTGGCGCTCCCGCGCGACGAGGCGCTGTCCCGCGCATCGCGGGCCTGACTACCATCGCCGTGGTGCGCGTCCACGACACGCTGACCGGCTCGCTCGTCGAGCTGCCCGAGCCTCCGGCCGAGATCGGCATGTACGTCTGCGGTCCCACCGTCTACCAGCGCGCCCACATCGGCAACGCACGCCCGTTCGTGGTCTTCTCGTGGCTCAGGAGCTGGTTGCGCGAGCGCGGCCACACGGTGACCTTCGTCCACAACGTCACCGACGTGAACGACAGGATCTATGACGCGGCGCCCGGCAAGAGCGCCGAGCTCGCCGCGCGCGCGACCGGCTGGTACCTGCGGGACACGGGTGACCTCGGTCTCGGCATGCCCGACGAGATGCCCCTCGCGACCCAGTCGATCCCCGAGATCGTCGCCCTGATCGAGGAGCTCGTCCAGAGCGGGCACGCATACGCCGTCGACGGCGACGTGTACTTCCGCGTCGCGGGGTTCCCCGCGTACGGACGCCTCTCGGGGCAGCGTCCCGACCAGGTGGAGGAGCAGGAGCCGAACCCGCGCAAGGAGGATCCCCGCGACTTCGCGCTCTGGAAGGCGACGAAGCCGGGAGAGGACACCTCCTGGGGGTCGCCGTGGGGGGAGGGACGGCCGGGCTGGCACATCGAGTGCTCGGCGATGGCGGAGATGACGCTCGGGCCCGAGTTCTGGATTCACGGGGGCGGGCTCGACCTCGTGTTCCCCCACCACGAGAACGAGATCGCGCAGTCGCAGGCGGCCGGGCGGCCGTTTGCGCGGATCTGGATGCACAACGGGATGCTCGAGCTCGGCGGCGCCGAGATGCACAAGTCGGTCGGGAACGACGTGACCCTGCGGAACGTGCTCGACACGTGGGGGCGAGAGGCGACGCTCGCGTTCTTCCTCGGCGGGCACTGGCACGGGCCGATCGACTTCTCGGACACGGTGATGGAGGCCGCGACGGCCCGTGCGGAGGGCTTCCGCGAGGTGTTCCGGAACCCGCACGAGCCGGCTCCCGAGGGCGCCTGGGAGCGATTCGCGGCTGCGCTCGACGACGACTTCTCGACGCCGGCGGCCCTCGCAGTCATGCACGAGTGGCGCGACCACGAGCTCCTGCGCCGCGCGCTCGCGATCTTCGGGCTCGAGTCGCTGGCCGAGCAGGAGGAGGCACCGGCCGAGGTCGTGGCGCTCGCGGAGCGGCGCCAGGTGGCTCGCGCCGCGCACGACTTCGAGGAGGCCGACCGGCTTCGCGGCGAGATCGAGGCCGCGGGCTGGGAGGCCCGCGACGCTGCCGACGGCTTCCTGCTCGTGCCCCGGCGGTGACGCGGGACCTCGTCTACGGACGGAACGCCGCCCGCGAGCTGTACCGCGGGCCGCGGGAGGTGCTCGAGGTGTGGGTCACGGAGCGTGCCGCCGCCCAGATCCCGTGGCTCGACGCGGGGCCGCGTCCGCAGGTGAAGCCCGAGCGGGTGCTCACGGAGGCGGCGGGAACGCGCGACCACCAGGGCGTCGTCGCGTGGTGCGAGCCGTTCCGGTACGCGGACGCGTACGAGCTGGCGGCGGGAGCGCGGCCGCTCCTGGTCTGCCTCGACCAGGTCACCGATCCGCACAACCTCGGCGCGGTCGCTCGCAGCGCCGAGGGTGCCGGCGCCACGGGGATCGTCGTGCCCGCGCACGGGTCGGCCCGCGTGACGCCGGCGGTGTGCCGCGCGTCTGCGGGGGCCGTCGAGCATCTTCCCGTCGCGGTCGCTCCCAACCTCGCGCGCTACCTCGGTGACGTCAAGGGCCCGGACCTGTGGGCCTACGCGGCGGACGCAGAGGGGACGACCTCGATGTGGGACGCCGACCTCGACGGGGGCGTTGCTCTCGTCCTCGGGGCGGAGGGGAAGGGTGTGCGCCCGCTGGTGCGCCGGACGTGCGACGGCGCGATCGCGATCCCGCTCGCAGGAACGGTCGGCTCCCTGAACGTGTCGGTCGCCGCTGCGCTCCTGCTCTACGAGGCTCGCCGCCAGCGAACTTCCGATCGGCGCTAGTTGCGACGTGCTCCGACCCGATCCCAGCCGGTCCGCGGTGGAGGCCGGACGCCGCACTCGGCGGCGTGGCGGCCCGCGAGAGCAACCAGGGACGGGCTGGTTGCAGGCTGTAACTTGGGCAGGGAGAGCCCGGCGTGAACGATCCGGGAGACGAGCATGGCGGATCCGACCCTGTACCTGTTCGACGGCTACAACCTGCTCCACGCAGGCGACGTCGCCGGCCGCAGGGAGCTCGTCGACCTCCTCGCGAGCTTCGTCGCGGGCAGGGGCGCACGCGGGGTGCTCGTGTTCGACGGTGTGGGGGAGGACCGCGACGTCGGCCCGCTCGCCGTTCGGTATGCCGCGCACGCCGACGACGTCCTCGAGCGCCTCGCCGCGGAGAACCGCTCGACCGAGGTCGTCTGCGTCGTCTCCTCCGACGCCGCCGTCGTCAGGACGTCCGGGCAGGAGGTGCGGAAGCTGAGCTCGCGCCAGTTCCTCGCCGACCTTGCACCGCCCGCCCACACGGAGACGGAGCAGCGCGGGGCGGGCGGCCGGGTCCGAGACGCGCTCGACCCCGACACGCGCGAGCAGCTCGAGCGGCTGCGACGCGGGGAGTAGGAACGTGGAGGCCCCGGTGCCCTGCGGCACCGGGGCCTCTGGCGCGGCCTCTCTATGCCTGCTGCGGCACAGGCTCGGGGCCGCGCTCGTGCTCGAGCCGGGGGAGCCAGTCCAGCCAGGTCGGCAGGTACCAGTTCCAGCGGCCGAGCAGCTTCATCGTCGCGGGGAGGAGCACTGCCCGGACGATCGTGGCGTCGATCAGGATCGCCGCGGCGAGGCCGATCCCCATCTCCTTCATGTCCAGGATCGGCATGAGGGCGAACACGCCGAACACGAGCACCATCACGACGGCCGCGCTCGTGACGACCCCGGCGGTCGATCGGATGCCGCGGCTGACTGCCTCCTCGGTGGACAGGCCGCGGTCGTAGTACTCGCGGACCCGGCTCAGGATGAAGACGTGGTAGTCCATCGAGAGCCCGAACAGGATCACGAACAGGAACATCGGGAGCCAGGCCGCGACACCGCCGTTCGACTCGAAGTCGAGCAGGTTCTCGCCCAGGCCCCACTGGAAGACGGCGACGACGACGCCGTACGCTGCGGCGACCGAGAGCAGGTTCATGAGGATCGCCTTGAGCGGGATCACGAGCGACCGGAAGGTGAGCAGCAGGAGCCCGAACGCGAAGAGGAGGACGAACCCGAACACCTTCGGGGCCGCCGACCGCATCGCGTCGTTCCAGTCCTTCGACGCTGCGGTGTCACCGGTCACGGCGAACTCGACGCCCGCGACCTTGCCCACGGTCGCCGGCAGTATCCGGTCGCGCAGCGTCGCGAGTGCGTCGTTCGAGGCGGCGTCCGTGCCCTTCCCGACGAGCGGCACGAGCACCCGGACGGCCTCGCCGCTCGGAGCTGCCTCGACCGTCACCGGCTCGAGGGCCTTGCCCGAGGCGAGCGCGCGCCTGCGGAGCTCGCCGACGGCCGCCTGGAGCTCCGGGCTCGAGGCGTCGCCCGAGATCGCGACCACGGCCGGCGTCGCGCCACCGGGGAAGGCCTCGTTGACCCGGTTGAACGACTGCATTGCGTCGAGCGACCTGGGAAGGGCGTCGAGGCCCGAGATTGCCGTGTGCAGCTGGAGCGCCGGCAGGGCGAGGACGACCAGCGCCGCGGCCGCGCCGACGGCGGACACGAGCGGCCGGGCAAGCACGCGATCGAGGATGACCGTCCACAGACGGCTCTCGCCGTCCGCCCGCTTCAGGCGCCAGATCAGGGGCACCCGGGCCCTGTCGACCCGGTCGCCCAGCCAGGACAGCATGGCGGGAAGCACGGTGAGCGACCCGATCATCGCGACGGCAACGACCAGCATCGTCCCGATCGCGAAGGACATGAACGTCTTGTCGCCGGAGAAGAACATCCCGGCCATCGCGATCATGACGGTGATGCCGGCGGTGAGGACGGCGCGGCCGGACGTCGCCGCGGCTGCCTCGAGGGCCGCCGACTCGCTGCGCCCCGCCCGCCGCTCGTCGCGCTCGCGGCGGATGTAGAAGAGCGAGTAGTCCACGCCCACGGCGAGCCCGATGAGGAGGATGACCTCCGAGACCGCCTGGTCCATGGGGACGAGCTGGCTCGGGAGGGCGACGAGCCCCATCGTCGCGAACACGGAGGTGAGCGCGAGCAGGAGCGGGATCGACGCGCCCACCAGCGAGCCGAACACGAGCAGCAGGATGCCGAGGGTCAGCGGGATCGAGAGGAGCCCCGCCCGCCCGAGCTGCG
>CAZMUG010000065.1:8009-13842 GCA_964569165.1 uncultured Gaiellales bacterium
CGAGCGCCTTGCCCGTGGACGCCGAGCCCGCCTCGCCGACGTAGAAGCCGGGATTCTGCTCCTGGATGCGGGCGATCCGCTCGGTGATCGAGTCGATGTACGTGACGGCGTCGTCGTACGAGCCCTCGGGGGTGAACTGGATGAGTGCCGAGTGGCCGTCCGCGGACACCTGGCCCTCGTTCCCCGCTGCGAGCGGCGAGCGAATCCTCGTCGCCTGCGGGAAGCTCTCGAGTGCCCTCACGGCGTCCGCCACGACCGCGCGAAAGGCCCTGTCCCCGGCCGTTCGCTCGTCCGACTGGACGAGCACGTACTCGGACTGCTCGTCGAGGCGGAACCCGGCGTCGCGGATGATGTGGTCGGCGCGGCGTGCCTCGCCGACGTTCATGTCGTTCTGGTCGATCGTCTTCATCCCGATCGCCGTGCCGACGGCGAAGGACGCGACGACGAACGCGAGCCAGCCGAAGATCGCGGTCTTGCGGTGGCGGGCGCTCCAGCGGCCCATGCGGGCCGCGACACTCGTGCTGCGTTTCAGTGGTGACATCTCGAGTCTCCTTTGGCCGTGCTCAATCGACCACCGGAGGGTGTCACCGGCCCCTCCCGACGTCAGTGCGGCGGCCAGGCGTCTACACGGTGCGGGAAACCGCACCCGCGTGCGGTGTCTGACACCGAGGGCGTGCAAACCCGCATGGCTACGTGGGGTGGTGTCAGACACCGCCCGTGCTGACTCGGCGCTACGAGTCGCGCAGGAACGCCAGCACGGCGAGCACGCGGCGGTGATCGTCCGAGCTCGACGACAGGTCGAGCTTCCCGAAGATGCTCGTCACGTGCTTCTCGACCGCTCGCAGCGTGATGAAGAGACGCTCGGCGATCGCGGGATTCGAGCGGCCCTCCGCCATCAGCTCGAGCACCTCGCGCTCGCGTGGAGAGAGCACGGAGAGGGGATCGTGGTCGCGCCGGCGCCCGACGAGGTGAGCCACGACCTCCGGGTCGAGCGCGGACCCGCCGTCGGCGACGCGGCGCACGGAGGTCGCGAACTCCTCGAGGTCGGAGACGCGGTCCTTGAGGAGGTAGCCCGTTCCCTCGGCGCTCGTCGAGAGCAGGTCGAGCGCGTACCCGGACTCGACGTACTGGGAGAGCACGAGAACGCCCGTGTCGGGGAAGCGCTCCCTGATCTCGTGTGCCGCGCGCAGGCCCTCGTCGGTGTGGGTCGGGGGCATCCTGATGTCCACGATCGCCACGTCCGGCCGGTGCATGGCGACGTGCCGGAGCAGGTCCTCCGCGTTCCCGGACTGGCCCACCACGTCGAACCCGGCCTCGCCCAGGAGGCGCACGACGCCCTCGCGCAGGAGGACGGTGTCCTCGGCGATGACGACCCGGCAGCCGGCGCCGAGCTGCGACACCGTGTTGCGAAGGGGTGGGAAGTCGCGCGGCAGGCCGTCGGCGAGGAGCTGATGGATGCGCTCGGGCTCGCTGAGCCCCGCGAGCTGGTGTGCCCCGAGGTCGCGCGTCTCGAAGCCCGTCGCGAACGCCGCGGTGGTGGAGGAGAGCAGGATCTCTCCGCCGTGGCCGGCCAGCGCGATGCGCGAGGCGCGGATGATGTCGATCCCGACGTAGCCCTCGTCCGTCAGCTGCGGCGTCCCGGTGTGGAGGCCGAGCCTGACGCGCACCGGGCGTTCCGTCGGCCAGTCACGCGCCTGCATCGCCCGCTGCGTCGCGAGCGCCGTCTCGACGGCTGCGCCAGCATCCGAGAAGACGGCGAGCTGCTCGTCCCCGATGGCGTCGACCTCGACGCCGCCGTTCGCGACCGCCGCGTCGCGGAGGATGCTCCGGACGGCCCCGAGGAGCTCGGTGTAGCGCTCGGTTCCCGCCTCCTGCACGAGGCGCGTGGACGCCTCGATGTCGGCGATGAGGAACGTGACGGTGCCGGTCGGGAGCGTGCTCACAGCCGAGACTCTACGGAGAGGGCGTTTCCGCCAGCGGGATGTTCGCGCGCACACAGGTTCCGCCGCCGGGGCCCGGTTCGACCGTGAGGCTGCCGTCGAGCGACGCGACCCGGTCGGCGAGCCCGCGCAGGCCGCTGCCCGCCCCCGGGTCGGCGCCTCCGACGCCGTCGTCGGTGACGGCGACGGATACGTGCGCGTCCTCGACGGCGACGGCGACCGACGCGCTCGTCGCGTGCGCGTATTTGGCGACGTTCGTGAGCGCCTCCGCGACGACGAAGTAGGCCGCTGCCTCCACGGGGGGAGGCAAGGCCGCTTCGGCGGGCACGGTCAGGGACACGGGCACGGGCGTCCGCGCGACGAGGGCCTCGAGCGCCGGCCCCAGCCCGCGGTCGGTGAGGATCGCGGGGTGGATGCCCCGCGCGAGCTCGCGGAGCTCCGCGAGCGCCAGTGTGAGCTCGTCGCCGGCCTGGCCCAGGAGCTGCCGCGGCTCGTCGTCGGTCTCCCCGAGTCTGGACGTCGCGAGCCGAAGGAGCACCGACAGCGCGACGAGGCGCTGCTGCGCGCCGTCGTGAAGGTCTCGCTCCAGGCGCCGTCGCGCGTCGTCCGCCGCCGACACGATGCGCGAGCGCGACGCGCGGATCTCCTTCTCCATCTGCTTCCGGGCGGTGATGTCCACGCCCGTGATCAGGAAGATCCGCCGCTCGTCGATCGGGGGCAGACGCGTGCACGTCCACGCGACCACGAGACGCTCTCCGGACGCCGTGACCCACGTCGAGTCGAGCCCGTCGGGCGGGCCTCCGGCGACGACGCCCTCGATCACGGCTCGCACCGCGTCGGCCTCGCCCGGGTCCACGAAGTGCTCCCAGAAGACCTGGCCGCCGATTCTCTCCGGAGCGATTCCCAGTGTCGTCTCGAAGGCGACGTTCGATCCCTGATCGGTGAGCTCTCCGCGGTCGTTCACCAGGCAGAGGAGGCTCGGCGCGTTGTTCGCGATCGCGTTCAGGAAGGCGCGCTCGCGCTCCTTTGCGAGCTCGAGCTCCCGCCGCTTCGTCACGTCCACGCCGGAGACGAGCACGAGCCCGTCGGTGCGGCCCGTCACGTCCGCCACGGGCACGGCTGTCCAGTCGAACGCCAGGAGCGTGCCGTCGGCACATCGCAGCTCCGACTCGACCTCCGCGCTGGCGACGCCGGCCGCGGCCGTGGAGATCGCCTCCGCGGCACGTTCGTCGTCGTCCTCCTCCACGAGGTCGAGGAAGAGGTTCCCGACGAGCCTGTCGTCGGGCCAGCCGAGCGCCTGCCGGAACGCGCGGTTCGCTCCCACGCGCGGGTTGTCGACGTCGCGGTCCCGGATGCGGCCGTCCCGCCCGAGCAGCACGAGCAGGCTCGGAATCGCCTCGAGCGCGGTCGTGGTCGCGTCCCTCTCCCGCTCCAGCTCGAGCTCTCGGCGCCGCCGCTCGGTGATGTCCACGCCTCCCGAGATGATCCCGCTGACCTCGCCCGACTCGTCGAGCACCGGTGCGGAGCGCCAGAAGACGGTCAGCCGCTCTCCTCTGAGGTTCGTGAACTCGTTCTCGTACTCGCCCATCGCATACCCCGGTGCCAGGGCCCGGAACCGGGCGATCACGTCCGTCCGCTCCTCGGGCGAGATGAAGACGTCCCAGAAGTACCGCCCCCTGATGAGCTCCTCGTCGTCGACGCCCGCAGCGGCGGTGGCCGCGGCGTTCTGGTTGCGGATCCGGCCGTCCGTCCCGATGTGGATGAAGAGGCTCGGCGCCGTCTCGACGAGCGTGCGCAGGAAGTTGAACTGCGCCTGCGCCTCCGCACGGAAGCCCTGGTTGCGAAGGGCGAGCGCGGCGGCGCCGGCGACGCCCTCGAGGAGCTCGGGGTCGTAGGTGAGGGAGGCGTCGTGGACGAGCCCCGCGACGACCTCGCCGTCCGTCTCGACGGGGGTGACGATCGCGTCGAGGTCGGCGAGCAGCTCGTCCGCCTCGCGCCCGTTCTCGTCGACCCAGCGGTTCTCGAGCGGGTAGACGATCGCCAGCGAGGGGTCGCCGAGAGCCTCCGCGAGGGCGTCGCGCAGCGACCCGCGCTCGTCGAAGCGCGCGAGGAAGCCGGCGACCGAGCCGCGCGCGAGATGCACCCGGAGCAGCCCGACGAGGAACGCGATCGGGATGGCGCCGAACACGGTGATGACCACGGTGGCGGCGGCGCGAGTCGCTCCCGCGGAGTCGAGCGAGGAGAGGTAGTAGGCGACGATCGACAGCAGCCCGGCGAGGCTCATGCCATACACGGGGCCGAGGATCCGGCGCAG
Source organism: uncultured Gaiellales bacterium (assembly GCA_964569165.1). Classification (GTDB taxonomy): domain Bacteria; phylum Actinomycetota; class Thermoleophilia; order Gaiellales; family Gaiellaceae; genus GMQP-bins7. The sequence continues at coordinate 12,264 of CAZMUG010000065.1, forward strand.
CGGCGGGCTCGCGGCCCGGTAGCGCCGGACGAAGCGCACGAAGTAGACGGTGGACATCGCCACGCCGACGACGGCGCCGAGCGCGGTGGCGATCCGGATCGTCGTCGGGCTGTCCGCGAGCACGGCCGCCTCCGGGCAGCTCGTGCAGGTGGAGAACGGGTCCGGGTCGAAGAGCGCGGAGATCGTCGGGAACACGAGCAGCGCGACGTACGTCGTCGTCACGAGCATGCGTTCCGTGCGATTGCGGAGGAACCCCTCCGGAAACCCGACGGTCAGGTGGATCCAGGGGCCGATGGCGAGCTGGCCGGCGGCGACGCCGAGCGCGAACAGGGCCGCACGTCCCGAAAGCTGGAAGGCGGTGAGCGCCCACAGGTTCCCGGCCGCCAGCATCAGCCAGCCGGTCCGGTACTCGGGGAAGCGTACGAGCGCGATGAGCCCCGCCACGAGCCACGAGGCCCCGGCGAGGAAGGCAATCGTGACGACGACGGGGGACTCGGCCGTCTCGCTCGTTCCCATCACGGCGAGGGCGAGCGCGTACAGGAGGGCGCTGGCCAGCCCGGCCAGGGCGACGGTACGGGTCACGTCAGGAGCGCAGCGACGGCGTCGCCGGTGAGCTCGCCCTTCTGGATGAAGCCGACGGCGCCGCACCGCTCGATCAGCCCGCGGTAGTCGGAGTCGTCCCTGCTCGATACGAGGACGACGACCGTGCCCTCGATCTCACCGCACTCGACGCACACGTCGAAGCCGGTCATGTCCGGCAGCTGCACGTCGAGGAGGACGACATCCGGCCTGACTCGCTTCGCGAGCTCGACCGCGGCAGTGCCGTCGGCGGCCTCGCCGACGACGGCGAACCCAGCGTCCTCGAGCGTCGCTCGCGCGGACGCGCGAAAGCTGGGGTGGTCGTCGACGACGATGGCCGTACGCATGGGCTGATCGTCGCAGACCCGCGGGCTCGCGGAGGTGTGGACGACCGCACCTGGCGGGCGAACGTATGTTCTTATCATCTTGCACTGATTCGCAAAGGACTTGTAACGCCTGCGCAATGGTGCTAGGTTCTCCCTCAACCTCAAGGTGAGACTTGTCCGCGAGGCACTCCGAACGGACGGGTCGAGCCCTTCGTCCAAGCCATCGACAGGGGGATCGGCAATGGCCGCTCGCACCGCCGCAGCACCGAAGTCCGCGCAGAAGGTCCAGCGAGAGCTCGAGGACCTGCAGCTCGTGATGAAGGCACGGAACGGGTCGAGTGAGGCCCTCGACGGCCTGATCCGAAGGTACACGGGGTTCGTCCGGCTGAAGGCGAGCTCGTACTTCCTCGCCGGCGGCGACAGCGACGACCTGATCCAGGAGGGGATGATCGGCCTGTACAAGGCGGTGCGCGACTTCCGCCCCGACAAGGAAACCTCGTTCCGCAGCTTCGCCGAGCTGTGCGTGACGCGGCAGATCATCACCGCGATCAAGACGGCCACTCGCTTCAAGCACGCCCCCCTCAACACGTACGTCTCGTTCAGCCACACGCCTGCCGGCCAGGAGTCGGACGGCGACTGCACGCTCGGCGACGCGCTCCCGGGACCGAGCGTCC
>CAZMUG010000066.1:0-13541 GCA_964569165.1 uncultured Gaiellales bacterium
AGGTCGAGGAAGAAGCCCGGGCGAACCTTTCCGCGCTCGAGCACGCGGATCGTCCCTCGCTGCTCGACGACGTAGAGGCGGCCGCGCTCGGTCCGGGGAGCGGTCACCTGCACGGGCTCGGCGAAGCCGCGGGCGACGACCCTCTTGCCGAACGCGGCCTCACGCGCGGACGCAGCCCCCGCCACGGCCGCAGCGACCGCGATCGCGACGAGCACCCCACCCAGGACGACGCCTCGCACGGGGCCACGGTAGCCGACTGCCGCTCGCCTCCGGCCGGAGTACGCTACGCACCCGTGCGGGTGTTCCTCATCGGAGCCGGCCAGGTTGGATCGACGATCGCGGAGGCCCTCCACGAGGAGCACGAGCTCACCGTCCTCGACACCGAGGTGTCACGCCTCCAGGCCCTGACGAGCCACTTCGACGTCGCCGTCTTCGAGGGGGACGGCACGAGCCGCAAGGATCTCGCGGCCGCCGGCATCGCCGCCTCCGACCTGGTGATCGCGTGCACCTCCCGCGACGAGGTGAACCTGGTCGCCGGCATGTTCGCGCGGCGGGTCGCGGAGGGCGTGACCACCGTCATCCGGACGTCGAGCACCGAGTACGTCGAGCTCTGGCGCCAGGGACAGCTGGACGTGGACTTCGTCGTCTCGTCCGAGCTCGAGACGGCGTACGCGATCAGCCGCATCCTCGGCGTCCCCGCCGCCCGCCAGACGGACGTCTTCGCGGGCGGCCAGGTGCAGGTCGGGGAGTTCGCCGTCGACGAGGACGCCTCACGAGCCGTCATCGGGGTCCCGCTGCGCGACGCGGAGCTTCCACCCGACTCCAAGGTCGCCGCGATCATCCGCCGGGACGAGACCGTCCTCCCCGGCGGCGACGACCGGCTCGGCGAGGGTGACCGGATCGTCGTCATCGGCTCGCCCGACGCCATGAAGCAGTGGAGCTCCCTCCTGTGGCCGCAGGGGGGCGCGGTGCGCGACGCCGTCATCTTCGGAGCGGGGCGCGTCGGCTCCGCGATCGCGCGCGTGCTCCTCGAGCAGGGCATCTCGGTCCGGCTCGTCGAGGCCGACCGCGAGCGGGCGCGCCGGGCTGCGGAGGCCTTTCCCGGGATCCGCGTGTTCAACGCCACCGGCTTCGACGCCGACTTCATCGAGCGCGAGCGGATCGGCCAGGCGCAGGCGGGCATCTTCGCCATGCGGGACGACGCGAAGAACCTCTACGCGTCGAGCCTGACGCGTGTCCACGGGATCCCGTTCACGATCGCGATCGCGCACGAGGCGGTCTCGGTGCCTGCCTTCGACCAGGCCGGTATCGACGTGTCGGTGAACCCGCGCGGCGTGACCGCCGAGGAGATCGTCCGCTTCGCGCACGACCCGCGCATGCAGCAGGTGGCGATGCTCGAGGGAAACCGCTTCGAGGTGCTCGACGTCACGACGAGGGAGTCGAGCCGCTACATCGGATCCACGTTCCGGGACATGCCCGTCCACGGCGCCCTCATCGGCGCCATCATCCGGGACGGCGCCGCGATCTTCCCGCACGGCGACGACGTCCTGCAGGCCGGTGACCGCGTGATCATCTTCACGGAGGCGGCGAACGCCCCGTGGGTGGTCGAGGCGCTTTGAGCCAGGCCAGCGCGCGCATCGGCCCGCCGCGCCGGATCGCGGTCGACGTCCCCGCCGCGCTCAACCTGGTCGGGATGCTGGGGAAGTACCTCGGGCTGGCCGCCCTCTTCCCGGTCCCCTTCGCGCTCGGCTACGGCGAGCCCGTGCATCCGTTCCTCGTCGCCGGCGCCGTCACGAGCGGGCTCGGCTGGGCGCTCGAGCGCGCGACCGCGTCCGAGCGGGGGCGCGTCGGCGTCCGCGAGGGCTTCCTCGTGGTCGCGCTCACCTGGCTCCTCGCCGCCGCCTTCGGCGCCATCCCCTACGCGTTCGAAGGCGGCGCGCAGCTGTCGAGCCCCGTGGACGCGTACTTCGAGGCGATGTCCGGGTTCACGACCACCGGGGCGACGGTCGTCACCGACTACGCCGACATCAACCGCTCGCTCGGCCTCTGGCGCCAGTTCACGCAGTGGCTCGGCGGGATGGGGATCATCGTGCTCGCGATCGCCGTCCTGCCGCGGCTGCGGATCGGCGGGCGCCAGCTCATGGAGTCCGAGCTCCCCGGCCCCGAGATCGCCTCGCTCGACGAGCGCATCCGCTCCACCGCCCGCCGGCTGTGGTTCCTGTACGTGGGGCTGACGGTGATCCAGGTCGCGCTGCTCTCGGCCCTGTGGGTGGCCGGGCTCGACGACCTGATGACCCCGTACCAGGCGCTCGCGCACGCCTTCGCGACCATGCCGACGGGCGGTTTCTCGACGCAGCCCACCTCGGCCGCGGCGTTCTCGGGCGCAGCGCAGTGGATCCTCGCGCTGTTCATGGCGATCGCCGGCGCGAACTTCGCGCTCATGTACCGGGCCCTGCTGCGCCGCCAGCCGCGCGTTCTCGTCCGCGACGAGGAGTTCCGCCTGTACGTCGCGCTCCTCGTGGGCGCGGCAGCCGCGGTCGCGATCGGGGTCTGGGGATACGGGATCGCCGAGGGCGAGGCCGCCGTCCGCGCGGCCACCTTCCAGGTCGTCTCGATCATGACCACCACGGGGATGGCGAGCGCCGACTTCGCGGTGTGGCCGCCGGTCCTGCTGCTCATGCTCTTCGCCCTGATGTTCGTCGGCGGCTCGGCGGGCTCGACCGGGGGCTCGGTCAAGGTCGTGCGCCACCTCCTGCTCGGGAAGCTCCTCCGGCGCGAGGTGGACCAGACGCTCAGCCCGGAGCTCGTGATGCCGATCCGGCTGAACGGGACGCCCGTGGACGAGCGCACGGTCCGCGCGGTCGCCTCCTTCGTCCTCCTCTACGTGGGGTTCTGGGCGCTGGGCGCTGCCATCATCGCCGTCGAGTCCGCTCTCGGCGGGGTGGAGCTCGGGACGCTCGACGCGATGGGCGCGGCCGCGACGACGCTCGGCAACGTCGGCCCCGGGTTCGGCTTCGCGGGGCCGTACGGGTCGTTCGCGGACTACGGCGTCGCCTCGAAGGTGACGATGATCGGCCTCATGTGGGCCGGCCGGCTCGAGATCATCCCCGTCGTCGTGCTCCTCACGCGCCACTACTGGCGCCTCTGACCTGGTGGGGGCTCCCGGTGGGAGGCGCCTGGTTGGGGTCGCCTGGTGGGGTGCTTCAGCGCCCCACCGGCTCTCCTTCCCTCCTGCCCCTCCTGGTGGGGCGCTTCAGCGCCCCACCGGCAGTTCAGCCCTTCTGCGCGGGCGGGCCGAGGAGCGCGCTCCGGAGCTCCGCCTCGTGCCCGCGGGTGACGACCGCGAGCACCTGGTCTCCGGGCCGGAGCACGGTCGCGTCGTCGACGAGCTCGGTACGGCCCTGCCGAAACACCGAGACGAGCCGCGAGCCCTGCGGCAACCGGACGCCGCCCACCTTCTTCCCGGCCACGGGCGACCCGCCCTCCACCTGGACCTCGGCCACGACGAGCCCCTCCTTCTGCAGCTCGAGCAGCCGGACGAGCCCGTGCTCGGGCACCTCGTGCTCGACGAGGCCGAGGATGTTCGTCGTCGCGCACACGGTCTGGGTGATCCCGAGGAGGTCGAAGTACTGCTGGTTCCGCGGGTCGTTCACGCGCGCGATCGCCTTCCGCACGCCGTAGCCCTCCTTCGCGATCTGCGCGATCACGAGGTTGTCCTCGTCGTCGCCGGTCACGGCGAGCAGGAGCTCGGGCGGGCGCCCGATCCCGGCCCGCTCGAGAACGCTGATCTCGGTCGCGTCCCCGCGGATGACCACGGGCCCGAACTCCTCCTCGAGGCGCGCGAACCGGTCCGGCCGCTGCTCGATCATGGTCACCTCGTGCCCGAGCTCGAGCAGCGTGCGCGCGACGTTCGAGCCGACCTTGCCCCCACCTGCCACCACCGCGTACATCAGGCGCGCTCCCGCCGTGTGCGCCGGGAGGTGCGGGCAGCGCCGAGGAGCTCGGAGATCGCCGTCTGGGTCGGGCAGATGGTGTGCAGCCCGCGCTCTGCGTAGAAGGCGGCGCGCGCCGGGTCGAGCACCCTGACGACAACCGTCGGCGTCTCGTAGCGCCGCTGCAGGACCTGGCCGATCACGAGGTTCGTGTTGTCCCCGTTGGTGGCGACCAGAGCCGCGTCGGCGTCGGCGACTCCCGCGCGCTCGAGCACGTTCGTGTCCATCCCGTGGCCGATGACGAAACCGCCGCGCCAGTCCGGGCCGAGGCGCGCGAGGGCGTCCTCGCTCACGTCCACCGCGGTCACCTCCCAGCCCTCCGAGACGAGCCCCTTGGCGACGGCGGACCCGACGCGCCCGCACCCGATCACGACCGCCTTCACGACCTGCGCAGCCTACTCGTCGAACACTCCCTCGGGGAACGCGACGACGAGCACCTCGCACGGGGCATGCCTCAGGACGAAGTCCACCGTCGGCGAGAAGAACCGCGACTGGCGCCGCCACTTCGGGGACGAGCCCATGACGATCACGTCCGCGCCCCGGGCGCGGGCCTCGTCCACGATGGCGTGGCCGATCGAGCGGGCACGGACGACGTTCGTCCGAACCTCGACGCCGTTGTCCTCCCCGAGCAGGCGCGCCTCCTCGAAGACCGCGTCCACGCGCGCGGCGACGTCCTCCGGCAGCTCCGCGCCCTCGAGCGGGAACCTCCGCGGGACGCGCACGACCGAGACCGCCTCGACGTCCGCCCCCCGCTCCTTCGCGAGCGCGATCGCCGTCGCGAGCATCTCCTCCCCGACCTCGCCCAGCTTCATCGGCACGAGGATCCGCTGGAACTCGGCCCCCGGCGGGAGCTCCTCGATCGGCGCGACCTGCTCGAGGAGACCGCGGTGCCGGGACCGGCGCACGAGGACGTACACGACCAGTCCCACCGCGAGCCACGCGGGCCCCGCGTAGCGCGCGCCCTCGTGCGTGGCCATCGCGAGCACCCACATCGCGAGCGTGAGCGGCGCGCCGACGAGCGCGGCGACCGGCAGCCGGTGCCCGGCGACCGTCACGTTGGGGCGCGCGACGAACGGGCGCTCGAGGCCCGGCTCCCGCACGCGCAGGCGGATCACCGCCAGCTGCGCGGCCGTGAACGCGAGCAGCACGCCGAACGAGAAGAGCGCGGCGAGGACGGCCGGATCGCCGTCGGCGACGAGCTCGGTCACCACGAGCACCCCGATGGCGAGCGCGGCAGCGACGAGCGTCGCCTGGCTCGAGACGAGCGCCCGCCGCTCGAGCCGACCGAACTGGCGAGGCAGCGCCCCGTGCTCGGCGAGCGAGAACGTGAGGCGGGTGATCCCGGAGAACGACGTCGCGACCGAGCCGAGCAGGATGAGCGCGCCCGAGATCCCGACCGTGATCCTCAGCGCGTCCACGACGACGTCCGGGAGCGAGCCCTCGAAGGCGGCGGCGATGCCGACCAGCGGGGCCTCGAGCCACTCCCCGCCGAGCTCGGTCTCGCCGCGCGTGACGGGATACGCGGAGAGGCCGATCGCCGCGATGAGCACGGTGACGACGACGACCAGCCCGATCGCCGAGAAGAGCGAGCGCGGGAGCGTGCGGCCCGGCTCACGCGTCTCCTCTGCGAGGTTCGCCACCGTCTCGAGCCCCGCGTACGCGAGCATCGCGATCGGGAGCGCGAACGCGACGTCGCTCCAGTCCTGGCCGCCCTCGAGCCCGAAGCCGGCGGAGAGCGCCTCCGGGGAGAAGAGGAACGCGAGCCCGAGCACGACGAGGACGAGCTGCACGAGCAGGTCGAGCACGGCGATCGCCAGCGACGCCAGGTGCAGCCTGGTCCTCCGTACCAGGCGAGCTCCCGCGACCGCGGCGACGATCCCGCAGCCGGCGAGGACGTCCCAGGGGCTCTCGCGCAGCGAGGGCGCCTCGATCGTCGTCGCCACGTAGTGCGGGACGAAGAGCGCCGAGAGCGCGAGCACGATGAGGAAGTCGAGGAAGAGGACCCACCCCGTGACGAAGCCGGCGAGGTCGTTGAACGCGCGGCGCACGAAGGTGGCGGCCCCGCCGATCTCCGGGATCGCCGCCGTCCCCTCCGCATACGAGGGCGCGACGACGAGGAACAGCGCGCCCGTGAGCAGCAGCACGAGCGGCGTCAGGCCGAGCGCGGCCGCGGCGACGATGCCGAGCGCCACGTACAGCGAGGATGCGATCTCCCCGTAGGCGACCGCGAAGAGCGCCGGCGCGTCGAGGATGCGCTCGAAGCCCCGGAGCTTACGGGCCACGCCGTCTCCGCTCGATCGTCAGCCGGCCGACGCCGAGAGCGATGAACAGGCCGCCGAGGACGAAGCCGGCCACCCCTCCCCCCTCGGCCGCCGTGCGCGCGAGCAGCGCGACGCCGATCACGACGAAGAGGACCGCGAAGACGACGACTGCCCGGGAGTACGCCCTCATGCCGGGCCCGACGCGGTCACGAGCACGCGACAGCTCGCGTGCTTGAGGACGTAGTCCACCGTCTTTCCGAACACCGCGGCCTGCCGTGCGGTGAGCGTCCTGCGCGGCGAGCCGAGCACGATGATCTCCGTGTCCCGGCGCTTCGCCTCCTTGACGATCGCCGGACCGGCCGCATGGGCGCGCTCGAGGCGGGTGAGGACGTGGACGCCGTAGGAGTCGCCCACCGCGGTCGCCTCGTCGAGCTCGCGGTTGGCGCCCGCCTCGAGCTCGGCGAGGTCGTCGGTGAGCGGCCGGTCGAGCGGGTACTCCAGCACGCTGATCGCGACGATACGGGCGCCCCGCTCGGTGGCCAGGCGGCACGCGACGTCCATGGCCGCGTCCGAGGGCTGCCCGGCGACGACCGGGACGAGGAGCCGCCGGTACTCGAGCGCCTGGGACGGCCCCAGCGCGGGCGGGGCCTTGATCGTCTCGGAGAGCGGCGCCTGCACGCGCCGGCGCCGGTAGAGCCCGTACGCGACGAAGCCCACGACCAGCCAGCCCAGGCCGACCCAGCGGGTCGCGGGGTTCTGGACGACGATGACGAGGAACGAGATCCCGGTGGCGATGCCTCCTCCGATCGCGAACAGCGGCCAGTCGACGCCACGGATCCGGAGGTTGGGCCTGGCCCGGAAGCGGGCGTCGGGGTCGGGGCTCGTCGCGCGCAGCTTCACCAGCGAGGCGTGCGCGACGGTGAACGACAGGGTCGCGCCGAACGAGTAGAGCGTCCCGACGAAGTTCACGTCGCCCGGGAGGATCACGAGGATCGGCGCGACGCCCGCGAAGAGGACGAGGGCGAGCGTCGGGGTCTTGAACCTGGGGTGCAGGCGCCGGAACCGCTCCGGGAGCTGGCGGTACGTCGCCATCGAGTACGTGATGCGCGAGGCCCCGATGACGCCGGCATTCGTGGCGATGAAGAGGATGGTCGCGGCGAGCATCCCCACGTAGAGCTCGGCGCCGCGCAGGACGGCGCCCTCGAGCCCGAGGTGCTGGACGACGCCGAGGATGGGGTCGTTCGCGTACCCGCCTTCCTCCGGCGGGAGCGCGAGCAGCGTGGTCAGCTCGCCGTCGATCTCCTCGACCGGGAGGGCCGAGAGCGCGACGAGCGGGAGCGTGAAGTAGATGGCGAACACCGCCCCGGCCACGAGCCGGTACGCGCCCGGCACCGTGCGTGCGGGGTCACGGGCCTCCTCGGCGAGGTTCGAGACGGTCTCGACCCCCGTGTAGGCGAGCATCGCGATGGGGATCGAGATCGCGAAGCTCGACCACGTCGGCGCGATGCCCCAGTGGATGTTGTCGACGAGCGTCTCCGGGCTGAGCACGAGGACGAACCCGATGGCGACGAGCAGGACCTGCGTCGCGAGGTCGAGCACGGCCAGGGTCACGGACAGCCTCGCGGCCTCCTGCACGCCGACGACGTTGAGCGCGACGAGGACGGCGATGACGACGGCGCCGCCGACGATGTCCCACGGGTTCTCGCGGAGCGGCTCCCAGAAGATCGAGAGGTAGTGCGGGACGAAGAACGCGGACGTCGCGACCGTGACGACGTAGACGAGGAGCTGCGCCCAGGCGGCGCCGAAGCTCACGAGCTCGTTGAACGCGTGCCGCGCGAAGCTGGACGAGCCGCCGGCCTCGGGGTAGCGGACGGTGCCCTCGGCGTAGGTGGCGGCCGTCGCGGCGAAGATGACGCCTGCGATCACGAAGACGACCGGCGTCAGCCCGAGCGCGTAGACGGCGGTGAGCCCGAGCGCGTAGTAGATCGAGGAGCCGACGTTGCCGTACGCGGTGGCGAAGAGCGCGGGCGTCCCCAGCACGCGCTCCATCTCGACCTGCCGTCTCCGGCGGCTACCGGGCACGGCGCGGAAGCCTACTCCCGGCGGACGAGCGAGGGGCCGGCTTGCGCCGGCCCCTCGTCAGGTCGTTCTCCGGTGCCGTCTTACGGAGCCACCGAGTTCCCGACGTTCACGCGACCACGCCCGTACGTCGGATCCTTCCCGCCGGGCCCGAGATCGTCCGACCCCGCCAGGATCGCCTTGTTGACCTGGGCCGGGTTCATGTCGCCGCCGTTCTTGCCGACGATGACCGCCGCGGTTCCGGCGACATGCGGGGCGGCCATGCTCGTCCCTGCCGACCAGAAGTACGCCGCGGTGGACGGATCGAGACTGCTCCCCGTCGAGAACACGAGGTCGAAGACCCAGCACGGACGCGTGATCACGACCGTGCAGTTCTCGTTGCCCGGGTACACGAAGTCGCCGCCGGGTGCACCGTACTCGATCAGCGAGCGCCCGTAGTTCGTGTAGCTCGCCTGGTTGTCGAGGGACGTCGTCGGATCCACGGCCCACCCCACGGGCGCGAGCGCCGAGATCGCGAGGACGTGCAGCGACTCGGCGGGGATGTTCACGACGTCGCCTCCGATGACGTCGTAGTCCTCGCCGTCGTTCCCCGCCGATGCGATGAGCGTGGCGCCGTGCCTGTAGGCGAACGAGGTCGCCCGGTTGAGCGCATGCTTCAGGGCGTCGACCTCCTCCGGCGTGTCCAGCTCGGGATCGGATGGGTCGCCGGTCTTCGGCACCACCGCTCCCCAGCTCATGCTGATCACGTCGGCGTCCGCGTCACCGGCCGCGTACACGATTGCGTCGATCCCGTCCGCAAAGGTCCCGCTGCCTTCGTCGGACAGCATCTTCACGAGCACGAGCTCCGCCTCGGGGGCCACACCGATCGTTCCGAAGCCGTTGTCCGCCGCGGCCACGGTTCCGGCCGTGTGCGATCCGTGGCTGAACGGGTCGGGCAGGCTGTAGCTCAAGCCCTCTCCGGTGAAGTCCTTGCTCAGCGCCATGTTGATGTTCGGCGCGAGGTCCGGATGGTCGAGGTCGAAGCCGGTGTCGAGCACCGCCACCCTGGCGCCTGCGCCACGGTAGCCGGCGTTCCACGCCTCGACCGCGTCGATCGCGTCGTGCCCCCACTGCAGGTCGAAGTAGAAGTCATCGTCCCCGCTCGTCGGGGGATTCGCGAAATCGACACCCGGCCCCGCGACCATGCGCGCGTCGGGATCGACGAGCTGGATGCGGATGTTCGGCGACACGGTGCCGATCTTCGACGCCTTCGCGCTGAAGTCCGCCTCCGTCGAGCTCGCAACCGCGATCCCGACCTCGGGAATCGTGTCCGTCAGCGTGCCGCCCGCAGCCTCGACCTGGGCGGCGATGTTCGCGGGCAGGCTGTTCTTCGCGGCGATGATGTACGACCTCGGCGTGGTGCTCGCGCCCGCTCCCGAGCTCACCACGAGCAGCGCCGTGAGCGCCCCGAGCCCCGCCAGTGCTCCGAGTACCTTCCTCACGATCTCCTCCCCTCCGTTCGCCCGCACGATGCGGGCACCCACTTGACGGCACCAATCTAGGGCATTCGGGGCTCGGACTCAAGACGAGGGGCCGGCGCGAGCCGGCCCCTCGTCGGGTCGATCCCGAACGCCGCTACGGGCGGTCGATCGAGAACGGCGCGGTCGTCACCGTCTCCCAGTCTGCGGCGTTGCGCGGGTCTCCACCCGCCTTCGCGGCCGAGATCTTGAAGACGTACGTGCCGTCCGGAACCGTGAACGTCTTCTTCCCGTCGCTCGAGGTCGTCTGACCGCCGAACGGGAACGCGAAGAAGCTCGTCGCCGTCGAGTTCCTCGCGAGGAACTCCATGTCGAAGGCGAGGTGCCAGGTCCTGCCGGACACCGCGTCCTTGACCTCCACCTTCAGCCTCCGCACCTGGTGATCGAAGTGGAGCAGCAGCTGCGGGACGTTGTAGGCGTCGGTCATCGAGTAGACGTCGTCGTCGATGACGTCGAAGCCCCCACCCGCGGTGCACTCGAGGCCGCGAACGATGTCGCAGTCCACGAGCCGGCCGACGAGCGGGAACCCGTACGCCGTCGGGTTCAACGCCTGGATCGACTGGTAGTCGCCGTTGAACCCGGCATACGGAACGCGGAAGACCTGCCCGCCGCCCTGCGGCGTCAGGACCACGTAGCCGCCGTAGACGCCGTTGACCGGCTCAGACGGAGGCGTCACCGTCACATCGACGTCGACCTTCGTCTGGGCGGGGACGGCGACGGTGCCCGAGCTGAACGAGACGGACGCATCCGACGTCCAGAAGCCGACCGTGAACGTCCCGTCGGTCGAGAGCGCGTTCTCGTACGACAGGTCGTACGTGACGGCCGACTTGGTCCGGTTCCAGATGGTGATCTTGCGAGTCACGGGCCCGCTGGTCTCGCCGAGCGCGAGCTTGCCCGGCGTCACCTCCGTGCCCGCGAGGATCGCGTCGTCGATGTCGAGCATGCCGGCGCCCTGCCGGTGCACGTTGTCGAGGTAGCCGGCGGCCGGAGCGCCCCACCAGGGCGCCGGGTCGGCGCTGTTCTGGAGGATGTCACGCACCGCCTGCGCGTTCGTGTTCGGCTTCGCCTGGAGGAGAAGCGCGACCGCGCCCGCGACGTGCGGCGAGGCCATCGACGTGCCGCTGATCGTCGCGTAGCCGCCGTCTTCGAGCGGATACGTCGAGCGGATCAGTCCGCCGGGAGCACCGATGTCGGGCTTGAGGTCCAGCTCGGCCTCGAGGCCGTACGAGCTGAACGACGAGATGAGCCCGCCGGTGGGGTTGACGAAGCTTCCCGTGTCGTCGGTCCAGTTGAGGGTCTGGTCACCGGAGGCGATCGCGGCATCGATCGCCGCACCCTCGGCGTCGGAGACCGCGACCACCGGGATCGTCACCGGGTTCCCGTCCGCTCCCGCTCCGACGGCGACCGTCGGGCTGAATCGGCCCGGGAGGTTGTTGTAGAGCACCACCGCAGCCGCACCAGCGAGCTCGGCACGGCGCGACTTCTCGTAGAAGCTGCAGCTTCCGCGACGGATGAGCACGGCCTTGCCGGCCAGGCTCGGCAACGGTCCGGCGGAGGTGCAGGCGTCGTTCGTCGTCGTCGGTGTACCGGTCTTGGCGAGCGGCAGGCTGCCCGACGTCGGCGCCGGAGGCGCGGCAGCGGCATTCCCGTAACCGGCCGTGAGGCCTGCCGGAGTGACGGTGAAGGTCGTGAGCGCGACGTGCGTGTTGTCGAACGACGCGACACCGATGACCTTGGTGCCCATCCCGGGCACCCCGCCCGAGTAGACGCCGTTGGCCCCGGAGTTGCCGATCGAGGCGACCACGACCATGCCCTTCTTGACGAGGTTCGTGGAGGCCTGCCCGGTCGGCGACTGATGCCAGGTGTTGAACGCGTCGCCGATCGACATGTTCAGGACGTCCATGTCGTCGTCGAGCGCCCGCTCCATCGCCGCGATCATCACCTCGTCGGTGGTGGAGCCTGCGCACCCGAACACGCGGTAGGCGCCGAACGTCACGTCGGGAGCGACGCCCGTCACCTCGCCGTTCGCGCCGACGATCCCGGAGACGTGCGTGCCGTGCCCGTTGCAGTCGTCGGGGTCGGCGTCGGGCTGCGGAACCGGCTGGAAGGCCGGGCTCGACGGGTCCGCGTTGTACGAGTCACCGACGAAGTCCCAACCGGTGGCGACCCGGCAGCCCGGACCGAAGCAGCCGCCGAGATCGGGGTGCTGGTAGTCGGTGCCCGTGTCCATGATCGCGACCTTGACACCCTTGCCCGTGAGGCCGAGCTCGTTCTGGGCGATGTCTGCGCCCGTCATCTTGATCGCCGTCGCGAGATCCGGGATCGACGCGGACCTCGTCTCCGGGATCGACACGGTCCCGACGGGATAGATCGCATCCACGTTGCGCAGGGCGAGCAGGTTGTCGAGCTCACCCGGTGCGACCTCCACGGAGACCCCGTTCCAGAGCTTCTGGAACTCGTACCGAGGCGTGAGCTCGATGCCGGCCGCCTTTGCGTCGGCGTAGAACTGCTTTCGCCGGGCCGTGAGCACGGCCGCATTGCCGCCCTCGGCTGTCGGCGCGCCCGCGAGCTGGACGAACCAGGCGCCGATCGCGTCCTGGGTGACGGCGCCGTCGCCCACTGCGGGCGAGGAGCCGACCTTCGTGACACCGCCGGCCGTCAGGCCAACGGGCACGAGAGCCGCAGCGAGCAGCGCTACGAGGGCGAGCAAGCGCCCCCGCGGCACGTTGTGACGTTGCATATGGAACCTCTCCCCGTTTGTCGAGGCTGCCCTCGGACCGTTCGTCCCTGGCAGCCGTGGCCGATAACGGGCCGATCGTATGCGCATTCGACGGCCAGTTACAAGTGGGAACCGTTCGCGAAGCACGCGCCGAGGCGCTCCCGCGCGCCGCGCACCTCGGCTGCTCCCACCCACGACCCCTTCGGGCGGCGGCTCGTCGACGCGCCGCCGCCTCGGGGCTCCCTGACGCTCCAGGTCGTCAGGGCCGTGCTCGCGACCTACGGCTAGCCGTGGATGGAGATGATCAGCGGGATGATCAGGATCGCGACGATGTTCGCGATCTTGATCATCGGGTTGATCGCCGGCCCGGCCGTGTCCTTGTACGGATCGCCGACCGTGTCGCCCGTGACCGCTGCGGCATGCGCGTCGGAGCCCTTGCCGCCGTAGAGGCCGTCCTCGATAACCTTCTTGGCGTTATCCCAGATGCCGCCGCCCGAGGTCATCGCGATCGCGAGGAAGAGCCCGGTCACGATCGTCCCGATCAGGAGGCCGCCGAGCATCTCGGCGCTGATGATCCCGACGACGATGGGGATGACCACCGGGATGAGCGCGGGAGCCATCATCTCCTTGATCGCGGAGCCGGTGACGATGCCGATCGCCTTCGAGTAGTCGGGCCGCGAGGTGCGCTCCATGATCCCGGGGTTCTCGCGGAACTGGCGCCGCACCTCCTCCACGACCTGGCCTCCCACCCGGCCGACCGCCTGCATGGCGAGCGACGCGAACAGGAACGGCATGAGGCCGCCGACGAAGAGGCCGGCGATGACCCACGGGTTGCCGAGCGAGAACTGGAGGACCCCGAGATCGGCCTCGAGCCCCCGTACGTACTCGTCGAAGAGGACGAGCGCCGCAAGCCCGGCCGAGCCGATCGCGTAGCCCTTGGTGACCGCCTTGGTCGTGTTGCCGACGGCGTCGA
>CAZMUG010000067.1:0-1560 GCA_964569165.1 uncultured Gaiellales bacterium
GCAGGCCCTCCGCGTGGACGGCGATGGACGCCCGCGCGCGGCGCACGTACTCCTCCGGGTCACGCGCGCGGAGCTCGGCGGCCCGATCGACGTCGAGACCCTGCGGCACGTACCCCGTGAGCGGGTCGTGGGCGGCGGTCTGGTCGGTCACGAGGTCGAAGCGCTCGCCCCGGCGCGCGAGCGCGGGCACGACGTCGGCGGCGTTGGCGAGGAGGCCGACCGACAGCGCCCGGCCCTCCGCGGCCGCGGCACGCACGCGTGCGAGCGCGTCGTCGAGCGAGTCGGCCGCCTCGTCGAGGTAGCGCGTCTCGAGCCTCCGCTCGATCCGGCTCGGGTCGACCTCGACGCAGAGGATGGCGGCGCCGGCCATCGTCGCCGCGAGCGGCTGCGCGCCGCCCATGCCGCCCAGGCCCGCGGTGAGGACGGTCCGGCCGGCGAGGTCCGGCGAGCCGAAGTGCTTCTCGCCCGCCGCCGCAAACGTCTGGTACGTCCCCTGCAGGATCCCCTGGGTGCCGATGTAGATCCAGCTCCCGGCGGTCATCTGCCCGAACATCGTCAGCCCCTCCGCCTCGAGCCGGCGGAACTCGTCCCAGCTCGCCCAGCGGGGAACGAGCAGCGAGTTCGCGATGAGGACGCGCGGCGACCACTCGGTCGTGCGAAACACACCGACCGGCTTGCCGCTCTGGACGAGCAGGGTCTCGTCGCCCTCGAGGCGCAGCAGGGTGGCGACGATGGCCTTCAGCGCGTCGTGGCTCCGCGCCGCCCGCCCCGAGCCCCCGTAGACGACGAGCCGTTCGGGGTGCTCGGCCACCTCGGGGTCGAGGTTGTTGAGCAGCATCCTGAGCGGCGCCTCGGTCTGCCAGCCCCGCGCGTGGAGCGCCCTGCCTCGCGGCGCACGGATCGCGGAGAGATCGCCGCAGAGCGCCTCGACCGTGGAGCCCGTGATCTCGACCCCGGTCACGCGAGCGCTCCGATCCTGCGCTCGGCCGCCGCGACCACCTCGCCGCCGCGGATCGCGTCGGCCACCCGCTCGATGTCACCCGCGAGCGACCGGTCGTCCTCGAGCCTCGCGGAGAGCGACCGGACGAGGTCGTGCACCGCGCGGACACCCTCACCCGGCAAGAGCGGCGCCAGGAACTCGATCGCCTGCGCGCCCGCGAGGAGCTCGATCGCGAGCGTCCGCTCCGCGTTCGCGAGCACCTGCAGCGCCTTCAGGCCGGCGGCGTTCCCCATGGAGACATGATCCTCCTGGCCGGCGCTCGTGGGAATCGAGTCCACGCTCGCGGGATGCGCGAGCACCTTGTTCTCGGAGACGAGCGACGCGGCCACGTACTGGGGAATCATGAAGCCGGAGTTGAGCCCGCCCTCCTCCACCAGGAAGGGCGGGAGCCCCTCGGACAGGCTCGGGTTCACGAGGCGCTCGACGCGGCGCTCCGAGATGCTCGCCAGCTCGGCAACGGCCATCGCCATGGTGTCCAGCGCGAAGGCGAGCGGCTGGCCGTGGAAGTTCCCCGCCGAGACGATCTCGCCCTCCTCCACGAGCACGAGCGGGTTGTCGGT
>CAZMUG010000067.1:1570-13523 GCA_964569165.1 uncultured Gaiellales bacterium
CGCGGCGTTCAGCTCGACGGCGACCGTCGCCTCCGCGTAGGCGAGGAGGTCGCGGCACGCGCCGTGCACCTGCGGCGCGCAGCGCAGCGAGTAGGCGTCCTGCACCTTGTCGCACCAGCGGTGGGACTCGATGATCGCCGAGCCGTCGAGCAGCCGCCAGACGTTCTGCGCGGAGTCGAGCTGGCCCCGGAGCGGCCGCGCGCGGTGCACGGCGGGCAGGAAGCTCGTGCGGGAGCCCTGGAGCGCCTCGAGCGAGAGCGCGCAGGCGAGATCGGCCGTCGCGGCCAGCCTCCCCGCGCGCACGAGCCCGAGCGCGGCCATCGCGGTCATGAACTGCGTGCCGTTGATGAGCGAGAGCCCCTCCTTGCTCGCCAGCCGGATCGGCTCGAGGCCGGCCGCTCCCAGGGCCGCGGCGCCGTCGCGCTCGACACCGTCCACGACCGCACGCCCCTCCCCCACCAGCGGGAGCGCGAGATGCGCGAGCGGGGCGAGGTCGCCGCTCGCCCCGACCGACCCCCGGGCCGGCACCACGGGCAGGACGCCGCGGTTCAGGCACGCGAGCAGCAGCTCGACCGTCTCCACGCGGGCGCCCGAGTACCCCTTCGCGAGAGCGTTCGCGCGCAGGAGCATCGCAGCGCGGACGACCTCGCCCGGGTACGGCTCCCCCACGCCGCACGCGTGACTGCGCAGGAGGCGGAGCTGGAGCTCTTCCGTGTGCTCGTCGGGGATGTGCGCGGAGACGAACCGGCCGAACCCCGTGTTCACGCCGTACGTGTGCTCGCCCGCGATGCCCTCCACGAGCTCGCGGGCGGCGCGCATGCCGGCGCGCGCGCTCTCCCCGAGCTCCGCCTCCGCTCCCTCGACGGCGACCTCCCACACGTCGCCGAGGGCGAGGTCCGCCCCCGTCAGGACGATCGTCCGGGCCACCGGCCGAGTGTATTGCCGACCGCGGTCTCGAGGACGCGCGACTCGTCGACCCCGGGGATCTCGACCCCCGCCTCCCGTGCGTCGAGGAGGACGCTCTCGGGCACGAGCCCGACCAGCTCTCCCGACTCGATCCCCGCCCCGCGGGCTGCGGCCTCGCGACGCACGCGCTCGAGAACCTCGTGCAGCGGCGCGCGCTCCAGGTCGAGCACGTTCATGCTCACCTGCGCCCGGGCCCGGCTCGTGAGCGGGACGCCGATCGCCTGTAGCCCGGGCATCCCTCCTCCGGACTCGCGCACGGCGGCCGCGACCTCGCGTGCGACGGCCACGTCTCCCGTGTCGAGGACGAGGTTGTAGGCGACGAGCGGCGCGCGGGCGCCGACGAGTGCCGCTCCCGACCCGGGATCGAGCCGCCGGGGGCCCGCGGCCGGCGCCAGCTCCCCCGCGTCGATGCGCCGCTGCAGCTCCTCCGGCCCGCCGCGCCGGAAGAACGCGGGGCGCCGGCCCTCGCCGACCTCGCCGTACAGGAGCACGGGCAGGCCGAGCTCGTCCCCGAGCCGCCCGGCGACGACGAGGGCCACCTCCTTCGCGCGACCCATGTCCTCCGGGCGCAGAGGGACGAGCGGGACGACGTCGGCGACGCCGACCCGTGGATGCACTCCCTCGTGCCGGCGCAGGTCGATACGCTCGACCGCCGCCGCCACGCCGTCCACGAGCGCCTGCACGAGAGCCACGTCGTCCCCGGCGGCGAGCGTGTACACGCTGCGGTTGTGATCCCCGTCCGAGTGGACGTCGAGCAGTGCCGCCCGCCCGGCGAACGCGGCACCGACCGACGCGACCACGGAGGCGTCACGCCCCTCGGAGACGTTGGGCACGGCCTCGAGCACGATCCGTACCCTAGGGCCGATGCCCGGCGACGCGCCCCGAGACGCACCCCGCGAGGGCTGGCGCACGTTCGCCAGGCTGCTCGGCTTCCTGCGGCCCTACAAGGGGTCCCTCGCCGTGTCGTCGCTCCTCGCCATCGCCTCGCAGGTCGCCGGGATCCTCGTCCCGGTCCTGACCGGCGTCGTCATCAACGAGCTCTCGGCGGACCCGGACACGAGGCTCCTGACCCTCGAGATCGCGGCCGTGATCGGGCTCGGCCTCCTCCGGGGGCTGCTCATGTTCGGGCGCCGGATGATCTCCGGGCGCCAGGCGCTGGGGGTCGAGTACGACCTCCGCGACGAGCTCTACGGGCACTTCCTGCGGCTCTCCTTCGGGTTCTACGACCGCAGCCAGACGGGACAGCTCATGTCCCGGGCGACGATCGACCTCCAGTCCGTCCGCTTCTTCCTCGGCTACGGGCTCATCTTCTTCGCGCAGCACGTCGTGACCATCGTCGTCGTCACGGTCGTCCTCTTCGTCTACTCCTGGCAGCTCGCGCTCGTCGCGATCGCGATCACGCCGGTCGTCGTGCTCACCGCGTACCGCTATAGCCGCGTGTCCCACCCCGTGCTCCGCGACGTGCAGCAGTCGCTCGGCGAGGTCGCGACGGTGGCGGAGGAGTCCATCGTCGGGGTCCACGTCGTCAAGTCCTTCTCCCAGGAGGAGCGGCGCGAGCGGAGCTTCGCCGCTGCCGCGGAGGCCGTCTTCGGGAAGACGCTCGCGGCCAACCGCCAGCGTGCGCTGTACGTCCCGCTCCTCACCTTCCTCCCGCTCGTCGCGCAGGCCCTCGTCCTGCTCGCGGCCGGGCGCATGGTCGTCTCCGGCTCGCTCACGCTCGGCGCCTTCTTCGCCTTCAACCTGCTGCTCGCGATGCTCGTGATGCCGCTCCGCATGCTCGGCATGTGGGTCGGGCAGGCCCAGCGCGCGGTGGCGGCGGGCGAGCGGATCTTCGAGATCCTCGACGAGCCCGAGGAGATCGCGGACGCTCCTTCCGCGCACGCGCTCCCCGCGGGCCCGGGACGGGTCACGTTCGAGGACGTCACGTTCGGCTACGGCCCCGAGCGGCCCGTCCTCGAGGGGATCACGCTCGACGTCCCGGCCGGGCGCACGGTCGCCCTGATCGGCCGAACCGGCTCCGGAAAGACGACGCTCGCGGCACTCGTCCCCCGCTTCTACGACGTGACCGGCGGGCGCGTGCTCGTGGACGGCGCGGACGTGCGCGACGTCGCGCGCCGCTCGCTCCGGCGCGAGATCGGCGTCATCTCCCAGGACCCGTTCCTCTTCTCGGCGACGATCCGCGACAACGTCGCGCTCGGCATGCCCGGCGCGCCGCAGGAGGCGATCGAGGCGGCGACGCGGGCGGCGCAGGCGCACGAGTTCATCCTCGAGCTGCCGCAGGGCTACGACACCGTCGTCGGCGAGCGCGGGATCACGCTCTCCGGGGGGCAGCGCCAGCGCCTCGCGATCGCCCGCGCGCTCCTCATCGACCCGCGTATCCTCGTCCTGGACGACGCGACAGCGTCCGTGGACGCGACGACCGAGGCACGGATCCGCGCGGGCCTTCGCGAGGTCATGCGCGACCGGACGACGATCATCATCGCGCACCGGCTCTCGACGATCTCGCTCGCGGACGAGATCGTCGTGCTGGACGGCGGCCGGATCGCGGCGCGCGGCACGCAGGCGCAGCTGCTCGAGGAGAGCGCCGTCTTCCGCGAGATCTACGAGCACGGCTTCCTGCAGCAGGTGATCGCGGGATGAGCGGAGCGGGCACGTGAAGGTCTGGCAGGCGGGAAGCCACCTCACCGACCAGCGCGGGGCGCGGGTCGAGGACTGGTCGTGGGCGCAGACCCGCCGGCGGCTCGGCGTGCTCTTCCGCCTCGCCCGCCCGTACCGCGCCCGCACGGTCCTCGCGGTCATCACGCTCGTCGCGTTCACGCTCGTCGCGCTCCTCCCCCCGTACCTCGCGAAGCTCGCCGTGGACGAGGGGATCGCCGAGAGCGACCTCCACACGCTGTCCGTCGTCGTCGTCGCCTTCCTCGCGGCCGGGGTCGCCACGTTCGCGCTCTCCTCGGCCCAGACCTACTTCACGGGCTGGGTGGGCGAGCGCGGGCTCGCGGACCTCCGGATCCAGCTCTTCCGGCACCTCCAGCGCCTCTCGCTCGGCTACTACGAGCGCAACCGGACCGGCGCGATCGTCAGCCGCATCACGAACGACGTCGAGGCGCTCGACATGCTCGTGACGGACGGCCTCGCGAGCCTCGTCCAGAACACCCTCCTGCTCGGCGGCACGGTCGTCGTCCTGTTCCTGCTCGACTGGCGCCTCGCACTCGCGACGCTCGTGGTGATCCCGCTCATGGGCTGGGTCACGGCCTGGTTCCGCCGGCGCTCGAACCGGGCCTACCGCCGGGTGCGCGAGCGGCTCGGCCTCGTGACGGCGACGCTCGCGGAGGACATCTCCGGGATGCGCGTCGTCCAGACGTTCACCCGCGAGCCGCAGAGCCAGGCGAGCTTCCGGGGCGTCAACGAGCGCTACCGCGAGTCGAACTACGAGACCGTCGTCCTGAACGGCCTCTACTTCCCGGCGGTCGACGTCCTCTCGTCGGTCGCCACCGCCATCGTCCTCGGCCTCGGCGGCGCGCTCGTGATCGACGGGAGCCTGACCATCGGGACGCTCCTCGCGTTCACGCTCTACCTGGCGAACTTCTTCGACCCGGTCCAGCAGCTCTCGCAGCTGTACAACACGTTCCTGTCCGCGACGGCGGCGCTCGACCGGATCACCTCCGTGCTCGAGGAGGAGCCCGAGGTCGTGGACCGCGAGGGCGCTCCCGAGCTCCCCAGGATCACCGGTGAGGTCCGGTTCGAGCACGTCCGCTTCGGCTACGGCGAGCTCCCGGACGTGCTCCACGACCTCGATCTGACCGTGCCGCCCGGGACGGCCGTCGCGCTCGTCGGGCACACGGGCGCCGGGAAGTCCACGATCGCGAAGCTCCTCGCGCGCTTCTACGACCCGCGGGAGGGCCGGATCACGGTGGACGGCCTCGACCTGCGCGACGTCACGCAGTCGTCGCTCCGGGGCCAGCTCGGGATCGTGCCGCAGGAGGGCTTCCTGTTCGGCGGGACGATCGCGGAGAACATCGCCTTCGGCAGGCCGTCGGCGACCCGGGCGGAGATCGAGGACGCGGCCCGGGCAGTGGGCGCGGACGGCTTCGTGGAGGATCTGCCCGAAGGGCTGGACACGCACGTCGGCGAGCGGGGCTTCCGCCTCTCCCTGGGGCAGCGGCAGCTCGTCGCCTTCGCGCGCGCGCTGCTCGCGGACCCGCGGATCCTCATCCTCGACGAGGCCACGTCGTCGGTCGACATCGGGACGGAGCGCCGCATCGAGAAGGCGCTCAGGCGTCTCCTCGCGGGCCGCACCGCGTTCGTCATCGCGCACCGGCTCTCGACGATTCGCGGCGCCGACCTCATCGTCGTCCTCGACCACGGGCGGATCGTCGAGCAGGGGACGCACGACGAGCTCATGGCCCGCGGCGGCGCGTACACGCGGCTGTACGGCGACTGGGCGGTCGAGGTCGCCTAGCGGGCCGGAGGCCATAAGCTGCCGTCATGGCAGCGGAGCACGACGCTGACGAGCTCGAGATCCACCCTCCCGAGGCGCCGGCCGACGCGCGGCTGACGCCCGCCGAGGCGGTCGCCGGGATGACGATCCGCGTGCCCGTGCGCGGGAACCGGCGCCTCCGGAAGGTGATCGACAACGTCAACGCCGACCCGCAGGTCAAGGCGTGGTGGCACGTCGCGAACGTCAACGCCGTCGCCCGCCTCGAGATCAACGACCACTCCTGGGTGCACGTCCAGATCGTCACCAACATCGCGCTCAAGCTCAGCCGCCTGCTCGTGAAGCACGGAGTCCAGCCCTCCGTCGCCCGCGACTACGGGCTCACGCCCGAGGACTCCGAGGTCGTCGTCGTGCTCGCCGCGCTCCTCCACGACGTCGGGATGTCCATCCACCGCCGCGACCACGAGGATTGGAGCCTCTTCCTCGCCGAGCCGAAGATGCGGCAGCTCGTCGACGGGGTCTACGAGGAGCCCGACCGGACCGTCGTCGTCTCGGAGGCACTACAGGCGATCACGAGCCACCGCGCCGACGGCGAGCCGTTGTCGCTCGAGGCGGGGATCCTTCGCGTCGCGGACGCTCTCGACATGGCGAAGGGCCGCTCGCGCATCCCCTTCGAGCGCGGCTCCGTCTCGATCCACTCGCTCTCGGCCGCGGCGATCGACGAGGTGCGGATCCAGGACGGCCGCGAGCGGCCGGTCATGGTCGAGATCGTCATGAACAACTCGTCCGGGATCTACCAGGTGGACGGCCTGCTCAAGGCGAAGCTGCAGGGCTCCGGGCTGGAGCGCTACGTCGAGGTCGTCGCCCGCATCGACACCGAGGCCGAGAAGCGCCTCGTCCCCGTCTACCGGATCGAGCCGGGCGGGTAGAGCGGCTACACTGCGACCGCCGTTGCGGGGTCGTCTAACGGCAGGACGCCCGGCTCTGGACCGGGAAGTTGGGGTTCGAATCCCTGCCCCGCAGCCTCGCCACGTCTGTCGCCTCGTTGTCCCGGGAGGTTACGCTCGTGACGGGGCTTCTTAGCTCTTTGTAAGCACTTGCAGCGCCATTCGTGCGCCTTCCGCTATCCTGACGCGATCGAGAGACACGAGCGGTCGCCGTGCGTGACCGCGCCCCTGTCCCCGACCAGGAGGTAAACCGTTTGAGAGCCCTACTCGCTGGCCTGTTCGCATTCGTACTCGTGAGCCAGGTCGCTGCGGCAGCGACGCAGGTGGGAGTGAGCACGACGACCGACCGCAAGGCCTCGGTCGCCGGCAAGGAACGAAAGGCCCTGACCCTCGAGCAGCAGCTCGAGCGGAGCCGGGCGAACGCACGCAGGTACCGGGGCACGATCCGGTTCTACGAGAACCATCGCCGCCTCCTCGCCACGGGCGAGAACCGCTCGCAGGCGCGGGCGCGGCTTCGCAACGCGAGGAAGCGCCTCGCCGGAGCGAGGCGATCGATCGAGCGCCTGAGCAAGGTGCTGGCGCGTCGCGAGGCGCGCAGGCTCGCGGCGCTGACGCCGAAGCAGGCGATCTGCGGGGTGTTCGGGAGGTTCTGCTCGCAGGCGGTGAACGTCGCCTGGTGCGAGTCGCGCCTGAGCACGAGGGCGCAGAACGGCCAGTACCTCGGGCTGTTCCAGATGGGGTCGTCCGAGCGGCGGCTGTTCGGGCACGGCTCCACCGCGTACGCGCAGGCGGTTGCGGCGCACCGGTACTTCGTCGTCTCCGGACGGGACTGGAGCCCCTGGAGCTGCCGCTGGGCCGCCTCCTGACGCTCGATCGTTTCGGCGCAAAGTGCGGCCCCGTCACCCGGTGGCGGCTTCCCACGAGCCCGTCCATCTGGTAGGTGTGCGGGGAACGTGTGGGGACAGCGGAAGCGCGACCGCCTTCGGCCCCTCGATGAGGCGGCCGCGTACGCGCGCTGCCACGGCGACCGCACCCACGACGTCCAGCTCGTGAAGCTCCCCCCGCGCCGCGTCCGCTTCGACACCGTGCTCGCGAGCGGGGAGAGCATCCGTGCGGACTTCGAGAGGAAGCTCGACACCCGCGAGCCCGACGCCACCGCGCCGCCCTCCGTCGTGGAGACGGTCGAGGGTGCTGCGTAGGCGCAGGCGCCGATTCGCAGCCCCTCAGCTCCGCCACGGCCCGTTCGCCTCGTGGCCCAGGACACCGCCCTCTCACGGCGCTCCCTTCCATTTGGGCCAGGGGCGTACTAGTGTCGCGCGGTCAGTCCACCGAAGGAGGGGAGAGGATGAGGTTTCGCAGTTCCAGGCTGCCGTGGCTGCTGGCGGTCGCGGCGGTTGCCGGGTTCCTGCTCGTGCCGACAGCGGCCGGCACGATCCCGGACACCTACGACAGCCCGCTCTTCGGGCTCGCCACCGCGGACGACGACGACCTGCTCGTCGCCGACGCCGGGCAGGGCATCCTCAAGGTCGGCGACGGCTCCGGGTTCCTGTACACGGCGCTGCCGGGCGTAACCGACGTCACGCCCGCCGCGGGAGGCACGCTCTACGCGATCACGAGCGGAGGCCCTCCGGACTCGAAGCTCTACCGGATCGACCGGCGCGGCCGGGCGTCCGAGCTCGCAGACCTGTGGGCGTTCGAGGAGGCGAACAACCCGCACCCGACCGAAGTCGGATCGAATCCGTTCGACGTCGCCGACCTCAAGCACGGGGGCGCGCTCGTGGCGGACGCGCAGGGCAACACCGCGCTCGAGGTCGGAAAGCATGGCCAGGTCAAGCTCGTCGCCGTCTTCCCGGACGAGCTCGTCTCGACCGAGAACGCGAAGCGGATCGCCGGGTGTCCCGACGGGCCTCCGGACATCTGCGGCCTGCCGCCCGAGATCCCGGCCGAGTCCGTGCCCGCGAGCAACGCGGTCGGCCCGAACGGCGACTACTACGTCGGCGAGCTGAAGGGCTTCCCGGCGCCGGTCGGCGAGTCCAAGGTCTGGCGGATCACGAAGGGGCAGCGGAACCTGAGCTGCCCGAGCAAGCACTGCACGGCCGTGCTCGACGGCTTCACGTCGATCATCGACCTCGAGTTCGGCCCCGACGGCAGGCTGTACGTGGCCCAGATCGACGACGCGAGCTGGCTCGCGATGGAGTTCGGCGTCGGCGTCGGGGGCTCCGTGCATGCCTGCGACCTCGACACCGGCGTCTGCGAGGAGGTCGCCTCGGAGATTCCGATGCTCACGGCCATCACGTTCCGGCAGGACGGAAGCCTGTGGGGGACGGTCTACTCCCTGATCCCGGGGATGGCGGACGTCGTCCAGCTGGCCCCGTAGATCGTCAGCGCTGTCGACGGTGGAGCCCGAGCCTGAGGCTCGGGCTCCACGGCGCCGATTCGCTACCCTTCACCTCCGCCACGGCCCATTCGTCTAGTGGCCTAGGACACCGCCCTCTCACGGCGGCGGCACGGGTTCGAATCCCGTATGGGCCTTAGCCCGGTACACACTGTGAAACGCGCAAAGCCCTGCTACGGCGGGGTTTTGCGTTTAGTAGAGCCAAACCGGGGCCGCTTGGGCGCCGTGCTCAGGTGTGCCGGATTGCACGCTTTCGGGCACCCGATGATACACCGGTGATACACCGGATTTGTACCGGTTCTGGCAACAGACACGTCCCTAACGGACAACTTGCGCGAGGGGCTCGAACGCGCAATCGTGACGGCCGGGCCGGGTGCGTAGGAGAGATCCGGCGCGTGACGGAGTTCGAGACGCCGCCCGGCCCAGCGCGCCCGCCGATAGGCGGAACCGTGACGAAGATTTCGGCAGTCATTCCTGACGAGCTCGCGGACGCCCTTCGGGGGCGCGCGCAGGTAGAGGATCGCTCCGTGGGCGCTGTGATTCGCCGCGCGCTCAGGGAGCACCTTGCTACCTCCAACAGAGGTAGTCGTGGACCCCGGGCGGCTCGGACCCCTGCGGGGGCAGTCGAGCCGAGTCTCGTCCGGGACGGCCCATGAGCGCCGGCATCAACACGCCGAAGCGCCCTGCTCGTGACTACCTGGCCGAGCTCCCCGCGTACTACGTGCCTCCCCCCAAGCCGCGCATCCGCGACTATCTCGCCCAGCCCGTCGCCGTGGTCGCAGACGGCGGCTATGTCCAGCGCTCCCTCGAGGCGACCGTGCACCTGCGCACCGAGGGCTCGGGCGCCCCGCTGCTCGAGGGGCGCATGGTTCCCTACGGCGAGTGGACGGAGATCAACTCGCGGGCCGAAGGTCACTTCCTCGAGCGCTTCGCTCCGGGCTCTCTCGGCAAAGCGCTCACGCAGCAGGCCGCACGGATTCGGGTGCTGTTCGAGCACGGCCTGGACGCCACGATCGGATTGCAGCCAATCGCTGCGATCGAGGAGCTCCGTGAGCGCCCGGACGGGGCGTACTACCGCGCCCGCCTGCTCGAGGGGGTGCCCAAGCTGGTGCTGGCCGGCCTGCGCAGCGGGCTCTACGGGAGCTCCGTTCGCTTCTCGAGCGTGAAGACCACGCGCGAGCGCTTCCCGCGCACGAGCGCGCACAACCCGCAGGGGCTCGAGGAGCGCACGGTCTGCGAGGCGGGAATCAAGGAGTTCAGTGTCTGCACCTTCCCCGCATACGCGAACACGGCCGCGCAGGTGCGCGAGTGAGGCGGCTCCGGCGTGCAGCCCGAGCCGTGCAGGCCGTGGCGAAGCCCGCTACGCGAGCCCCCGACTACCTGATCGTGGAGGCGGACTTCTGGATCGGTGGGTACTACTTCGCTCGCGGCCGGCACATCCGCGGCGACCATCCGCTCGTGCCCAAGATGCTCCGCGAGTGCCCGGAGTGGGTGTACCCGGTCTACCTGAGCGCATGAGACGTCGCCCCTGTCTCGAGTGCGGGAAGCCGAGCTCCGGCATCCGCTGCCTCGAGCACGCGCGGGCGCGGCAGGCGCTCGAGGATCGCAGGCGGAACGCCCGGCCCGAGCACCTCGCACGTCTCACGATCACGAGCTCGCAGCGACGACGCGTGTACGCCCGCGACGGCTACCGCTGCCGCTACTGCGGCGAACCCGCGACGAGCTCGGACCCCCTCACCCTCGATCACGTCGTCCCCCTGGCCGTGGAGCTCCGGTTCCATCCGAGCGACGAGGAGCTCGTGACTGCGCATCGCTCCTGTAACTCGCGACGAGGTGCGCGGGTGCGTCGGGGAGGGGGGCACCCCCCACCTCGAGAGAACGGCGCCGCCCTTTACCCCCGCGACACCTCGGAATCCGAAAGTCTCGCTCCGCTGGTTTCGTGAGCGACGCTTTTTCACCCGAAGACGACGTCGAGCGCCTCTACCTCGACGCGCTCTCCCGCAGGGATGCGATCCGCGACGCCTGGCAGGCGGAAGGCGCCCCGCTCCTCGCGGCGGGCTCGACCGGGCAGCTCGTCGAGCACCCGCTCGTGAAGATGCTCCGCGAGCACGACGTCCTCGTCGAGCGGCTCGGAGCTCGAGCTCGACGTCGGCATGCCGGCCCGACGCCCTCCGCGGTACTGACGCCCTCGCCGGCCGCACGGCTCCGGGCCGTCGTCTAGTGCCGCGCCGGCGCGACGCCTGGCGCGACTACGCGGCGGGCTCCGAGGTTCAGCACTTCGCCCGCTTCTGCCGCGAGCACCTCGTGCAGTCGGACGATCGCTGGGAGGGCCGGCCGCTCGAGCTCGAACCCTGGCAACGGCGAATGATGGGCGAGGCGCTCGCCTTCGACGCGGACGGCTGGCCGACCTGGCGCTCCGTCGTCATCGTCGCCCCGCGCAAGAACGGAAAGACGGCGCTCCTCGCGGCGCTCTCCCTGTACCGCCTGCTCACGAGCGAAGGGCGCCCGGAGATTCTGCTCGCCGCTCCCTCGGACAAGGTGGCCGGGCGCCTGTTCGACGCCTGCGCCCGCTTCGTGCGCCGCTCGCCCGAGCTCTCGCGGCTCGTGCGCGTGCGCGATCACGCCGGCGAGCTCGTGCGCGAGGACGGCATGGGAATCGTCTACCGGCTCTCGAGCGACCCGCAGCGCCTGTACGGCTACAACCCGACGCACGTCGTCTGCGACGAGCTCGCCCAATGGGTGACGCCGAACCTGCAGCGGGCGTACGCCGCGCTCACCTCGGGCGGTGGAGCTCGCAGCGCGCCGCAGGTGTTCACGATCACGACGGCCGGCGAGGCCTCGCAGCGGCACGCCTCGATTCTCGGGCGCCTGCTCGACGCCGGGCTCGCCGCCGACGACCTCGAGCGCGAGGACGCGCTCACGATCGGACGCCTGCACGGCGGGCGGATGCTCGTGTGGGCGTATGAGGCGCCGACGCGCGAGCCGGGCGACGCCAGGGCGCTCAAGCGCGCGAACCCGGCGAGCTGGATCACGGAGGCGTACCTCCGGCGCCAGGCGGACGACCCCGAGCTCACCGCGGCGCAGGTGCTGCAGCTACACGGCTGCGTGTGGGCGGAGACGGAGTCGACCTGGATCGCGCCCGACGCGTGGGCGGCACGAGCCGATCGGACGCGACGCCTCGAGCCGGGCGAGTCGCTCGTGCTCGCCTTC
>CAZMUG010000068.1:0-13113 GCA_964569165.1 uncultured Gaiellales bacterium
CGCCGCAAACGCCCGCGACGTGGAGTCAGCGGCCGGACGCCTCGACGCGGGGGCTCTCGACAGGCTCCGGCTGGACGACGCACGCGTGGACGAGCTCGCTCGCCAGGTCGCCGTCCTGGCCGAGCTCGAGCCTCTGGAGCGCGACGCCGGCTCGAGGGAGTTGTCGAACGGGCTCCGGGTGACGGAGCGGAGGATCCCGATCGGGACCGTCGGCGCCAACTTCGAGGCGAGGCCGAACGTCGCGCTCGACGTGGCCGGCCAGCTCCTCAAGAGCCTCAACACGTCGGTGCTCCGCACGGGCGGCGCAGCGCTCCGGACGGTGACGGTGCTCGTGGACGACGTCCTCAGGCCAGCCCTCGTCGCAGCCGGCCTGCCGCCCGGAGCCGTCGGGCTCGTCCGGTCCGCGGATCGGGAGGGCGCGCGCATCCTGGTGTCGCTGCCGCAGAGGATCCCGCTGGTCATCCTTCGCGGCAGTGGCGAGACGACCGCGTCGCTCGCACGGCTCGCAGCCGAGCACGGGGTCGGCACTCTGGCTCACGCCGAGGGTGGGGGGGTGCTGTACGTCCACGCCGGGGCCTCGGCCGATCGCACGGCGTCGATCGTGGAGGCGAGCCTCGATCGCCTGGGGGTCTGCAATCGGCTCAACCTCGCGCTGGTCGATCGCGCTGCGGCGGGGCTCGTGCCCGCGCTGCTCGGCCTGTTGCGCGAGAAGGGGCTCGAGGTGCGCGGGACCGTCGAGGGGGCGCTACCCCTCGACCAACCCGTCGGGCACGAGTGGGCGAACGATCCCGACCGGATCGCGACCGTGACCGTCCTCTACGTGGACGGCATCGACGAGGCGGTGCGCATTGCCAACGAGGACACGTCCGGGCTGGCCGCCGGGATCGTCACGGACGACGCGTCCGCTGCGGAGCGCTTCCTCGAGTCCTATCGCGGCACCGCGGCCTGCTGGCATGCCTCGACCCGCTTCACGGACGGGTTCGAGCTCACGGGAGCGCCGGAGACCGGCATCAACGTCGGTTGGACGCCGGGACCGCGAGGCCCGGTCACGTACAGGGATCTCTGGCTGCGGCAGTACCGGGTCGTGGGCGACGCAACGCAGCGCCGGTGAACGCTCCGGTCGTCGTGAAGCTGGGGTCGAGCCTCGTGGTCGGGCCCGGCGGGCGCGCGCGCCGCTCCGTGATCCGCGATCGTGCCCGGGAGATCGCGGCGCTCGTCCGCTCGGGGACTCCGGTGTGCATCGTCTCGTCCGGGGCGATCGCCCACGGGCTGCCCCGCATGGGCCTCCGGGAGCGGCCGCGCGCCCTCTCGAGGCTCCAGGCCGCGTCCGCGCTCGGGCAGGCGCGCATGCAACGAGCGTGGGAGCGCGGGCTCGCGGACGAGGGTGTGGAAGCGGCGCAGATCCTCCTCACCGCCGCCGACGTCGCGGAGCGGGCGACGTACGTCAACGCGCGCAACGCGCTGCGGGCGCTGTTCGCGCTGGGCGCGGTTCCGGTCGTCAACGAGAACGACGCGACCGCGACCGAGGAGATCACGTTCGGCGACAACGACGCACTCGCCGCGCAGGTCGCAGTGCTCCTGCGCGCCAGGCTCCTCGTGCTCCTGACGGAGGTCGACGGCGTGTACACGAGCGTCCCCGGTACCCCCGGTGCAGTCCTCCTCGACGAGGGCTCGCTCGCCCGGGAGGCCGAGCTCGGAGCAGCGTCCAGCGCGGGCAAGGGCGGGATGCACTCCAAGGTGCTCGCGGCGGAGATGGCCGCGGCAGCAGGAGTGGCGTGCGTGATCGCCGCCGGGACGGGGCGCTCCGTGCTCGGCCCGATTCTCGAGGGCGAGCGCCGCGGGACCCGGTTTCCCGCCGCCGAGCAGCCCCTGTCCGCGTACAAGCTGTGGCTCCGCTTCGGAACGCCCGTCGTCGCGAGGCTGCACGTCGACGAGGGTGCGCGCCGGGCGGTGGCCGAGCAGGGCCGGAGCCTGCTCGCGGTGGGTGTGGTCTCCTGCGACGGCAGGTTCGAGGCAGGGGATGCGGTCGAGCTCGTTGCGCCTTCGGGTGCGGCGTTCGCGAAGGGCATCGCCGCGGCCGACCGAGCCGCGATCGCGCACCGGCCCCGGGGCGTCGAGGCCGTGCATCGAGATCGGCTCGTCGTCTACTGAGCCTGGCCGCCCGCCATTGCGGGAAGCAGGACGAGCAGCGAGCCCTCCGCGACCGGCGTCTCCACGCCGTCGCGGGTGCGGATGTCCTCGCCGCCGACGTAGACGTTGACGTACGACGCGAGGCCTCCGTTCTCGAGGAGCTGCGCGCGGAGCGCCGGGTAGCGGGCGACGAGGTCGTCCAGGACCTCGGCGACGGTCTCCCCCCGGGCGCGGATCTCGCGGGAGCCGCCGACCTCGGCCCGGAGCATGGGGGGTATGCGGACGGCGACCATCTAGCCGGAGCCTGCCTCTGCCACCTCCGGCCGGGATGCCGCAGAGTCGCAGAACTCGACGTAGTCGACGTACTCGGTGATCGTCGGGTGGTCGCCGCACACCGGGCACTCCGGGTTGCGCTGCACGGTGACCTCGTCGAGCGTCGTCCCGAGGGCGTCGAAGAGGAGGAGCCGGCCGGCGAGCGAGTCGCCGCGGTCGAGGATCAGCTTCAGCGCCTCGTTCGCCTGCAGCGACCCGATGATCCCCGGCAGGACGCCGAGGACGCCGCCCTCCGCGCAGCTCGGCGCGAGCTCCGGGGGCGGCGGCTGGGGGAAGAGGCAGCGGTAGCAGGGGCCGGCGGGCGGCCGGAAGACCGTGACCTGGCCCTCGAAGCGGAAGATCGAGCCGTGGACGACCGGGATGCCGTGCCACACGGAGGCGTCGTTCACGAGGTAGCGGGTCGGGAAGTTGTCGGCTCCGTCCACGATCACGTCCCAGCCGTCGGCGAGGATCCGCTCCACGTTCTCGGAGGTGAGCCGCTCCTGGAACGTGACCACCCGCACGTCCGGGTTGAGCGCCTCGAGGGCGCGCTTCGCCGAGGCAACCTTCGGCTCGCCGAGGCTCTCCGTGGAGTGGACGACCTGCCGCTGCAGGTTGGACTCGTCCACGACGTCCGCGTCCACGATCCCGAGCGTGCCGACGCCCGCGGCCGTGAGGTACAGGGAAGCCGGCGATCCGAGGCCGCCGGCGCCGATCAGGAGGACGCGCGCGTCGAGCAGGCGCTGCTGGCCGTCCTCGCCGACCTCGGGGATGAGGAGGTGGCGGCTGTACCGCGAGCGCTGCTCCGGAGAGAGGACGCGGGGGATGGTCACCTCGAAGCCGTTGCGCTTCCAGTCCGAGAAGCCGCCGGCGAGGTTGACGACGTCCTCGTAGCCGAGCTCCTCGAGGGCCTTG
This sequence comes from uncultured Gaiellales bacterium, assembly GCA_964569165.1. GTDB lineage: Bacteria > Actinomycetota > Thermoleophilia > Gaiellales > Gaiellaceae > GMQP-bins7. Next base: position 3,358 of record CAZMUG010000068.1, read on the forward strand.
GTCGCGAACACGGAGCGGTTGCCCGCGGAGCAGTACACGACCAGCGGGCGGCTCTTGTCCGGCACGAGCCCTTCGATCCGCTGCTCGAGCCGGCCCCGTCCGGTGTAGATGGCGCCGGGGATGTGGCCCTCCTCCCACTCGTCCGGCTCCCGCACGTCCACGAAGAGGGGAGGCGAAGAACCGGTGAGACGCTGAAGCGCCTCACCGGCTGAGATCTCCTGAATCTCGGTGCGCACGCGCGCGAGCAGCTCCCGGTAGGTCGCCATTACTTTCCGAACCATAGCGACTCGGACGCGGCTACCCTCGGGCGGTGAGCCCGCGCAGCCGGATCCTCCTGCTCGTCGGAGTGGTCTGCGCGGTCGCCGTTGCGGTGGTGGCGGTCGCGGTCATCTCCTCGAGCGGTGCGTCCACGCCCGACGGCGCCGCCACGGAGCCCGGGGCCCGGGACGGGCGTCCACCGCTCTCGCTCGCGCTCGGGTTCCGGGACGACTCCGAGGCCCGCGACCTCGCGCGCGCCGCCGCCCTCTACGCAAACGGGGACGTGACCGCCGCGGCCGCTCTCTTCGCGCGTCACGACTCGCTCGAGGCGAAGGTGGGAGCCGCGTTCGCGCGCTGGCCGGACGGCACCCTCGACCGGCTGGAGCAGCTCGCGAAGCTCTACCCGGAGGAGGCGGTCGTCCAGCTGCACCTCGGCCTGGCGAGGTTCTGGGCGAACGAGGGCGATCCGACGGAGGCCTGGCGCGCCGCGCTCGAGGCGGAGCCGGACACGCCGTACGCGATCGTCGCGGGCAACCTCCTGCACCCGCAGCTCCCGCGCGGGCTCCCCGCCTTCATCCCGTCCTTCCCCGCCTCGCCCCAGGTGACGCGCCTGCCTCCCGCCCGCCAGCTCGACGCGCTGCGCCGGCGCGCGGCACGCGGGGGGCTCCGCGACCTGCTGCTCTACGGCGTGGGGCTGCAGCGGGTGGGCCGGCCCGTCTCCGCCGCGCGCGTCTTCCAGCGTGCGGCGAAGCGGTACCCGGACGAGGTGGAGGCGCTCGTCGCCGCAGCCGTCGGCCGGTTCGACAAGGACGAGCCCGAGCTGGCGTTCGGCCGCCTCGGCCCGCTCTCGAAGCGGTACCCGGACGAGCCGACCGTGCGCTTCCACCTGGGCGTCCTCCTCCTCTGGACCGGACGGGTCCCGGCGGCCGAGCGGCAGTTCCGGCTGGCGGCCGGGGCGAAGCCGGGCTCGCCGCTCGCGAACGAGGCGGGGCGCTACCTGGAGACGATCCGGAAGGCCCGTTCGTAGCCGGGCTTTGACGACCGCCTACGCTGTGACTACGGTGTGACCGCCGTCGAGAAGGGGGTTCCGCTGGCCACACGAGATCCGGAAGGCGCGACCACTCGGAGCGCGATCGCGGACGTGCTCGCGACGGACGAGGCGCAGCGGCTCCTCGAGAGCGGGTACCGGACCGGAAGCCTCGACGCCGAGGAGGTCACGCTCGCGCTCGACGAGCTGGAGCTCGAACCGGCGCAGCTGGACGAGTTCTACGCGGCGCTCGACGACGCGCAGATCACCGTCGTGCACGCCCCGGAGGACGCGCAGGAGGTCGAGGTCGAGCAGGGCCCGGAGATCACGACGGACTCGCTGCAGCTCTTCCTCAAGGACATCGGCCGCGTGCCGCTCCTCACCGCGGCGCAGGAGGTGGAGCTCGCGAAGCGGATCGAGCGCGGCGAGCACGCCGCCAAGCAGGCGATGGTGGAGGCGAACCTCCGCCTGGTCGTCTCGATCGCCAAGCGCTACCGAAACCAGGGGCTCCCCTTCCTCGACCTGATCCAGGAGGGGACGATCGGGCTCGTGCGGGCGGCGGAGAAGTTCGACTACCGGAAGGGCTTCAAGTTCTCGACCTACGCGACCTGGTGGATCCGCCAGGCGGTCGCCAGGGCGATCGCGGACAAGGGGCGGACGATCCGGATGCCCGTGCACGTCGTCGAGAAGCTGAACCGGATCCTTCGCTCCGAGCGCAAGCTCCGCGCCGAGCTCGGCCGCGAGCCACAGGTCGAGGAGGTCGCGCGCGACCTCGAGATGAGCGTGGACGAGGTCGAGCAGATCCGGAGGAGCGCACAGGTGCCCGTCTCGCTCGAGAAGCCGGTCGGGGACGACGACGAGTCGGAGTTCGGGCACTTCCTCGCCGACGAGACGACGCCGCTCCCGGACGAGCTCGCGGAGACGACGATGCAGCGCGAGGCGCTCCGGAACATCCTCTCCTCGCTCTCCGAGCGCGAGCGCATGGTCCTCGAGATGCGCTACGGGCTCGACGGCCAGCAGCCGAGGACGCTCGACGAGGTGGGCCGGGCGTTCAACGTGACACGCGAGCGCATTCGCCAGATCGAGCACCAGGGCCTCAAGAAGCTGCGCGCGCTCGCCGACGCCCAGCGCGTCCGCGACGTCGCCTGACGCAGCCCCCGGTGCGGCGCTTCAGCGTCGCACCTGCCCTTCAGCCTGCCAACCCCCGGTGCGGCGCTTCAGCGCCGCACCGGCTCTTCCGCTCTCCCGGACGTCGCAGGCCCGGCCTGCAGCACCCTGGTGCGGCGCTTCAGCGCCGCACCGGCGCTTCCGGCCCGAGGCGCCCCGACCCAGCGGGCAGAGGGCGCGGAGCCCGACCGCGTCCGCGTAGACTGCGCGCCCGTGCCGCCGTCACGCGAGGATCTCCACGCCGAGTTGGCCGAACTGGTCGCGATCCCGTCGGTGAGCGCCGACGCGGCGCACGCAGGCGACGGCGAGGCGGCCGCGGCCTGGGTCGTCGAGAAGATCCGGCGCGCCGGCGGGACGGCCGAGGCGATCCCGTGGGAGGGCGGCCGGCCGCTCGTGATCGGCGAGATCCGCGCGTCGGCGAACGCCGACTCGGCGCCGACGGTGCTCTGCTACGCGCACTTCGACGTGCAGCCGCCCGACCCGCTCGACCTCTGGGAGTCGCCACCCTTCGAGCTGACGCACCGCGACGGGCGGCTGTACGCGCGTGGTGTCGCGGACGACAAGGGCAACCTGTTCGTCACCGTCGAGGCCGCCGGGCAGCTCGCCGCCGAGGGCGCCCTGCCGGTGAACGTCCGCTTCGCCTTCGACGGCGAGGAGGAGATCGGCGGGGACTCGATCGTCCGCTGGCTCGAGCAGGACGAGCGCGGGGCGGATGCGGCGCTGATCCTCGACGGCGCGATGGTGCGGCCGGACCTGCCGCAGTTCTACGTCGGCGTCCGCGGGATGCTCTACTTCCACGTCACCGTCCGCACCGGGGCCACCGACATGCACTCGGGGATGTACGGCGCGGCCGCCCTCAATGCCACGCACGCGCTGATGCAGGCGCTCGCTGCGGTCACGCCCGGTGCGGACGGGCGCGTCCCGGACGCGCTCCGGGTCGGGATCGCGCCGCCGTCGCCGGAGGAGCTCGCCGCCTGGGCGCAGCTGCCCTCCGGGCGGGAGGCCCTCGCGCAGCAGGGAGCCGCGCCGATCGTCCCGGGCGCGGAGGACGAGTTCTACGCCAGGACGTTCGCCGACACCTCGCTCGACGTGAACGGCATCGCGGGCGGCTCGCCGGACCTCGTCAAGACCGTCCTCCCCGTCGAGGCGCGGGCGAACGTCTCCATCCGGCTCGCCCCGGGCCAGGACCCGGACGTAGTCCGCGACGCGTTCGAGCGGCTCGTCAGGGGCGCGCTCCCCGAGGGCGCCGAGCTCGAGATCGAGCTACGCAACCGCGCCCACCCCGCCCTCACGCCGTCCGACGCACCCGCCCTCCGGCTCGTCGGCGACGCGTTCGAGCGCGCGATCGGTGCCCGCCCGCTGCTCGTTCGCTCGGGCGGCACGCTCCCGATCTACGCGGGGCTGGTCCGGCGCGGGCTGGCGACGCTCGCCACGGGCTTCGGCATCGAGAGCGACTGCAACGTGCACGCGCCGAACGAGAACGTCCCGGACGGTGCCGTCGAGCTCGGGGTGAAGACGATGCGCGAGACCTTCCTCGCCCTCGGGGCGCTTGGCTAGGGCGCCGTTCACGAGCGAGCTCGCCGAGGAGCTCGCCGAGGACGTGGTCGCGCGGCTCCTGCGCTACGCCCGGGTGGACACGCAGGCCGCCTACCGCGCGCCGAATCGCCCGAGCACCGAGAAGCAGCTCGACCTCTCCCGTCTGCTCGTCGGCGAGCTCCGGGACCTCGGGCTCGAGGACGCGCACCTGAACGCCGGCTTCTCCGTCTTCGCGACTCTTCCCGGGAACGCCGACGGCCCCGTCGTCGGGCTCATCGCGCACGTGGACACGACGCCGGACGTCCCCGGCGCAGGAGTCGCCCCGCTCGTCCACGAGGGCTGGTCGGGTGAGCCGATCGTGCTCCCCGGGGACCCGCGGCAGGTCCTCGACCCCGCGGAGCTGCCCGCTCTGGCCGCGCGCGTCGGGCACGACATCGTCACGAGCGACGGCACCACCCTGCTCGGAGCAGACGACAAGGCGGGGATCGCCGAGATCATGGCCGCAGTCGCGTACCTGGCCGGGAATCCGGAGCGGCCCAGGACGACGATCCGGGTCGCCTTCACCGTGGACGAGGAGGTCGGGCGCGGCGCGGAGGACTTCGACCTCGACGCGTTCGGCGCCGACGTCGCGTACACCCTCGACGGCTCGGGCCTCGGCGAGCTCGAGATCGAGACGTTCTCGGCGAAGTCGATCCGCGTGACGATCCGCGGCCGCTCGGTCCACCCCGGCAGCGCGAAGGGGAAGCTCGTCAACGCCGTGAAGCTCGCCGCCGACCTCGTCGCCTCGCTCCCGCGCGACCGGCTCTCCCCCGAGACGACCGACGAGCGCGAGGGCTTCGTCCATCCGCACCGCATCGCCGGCAACACCGAGGAGACGATCGTGGACCTCATCGTCCGTGACCACGACGACCGGCTGCTCGAGCGGCACGTCGAGCTCATCCGCGAGCGGATCGAGCGCGTCGCGGCGAGCGAGCCCCGCGCGCAGATCGACGTCGAGGTCCGCGACAGCTACCGCAACATGCGGCGGTACATCGACGAGAGCCCGAGGGTGGTCGAGGCTGCCCTGGAGGCGATTCGCAGGGTGGGCGTCGAGCCCACGCTCGCCATCACCCGGGGCGGCACGGACGGCGCGGTGCTCTCCTCCCAGGGCCTCCCGACGCCGAACCTCTTCACCGGCGGCCAGGAGTACCACTCGGTGCGCGAGTGGGCGAGCGTCCAGGACATGTCCGCGGCGGCCGCGACCATCGTGGCGCTCGCAGCGGTCTGGGCGGAGACACCGGGGATCGCCTCCGGCTCCAGCCTGGCGGAGCCCGGAGCCGCCGGGCGCTGACGCCGCTCGCAGCCTCGCTCCCCCGTTCGTGCGACGATCGCGCGATGGAGCGGAGGCTCGTCGTCACCGGTGCCTCGTCCGGGATCGGGCTCGCGTGCGCGTCGCGGCTCGCGCGTGCCGGCTGGACGGTCTTCGGAGGGGTGCGCTCGGACGAGGCGGCCGGGGCGCTCCGCGCTTCCGGGATCGAGCCGCTTCGCCTCGACGTGACGGACGCCGGGCAGGTCGCGAGCGCCGCCGAGGCCGTCGGCTCCGAGCTCCACGGGCTGGTGGACAATGCCGGAATCGCGATCGCGGCTCCGCTCGAGCTCGTGCCGCTCGACGAGCTTCGCCGTCAGCTCGAGGTGAACGTCGTCGGCCAGGTCGCGGTGACCCAGGCCTTCCTGCCCGCGCTCAGGCGGGCTCGCGGGCGGGTCGTGCTCATGGGCTCGATCGGCGGCCGCAGCGCGCTCCCGTTCCTCGGCCCGTACGCGGCGTCGAAGCACGCCCTCGAGGCCATCGCGGACTCCCTGCGCCTCGAGCTCGCCCCGCTCGGCGTCGCCGTCTCGATCGTCGAGCCGGCGAGCATCGCCACGGCGATCTGGGAGAAGGGGGCGGCGCGCGCGGACGAGCTCGGCCGCGACTTCGATCCGGGCACCGCGAGCCTCTATGCCGAGCGGGTCGCGCGCCTCCGCGAGGTCGCGCTCTCGCGGGGCCCCGGGGACGATCCCGGCGAGGTTGCGAAGGTGGTCGAGCGCGCGCTCACGGCGTCACGGCCGAGGGCCCGCTACGTCGTCGGCCGTGACGCGCACCTCCGCGCGTGGATCGAGCGCCTTCCGGCGCGCCTCCGCGACCGGGTGCTCGCGAAGGCGCTGACCGGCTAGAGCCGTCGCCCGTCGGCGTCCTCGGCGATGCGGGCCGTCGGCGCCTCGATCAGCCCCTCGGCGACGACGCGGCTCCACAGCGTGCGGAGCCGCGCGAGGAATGCCTCGGCCTCGCCGACGCTCTCGAAGTCGAGCTCGATCAGGACGAGGTTCGGGTCCTCGACGGCCCGCAGGACGCGGTAGCTCCGGACGCCGCCCTGCTGGCGCCCAACGGGATCGCCGTCGAACGCGGCCTTCCAGGAGTCGAAGTCGCGCACGCGGTGCTCGATCAGCAGAACTGCCATGAGACCTCCTCGGGGCTAGTCGGCGGGGGCGTGGACTCCGCAGCCGAGCCAGTCGTGCCCGAAGCGGCGCATCTCCGCGATGACGGGGAGCAGTGCCCTGCCCTTCTCGGTCAGCGTGTACTCGACGCGGGGCGGCACCTCGGCGAAGCTCGAGCGCAGGACGATGCCCTCGGCCTCGAGCCAGCGGAGCCTCTCCGCCAGCGTCCGCGGGCTGATCCCGGCGCAGGAGCGCTCCAGCTCGGTGAACCGCCGCGGCCCCTCCGAGAGATCGTGGACGATGAGCACGGTCCACTTCGAGCCGACGATCTCGGCGGCGCCCGCGACCGAGCAGGTCGGCGCGGAGTGGACGGGGAGCATCGTGCGGGCGGTCACGAGCTGATTGTAGGGCTGCGCGAGCGCTCAGCCGGGGATCACGTCAAAGCCTGCGTCGGCGAAGTGTCGGTCGAACACGAAGGCGCGTGCGATCTCGTGGCGTCGCATCACCTCGAAGCTCGCGTAGTCGACCAGCGAGACGTCCATCGTGCGCGCTGCCAGATACGCGCTCGCCGCCGCACGGTGCAGCGGTTCGTCTATCCAGACGATCCTCGTCGCCCCGAGAACGTCTTGGAGGAACGTGCGCGCGAGATCCCGTCCGAGCCGACGTTCGACGAGGGCCGTGCTCTCGACGACGACGTAGCTGTGCGTGACCAGCTCGGTCCCGTCGAGAGAGGGGAAGGTCGCCAGGGCGCGCGCGTTGTGGTCGTCGTCCGCGTCGAGGAGCGCGAACAGCGCCGAAGTGTCGATGAAGACGCTCACTCGGGCCCGAACGCATCGGCCAGGTACTCGTCGTGCCGCTCGGCGATGTCGTGGCGCCCGCTGCGCCCGGCGCCGATGGCGGCGAGCGCTCGAGCCCAGGCCTCAGCGTGGCTCTCCCGTTGGCTCAGCTCGCGATCCACGGCCTCGCGCACGAGCGCCGAGATCGAGATCCCGCGCTTCCGTGCTTGCCAGCGCAGCTCCCGGGTCTGCTCCTCCGTGAACTGGATCTGCATCCTGACCATGCCATCATGATCGGGAAGTGATGGCATCGGGTCAAGGAATCGTGCCGATTCAGCTCCAGGGCGGGGGGTTGTGGACCCAGCGGCCGCCGACCATCGTGGCGACGACCTGCACCGTCTCGAGCTCGTCGGGCGGGCAGTCGAGCGGATCGCGGGAGAGCACGACGAGGTCGGCGAGGTAGCCGGGCCTGAGCCTCCCGCGACGACGCTCGTCACCCGTGAGCCAGGCAGGGCTCACGCACGTCGCGTGGAGCACCTCTTCGACGGTCAGGCACTGCTCCGGATGCCAGGCCGCGCGGTCGTCGATCGTGCGCAGGACGCCGGCGCGAATGCCGGCGAGCGGGTCGAGCTCCTCGACGGGCGCGTCCGATCCGTTCGCGACGAGGGCGCCCGAGTCCCAGAGCGACCGGAACGCGTAGGCCCCGCTCGCGCGGTCGCCCCAGAAGCGGTCCGCGAGGTCGCGGTCGGACGGCGCGTGGCTGAACTGGACCGAGCAGGCGATACCGAGCCCCGCGAAGCGGCCGACGTCCTCGGGAGCGAGGCACTGGGCGTGCTCGATCCGCTGCCGGAGCCCCAGCGGGGCCCACTCGGCTCGTGTGGCCTCGAAGGCGTCGAGGGCCTCGCGGTTCGCCCGGTCGCCGATCGCGTGCACGGAGACGGGCCAGCCGGCGCGTGCGCCCGCGCGGACGATCTCGGCGAGCTCCTCGCCGCTCGTGATCGCCACGCCCGTGCCGTCGAGCATCAAGGCCGTCTGCGAGCCGAGCGTCCCGTCCAGGAACGCTTTCAGGTAGCCGATGCGGAGGTAGTCGTCTCCGATCCCCGAGCGGAGCCCGAGGTCCTCGAGCGAGGGGAGGGACTCGTACGGGACCGACTGCCAGACGCGGAGCGTCAGGCCCTCGCTCTCGGAGATCCGCTGGAAGATGCGCGGCGCGCCGAGCCAGCCGTCCTTGTCGTGGATCGCGGTCACGCCGCGGGCCGCGGCGATGCGCAGCCCCTCGCGCGTCGCGTCCACCCACTCGTCCTCGGGCACCGACGCGAAGCGAGCCCGGAACCGCCAGGCCGACTCCTCGCGCAGGATGCCCGTCGGCTCGCCCGCCTCGTCCCGCTCGACGACCCCGCCCTCGACGTCGAGCTCGCCACCGGCGAGGGCGAGCGCCGCGGAGTTGAGCCAGAGGGAGTGGTAGTCCTTCGCCCAGAGCGCCGCGGGCGCCTCGCCCGTCACGGCGTCCAGGGCCTCCTTCGTCGGCTGCGCCTCCCACGCGGCCGAGCGCCAGCCGGTCCCGCGAATCCACGAGCCCCGGCGCGGGTGGCTGCGGACGCGCTCGAGTGCCTCGGCGAGCCCGGAGACGCCGTCGAGCTGCACGTCCCGCTGCGCGAGCGACCAGGTGGGGAAGTGGACGTGCGAGTCGGTGAAGCCGGGGACCACGCAGCGCCCCTCGAGGTCGACGACGTCGGGCGAGGGGAGCGCGGACTCGTGCGCGCTCACTCCCCCTGCGACGAGGTCGCCCGCGATCGCGAGCGCACGCGCGACCGGGAGCGACGGGTCCATGGTGCGGATGACGCCGTTCTCGAGGATCATTGGCGGCGACTCTACTCATGCGTTCAGGGAGCGAAGCGACCCGGCCGCGGAGCGGCCGGCTTCAGGGGTGTTGCGCGAACGGGATCCGCCCCCGCGGATTCCGTTCCTGCGCCTGGCCAGGAGGAGGAGGTCGAGATGGTCGAGCACGTCGCCGTCAACGTCACGGATTGGGACGCGGCGAAGGCGTTCTACGCCGCGGTCCTGGAGCCGCTCGGATATCGCGTGGTCTACGAGGAGGAGGGTGCTCTCGCGTACTACGCCGACGAGCGCGGGCTCGACTTCGGCATCGGGCGGCGTGAGCCGGTCGGCGGCGCTCACGTCGCCTTCGGCTGCCCGGACCGGGGGAACGTCGACCGCTTCTACGAGGCGGGTCTCGCCGCGGGCGGCACCGACAACGGCCCGCCGGGGCTCAGGCCGCAGTACGCCCCGGGCTACTACGCCGCGTTCGTCCTCGACCCTGACGGCAACAACATCGAGGCCGTCCACCACGGGGCGGAGGCCTAGACTCTCCCCGTGCCCTGGGAGCCCCTGAGCGACGAGCAGCTGGAGGTCCGCGACCTCGTGCGCACGATCGCGCGCGAGCGGATCGCCCCGCGCGCGGCCGAGATCGACGAGTCGCACGAGTTCCCCTGGGACGTCGTCGAGCAGTTCCGCGAGCACGGCATCTTCGGCCTCTTCTTC
>CAZMUG010000069.1:0-12929 GCA_964569165.1 uncultured Gaiellales bacterium
GCGACTCGCGATCCGAGTCACGACGCTTCGCCCGTTCAGCGGTGCGCTGCGCGTAATACGCGCTCTCGAGCTCGTGGTTCTTGGCCGCGGCCCGGTACAGCTCTTCGATCGAAGGCGGCGCGTCGTACATCGGTGCAGCGTCGACGCGAACGATGCCTCGCGCTTCGTCGGTCTCAAACCGCGGCCGAAGCTTCAGGCGCGCGACGCCTTGCCGATCGACTGACACGAGGTGCAGTCGATTGGCTGGAACCTGAATCGAGATCTGCTGGACCGCGCGGCCATCTCCTCCCGCGAGAAGCGACGCCTTGCGTCCATCCTCCGAGAGGAGGTAAATCGCCGTCACAGAGAGCGTGCGCGCCACCTCGGGGCCTGGCGTCGATACCATCGACACCGTACCTGGATGTCGCTCGGTCAAGCGCGTCACGGTCTCCATGGCTCTTTCCTTTTCTCGAACGCCGGTCATTCCGGCCGGCGGTGTTCTCCCGTTCCCCCGTTCGCGAAAACGACGGTCCCAGGCGGAGGGGCTGAGCCCGACCGCCTGGTGACCTCTGGACTATTCAGGCGTGAGCCTCGGTGCGGCTGTACGCCTCGAGGATGCACTGCCTGATTGGGTCCTGCGCACTGAGTTCCCCGTTGGCGGGTCGCAGCAGTGCGAAGCTCCGGCGTTCCCCGTTCACGGAGTACTGCCGGGCGGGGAACGTCACGTTTCTCCCTCCATCGCGACGTTCCCAGACAGTGAAGCCAATTAGTTTCATCCCGCTGAGCGGGCCTGCATCGGCTTCGAAGACCACCTCCGCATCAGCAAGCTTCCCTGGGGGATTGCCTTGCTCGTTCGGAATGATCTTCACGGAGACGAGTTCGCCTTTCGACTTGGACATGGTTGTTCTCCAAGACTGCCGAGGGCCTGAGACCGATGGCAGCGGCTGGTTCGCGCGGGTCCTGGGGACGCCGGCGAACAGGGGTGAGAGACGCACGGCCCTGGGGGCGAGTGCGTGGTGACGGGATTCGTCAGCAATACAACAACCATTGCTAAATGTCAATACCTATCGGAGTCATCGTCGCATCACAAACTGCAAGCTTACGCATTGCTTGAGCTGATCCGTCCGCTTCCCTCAGTCAACCCGCCGAACGGCTCGCGGCCATACCGCCGTGCATTCCGCACCTTCTCGAGCAGCTCCCGTTCCGACCACGGAGGTGCGCAGCGAGCGTTCCACTCTCGCAACACCGACATCGCGTCATCGTCAGCGAGCGCGAAGCCGCGAACCACACGACAACACACTCGAAAGGTGTGGAGGTCCCCGTGCTTGCCGGCCACTGCAGGTTCGACTGCGCGGAGAAAGTGCCGAACGCGGGTCATCCGGTCGTTGCGCGTGCTCCCCCAAAAGCGTTCTGCACTTCGGGACTGGAACGTTCGTTTGCGCGAGCGTTGGCGAACGTCGGGGAAATCGGCCGGTCCGAACAATGTCGCGCGCCGCAAGTACTCGATGAACACCGGCCACGGCTTCCCATGCTTGTGATTCACAAAGCCAGGTAGCCGGGTTGTTTGGGAACACGATGTAGCCGCCGAATCCGTTCGAAGCTCTCGCGCGAGACGCTTTTGGAGCAGCTCCAGTTCGCTGCAGTCGAATCCACGTGCCCGCCAGAACACATGAAGACGCCCGGGCGATGAGTGCAGCACGTAAGACAGCGGCGGCAGATCAGGGCGCGTGTTGAGACTTGCGAGCAGATCCGGACCATCGACATCGACTTCAAGGAATACGTGCCGCACCGCCGCGATTGACTCCCTCATCCGCGAACGGCCTGGTCGAGTCGCGTTGACACTCACGTACACGTTCCAGCCCTGCGCGTTCAGATGTCTAAGCCAGGCCTGAAACCTGGGACGCGTGGCCGCCAACGCCGGCATCACGCGCTGGGCGACGTCGCCCGTGCGGTACGTCTTCAGGAACACGGCGATCCAGTCGCCGGGGTCGTAGGCGGTCTGGAGGAACTGTGCCGGTGCCGTTCGATCGACCAATACCATGGCATTCATCCGGCTTTGTTCAGCGTCACGCGCCCCGTGAACGTCGAGTTCGTCAGCGTGCCGCAATCGATACCGGAGAAGTCGGCGTCGATCGTGCGTGCTTCGGCGTTGCCGACACTCAGCAGTGTTCCCACGCAGCCCCTGGGAGACTGGTACTCACCCTGCGTGCTGATGCGCGCCGGCGGCTGGTTCGACGGCGTGATCGCGCTGGTGACGGTTGTTGTGATAGGCAGCCAGGTATGCTGCGAGCGAATCGTTACCCGGAACGTCTGAAGGTTCGTGCCGTCGACGGTCTCGAACGTCCACGTAATCGATCCCGTAGATACAGGCTCGCCGACGCGTTCGATCGTGAGTGTTCCGGTCCACGTGCCTTCCAGAAAGGACCGCGCAGCGGACGGACCGGTGGGTCCCGCCTCCTTGCCACAGGCCGCTGCCAGCATAGTGAGAACCAGCAGCGCACATCGTGGCATCGTTCTCATGGACATCATGACCCTCCAATGACTTGGGGGGAGGTTTCCCGCAGAAATGGTTTCAGGACGAATCGATCCTGCGGGCTGTTGTATCCGGTGATCGCAAGCAGCTCGATCACCTGCCGCCGGCCATTGACGCGCGCGATGTGGGCGACGATATGGATTGCTAGTGCAATGGCCTCGCGCGTACTCCGATGCGGCAATCCGACATTCGCGGTGAGAACGCAGTGAGCGAGCCGCGTCAGCGCCTGCGCGGCGGAGTTCGCATGAATGGTGCTCATGCTGCCGAGATGCCCCGTGTTGAGGGCCTGCAGCAAGTCGAACGCTTCTGCGCCTCGCACCTCGCCGACGAGGATGCGGTCGGGGCGATGCCGTAGCGAGGCGCGCAACAGGTCCGCGATCGTCACGGGTGGCAACGGCGCCTCCTGTCCAAGGGGCGCCTGGGCTCTCCGAGCTTCGAGCCGCAACACGTTGGGTTTGTCCAAGTGAATCTCGGACGTTTCCTCGATGACGATGACCCGGTCGGAATCCGGAATGTGGGCTGCCAACGCGTTCAACAGCGTGGTTTTGCCGGTCCCCGTTCCGCCCGACACAAGGATGTTCTGCTGAGCTCGAACCGCGCCCACCAGGCGGTCAGCGATTTCCGAAGTCAGCGCACCGACGTTGACCAGTTCTCCCAGCGTGTAACGCCGGGTGAATTTACGGATGGTCAACGCCGGTCCGGACACCGCGCACGGTGGAAACATCGCCGCCACGCGCGAGCCGTCCTCGAGCCGTGCATCGAGCAGCGGCTGCATGTCGGAGATCTCGTCTCCACAGGCCCGGGCGATGTTCTTGATGGCGACGGTCAGATTCCGGGGCTCCAACGCGCGCTCGGCGACCGCTTCGATGGCGCCGTCGCGTTCGACGAACACTCGTCGGCCGCCATCGTTGACCATCACCTCGGTAACGCTCGGGTCCACGAGGAGGTCCTCGATGGGTTTCAGGAACGGCAGAATGCGGTCGAGGCTGCTCACAACTCGCCTTTCTCAACGTGGTCGAAGTAGCTGGTGTTGGCGTCGAGATAATGCGGTTTCAAGTAGCAGAACTGTGGAGGCAGAGGATTGAACCCGTCGTACGGAATCGCGACCGCCTGCCCGTTCTTCAGTTCAGTGAACACGCGCGGCGGAAAGATGTATTCGTGATGCGGCGCGTAGCTCTTGCTCGCACTCAGAGATTGTTTCGTCGCTACGGCACGTCCCGTGAGAAGCGACACGTGCGCGCCCTGACCACTCTCAGCAAGCGTGTAGTGCGCCTTCAGCCGGTCTCGCCGTCCGCACAATTCCGCGGCGGCTTTGGCCGTGAACTCGTCGCTGGTCGCGAGGAAGAGCTTCGTGCGGAAGCACTGCATCAGCGTGCGCCAACTCTCGTCGCCCGGCAGCGCGGATCGGAGCGAGCTGACGCTCTGTGTCGCGACGATCGGGATCAGCCGCGCCTGGCGCGATAGTGCGAAGGTTCTCTCGTCGCCTGTCGGATCGGTCTCGCCCACGGTCGCAAACGCGTGGTACTCATCGCAGATGAATACGAGGTCGCGCCAACTTCGGTCCGGCGCGGCGGCAATCTTGGGGATTCGCTTCAGTACCGCGCGCTGGAAGTCGAGTTTCAGCATTACGCCCAGTGCCCGCGCGAGGCCCGGGTTCATCACTACAGGGAAGTTGAGCGCGAGCACGGTGCCGGTTTCGAGCAGCTCCTCGAGCGGTGGAAGCGGTTGACGTTCACCAGGCTTGATCTCACCAGCGTACGCAGCGCGCGGTGGGCAGAACGTGTCGTGCACCAGAGGGTTGTCGTCGAACAGTGACAGGAACACGACAACGCCTTCTGTGATCGACGAGCGCAGGCGGTTGTCGAGGCGGCTCCAGCCGTGCTTGTACCAGCGATCAATAGCCTGCAGTTGGTGGCGTCGGGTGAGCCAGGCGTTGCTGTTGGTCTTGCCCACACGGAACGGCACCTTCTTGGCAGCGAGATAGTTCTCGAGGGCCGCCTCGTACGGGTGGGCGAACTCCTCAGCATTCTCCGCGAACCACAGCGTCCATGGGCGATGCGCGCAGTGCTCCTGGTACTGCTGCGCCGACACGATGATGACTTCGGGCGGATTCTTCAGCTGCTCGGCGAGCTTGCTGATATTCACCTCAATCTTCGAGGGTTCGAGAATGTGGTGATACACATCGGCGAGCGTCGTGTAACCGTCGGAGATCCTGCGCAGCAAGATCACGAACTTCAGGAGGTCGGTGTACGCCTGCTGCCAGAAGGGTTCTTTCGACTTTCCGAACAGGTTGTTGAGCAAGGTGGCAATCGCGTACGCAACCGCATACGGATCGAGGTCGTTGTGCAGCGGGTTGTAGCAGTAGCCGGATTCGAGCCCGATCTCAACGTAGTCTTCTTCGCGCCCGGCCTGTTTGAGAATGCCTCGTACCTGTTTGCAGAAGTCCCCCTTCACCTCGAGGACCAGGCCGCCGATTTTGTGTTCCGCGTCTTTCGCACGCCACCGCAGCAACTGCTCGGTGTACGGATACATGCACGCTGAGGTTTTTCCGGTGCCCACGGCGCCAAGAACCATAACGCCGGTGTAAAGGCCACGCTGAGGGATCGTCAGCCACGTTGGTGCTGGTGCACGGCCTGTCGCCGTCTCGAAATGCGTTTCGCCGAGAATGAGGGTCGGTGAGCGTCGCTGCTCGGGCTCGACGTAGGCAGGCAGCCGACGCGTACGGAGACGCGGATTGCGGCGAGACGCCGCGATCGCGAAGAGCGAGAGCACGAGTGAGGCGCCGAAGAACGGCGTGGTGAACCACAGCGTTGCGTACCCGTAAACCAAGGCCGCGAACACGCCGGGGCTTCGGGCTTCGATCAGGCCGAGAAACGGATCGGCGATATCGACAGGGTGCGCATGAAGCCCCCACACGCCGACCCCGGCGGCTAGCACCATCGCAATCAGCCGACGCATTCCCACCAATCCGTGCAACATGGTTCGCCCGTTCTCGCGCTCTCGCCTGGTTGCGACGTCGGCTATACCGACGCCTCACTGGCAGTTCCGCCGGAGGCAACATGTCCTTGCATAGAGGCGGTTCTGCTGTTCGATAGACGCCGCCCAGATCGCGGACGATGTGCGATCCGACGCGGGACGTACGACTCCGGATGCTCGGCACGCCACGCGAGAAACTCCTTGTCTTTTGCGAGCATCGTGTCGACAAGCTGGTTCAGTACGTATTCCGTCGGCTCGCCCAGGAAATGCGCATAGGCGTAGAGGGTTTCGTTTGTCTCGCGATCGAGCCGTGTGATGTGGCGCACAAGCTGTTTTCCGCGTGTGCGCGCTTTGATTAGTGGCATCGCAACCTCCTTCGAAGCGGAAAGCGAGTGGCAACGGTGCTTCGGTTCGAGGCGCAGAGCGCGACGAAACGGCGGTGACTTTCGGGCGCGATCGCAGGGCGTTTCACCGATGCAAACGCGGACCGTTGTGGCGTAACAGGGATGCACTGCGCGCGGGGGCGTGAGCAACCCCCCGGCACCCTTGGGGACGGGAGCGGTCGAAACACCGGGGGGTTGCTCACGCCCCCGCTCCCTGGCGACCGGCGATGACAGGGGCGCTGGCGGCCGGCAAAAAACGCCGTCCGCTTGTAGGCCTCGTCCCAGCTCACATCGCTGCAACGTGCCGTGGCTCCGACACTTGCAGCCACCAGTAGGCGAGGCGAGGCCATCGCGACCGCCGACCGATGCTCGTTCGCGGCGAGCATGCGTGCCACGCCAACCACCGCGCTTTGTCGCGGCTCCCCTCGCGGCGTCAGCCGTTCCTGGCTAGACGCTGCCGACCAGGGGTGAGAGATGAGAGTACTGACGCTGCAAGACATGAGCATCCACCCGTCCGCTGCGGCGCTCGAGAGCCTCGCCGAGCAGACGCGATCCCTGAATCTCCAGCAGGCCATCACCGAGTTCCCGCCACTGCCGATACAGTGCCCGGTAGCGAGGCTCTGAAAACTGAACATGGGCGCGGCGATACCGCTCTTCATGAGAGTCGGGTGCGGCCTCGCCGAGAGCACGCCGCCGCTCGAAGTACCAGCGCAGCTCGTCCAGCGCCTGCGGCTCCAGCGGAGTCGCGAGCTCGTTCCAGCAGGCGATCTCGTGCGCCTGCTCGGCACCGTCGAGATGAGGAGGTACGACCAGTCGGAGCCGCCACTCGGACAGCGCGCGAAGCAAGGCCGCATGCCGTTGCAGGAATGAGCGGAATTCGAATGGGTCCCACGACCGCACCAGGTACAGGAAGACCGGTGCGCGGCCGTCGGGGTGACATCCGATTGGAAAGCGCTCAGGGAAATAGCGAACAGTCGCGCTCCTGGAACTGCGGAATACGGCTCGCGGCAAGTCCTCTTCCGCAAGGCTGGTGCACGCCCGAAAATGGGCGACTTTGTCGCGCTCGGCGCCGAGCCATACAAGTTCGGGATCGGCCAGGACCGCGTCCAGCAGCATCAGGCGCTCGACGGCGCGGGCGAGCGTGACGGGGCGGCGCAAGCGGCTGTCCGACTCCCCGATTGCGCGGTAGATCGTTTTGTGTCGCAGGTGGTACACGTTCGCGCCCCGCCGGGCGCACGGGCAAGGTTCGGCGAAGCGCCGCTTCACGAGCGTCGCAAAGAAATCCCGGACCACCTGGCCCCAGGTGATCCCGTTGAACGTTGCGTATTGCCGGGACAGACACACGCCGGCATGCAGCGCCACGGTGACCAGGAAAGCGGCCTGACGCGGCGTGAATCCGAGCTTGGCGACGGCGTCAATGCGTTCTGCGTCGGTCACGACAGGAAGTCCTCCGCAACGCGCGGATCGAACGGGCGGCCGCGTCCGCCCCTGCTCCGGCTACTGAGTCGGGCGCCGCCAGATCGGTACTGCCGGAAACCCGAACGGCCTTTCGCGGCGGCGTGCGCACCGCGGTAGTGAGGCGTGACGATCTCCAGGTCTTCGAACTCGCGGCGGCCGTCGCGATCCTCGTACTCGATGCGCACGTCGGGAAACTGCACGTGATCGTCTTCGTATGGCAGCTGGTGAGCTAAAGCCCAGGCCCTCACCTCGTCTTCTGTGCGATCGGGACGGCCGTCGCTATCCCGCTTCTGGCGGTTCCGCTCCTGCAGGAACCGCTGGTAGTCGCGCTTCAGTTCGTAGTCGAGGATGACGCGCCGCACGTTGCCGCCGCGCTCGCGGATGCTCTCCGCCGCCCGTTCGTACGCGCGGTGGAAGTGCGCGTCGTGGGCGATCTCAGGGCGCCTTGCGAATCCGGCGTAGAAGCGCTGACGGTCGTCGAGGGAGCGATCCTGCGCCGTCTCCAAGAGGTCGCGTCCGTGCTCCGTGAGCGTCACCAGCATCGTTCGCGAACGGCCTGCACCGAATGGGCGTGTCTCGATCAAACCGGCGCTCCGCAGGTGGTCGATATTCCTGTCCCGGGCGGGCCGGCCGCGGCCGTCCGCCGTCTCCAGGTCTCTCAGCGGCACCGCCCGGAACGCGCCAACTGTCGCCATCAAGCGAACGTCAGATCCTCGGAGCTCGTACGTGCGATCGCGCATGGTGATCCGCTGTCGACGATTGCCGCGCGGCAGAGCCAACCCGCGTGTGAATACGTCCCGCGGGTCACGCGGCAAGGCCTGGCGAGGGTCTGAACCACCGCGGCTTCCGCGGTCCAACTCGCGAGCCTCTAGCTCGTTGCCTCGCGACCGCTCGGCGCCGTGTGGCCGTGGATCGTGATCGCGCCACATCGAGATAGCTCCTATCGTTTGAGCTGATGTCTCAGCTCGTCGATCACTCCGTCGGCTGTGCCGAGTTGCCGGTCCAGGTGTCTCAGCTTCCTGCCGGTGTCGCGAAGGAACAGCAGCCGGGCAAGCCAGTAGTAAACGCCGCACAGGTTCAGAAAAATCAGGACCGTGGCAACGGCAAGCCGCACTCCGTGCAGGCGGAAGAGCGCCGTCTTGTAGGCACTCAGGTAACTCAGCTCGCCGGCAAGCCACGCCACGATCAGGAAGGTGGTGACGGCCGCGAGGAAGGCGGTGTTCGCAATCATCGTCCAGCCTCTTCGAACGCCTGGTCGACCCGGAAATATGTGATCTGCAGGCCGAGCGGATTGACGCGTACGAACTCGTTCGGCACGTGGTCACGAAGCACGAAGTCGACCTGGGCGATGTGCGTCTGGCGCCCCCGCTCGTGCCTGGTGCCAGGGCTGTACAGAACCTTCTGAAAGCTCACCGACGCCTTGTACGGAGGCGTACTCAGTTCGCTCAAGCTGACGTTCTGCACCACGATGTCGATCTCATCGGCGGAGGGGTTCGTGAGGAATGCCTCGATGACGCGGCTCTGGTCGTTTTGCGCGATAGTCGCGTCCGCCAGCGCGGGCTCGAGAAACAGTAGTGAATCCGGATACTCGCGCTGGATCGTTGAGCGCAGGCGGCCGAAGTGCTTCACGATGAACTGCGTCAGGAAGTAGCGGAGCTCCGGCGCCTGAGGCCGGTAGCTGCTGGCGTCGTACTGGACCGCCTCGGCACGCCCGACCTCGTCGATCCGGATGACCAGGGGCTTCACCTCAGCGTACTTGGCTGCCGTGTGAAAGTTCAATCCGAGGAGCCCAAGCGCGACTAGAGACACCAGCACGAGGGCGATCTTGAGGTACGTGTTCATCACCAGCGCCGAGCCGTACAGCTCGACGTACTGGCGTTTCGCGCCCTCCAGCGTCTTCGCGTTCAGGTCAGCTACGACGGTCTCCATCGGTCCCCCCGCGGAAGTCAGAGAAGGTTGTAGAGAATCCACACCACGCCCGACGTGAGCCCCAGGAGAAGAGCGATCCCGAAGGCGACGAGGAGTGCTCCTGTCACGCCCGAGGGAGTGCTCTTGTAGATCCGCCGCGGGTCGCTCGCATATGGCTTGGCCATGGCCCTACCTCTCACCGTCCCATGAATCGTCCGATGCGCACATGATGAAGAACGCTCTCTCCAGAACTGCCTGAGAAGATCGAATTCGTCAGTGACGGCACGAGCGTCATTCCGATGCAGAACGTGGCAATGACCGCAACGGCCTGCAGGCCGTAGATCCCGTACTCCGCCGACGTGATCGTGGGCGGCAGCGTCGTGACGTACCTGAAAACGAACTGCTCGAAGATCATCAGGAACGCGATCGCGACGACTGGCACGAAGGAGTACTGAATGAACGACTTGAACCAGCCCCAGAAGAGCCAGTCCAGCTTCGGCACGATGAAGAACGGCACGAAGATCGGCCCGAGCAGTCCGCACACTGCGCTGGCAATCAGGCCGAAGGCGATTACGGCCAGCGAGATCGCCTTCGCCACCGCAACGAGCAGCAGCACCGTCCAGTAGATCAGGTTGGCCAGAATCGACCAGGCGTCGGGCTGCATGAAGTGGTCGGACAGCTCGTCGAAGTGCCGATAGACGTTGTCGAATGAGCGGGCCTCCAGCACGCTCTGGAAGTAGAACGCCTGGTCGGTGACCAGATTGCTGAACGACACGCCGAAACCCGGAATCGGGGACTCGTAGAACGTGATCATGGCGTAGCCGAATGCCACGAAGAGCAGCAACTTCGCGAAGTCGAACATCTGATCACCGAGCCCGTCACGGGCGAACATCATGCGCACGCCCTGCCAGCAGATGATGATGGTCGCGAACGCGAGGAACAGGCTGTGTCCGAATCGGAGGAACTCCGGTTCGTAGACAGTCAGCAGGTTCGAGATCGCCTGCTGAATAGTCGGAAGAAGATTGAGCTGCATCGGCCTTCCCCCGGGGTTACGGCTGGCGCCATGTTCGCAGTGCGTGACCGCTGCCGGCCACGAACGCCTCGTTCGCGGCTCGACCATCCCGCCACGTAACCAGCTGCATGTTCATGGCGGCAGCATCTGCGTCGCGGGCCCGCTTTGTGTCGATCATTAACTGCTCGACAACACCGGCCAGGAGCTGAACGCGGGCCTGCCGCTGACGGGCCGCGATGAGTGCCGCGCCGCTGATCTTGTCCAGCACCGCCGTGGCGCTCTGTTCGTTCGACGGATCGACGACGTGCGCTTCCAGGGCATCGATCGCCTGGAGTTCGTGCTTGCGCCCATTGAACCGAAGTTGACCCGTGTCATGAGTCGCCGCGATGGCCGCCGCGTCCGTCAGGTTCAACGTTGCCAACCGGGAAGTGAACGCACGCCGGGCGGCGGGTGTGAGCCGATCTATGAGGGTGCGCGCGTCTATTACGGGATGGCTGACCGCAAGGAACGCGGCTCCGCTCGGGTCGCCAAAGATGAGCGCGTCGTTGTACGCGTTCGCGTACAGGAAGTCCCCGCCGTGTGTTCGCCAGCGCGGTGGATCTTCGAGTACGTACTTCGCCAGATTCGTGAACAAGCTCAGTCGCTGCGCCATCCGGCGAAGCTGACTGTGCTGCTGTCGTTCCGTGTTGAGCAGGAACTCCTTGACGACCGCAGTCGCCGTGTTTCGAGCCGTCACCGCCGGATCGTACACACCGATCTGTGCGCTCAGTTGAACGGAGACAGCGACGCAGAGGCCGAGAACGAGAACTACGCGGCGCATCTTGACCTCCTGTCCGTCAGGGCTGGCGCCAACTACGCAACGCATCGCCGGTACCCGCGACGAACGCCTCGTTCGCGGTACGGCCGTCGCGCCAGGTGACCAGCTGCATGTTGATCGTCGCGGCCTCGGTGTCCCGTTGCCGCTTGCTGCGCGATAGCAGCTGCTCGAGTGCGTGAGAGAGCAGCTGGTTCGAGGCCATGTCCTGGCGCCGCCCGAGCAGTTCGCCGGCAGCAATCTTGTCGAGAATGGCGGTCATCTCGTGGTAGCGCAGAAGACCGTTGAGAACGTCGTCCTGCAGGGCGTTGACCGCGGTTTGGAGCTGGCCGTGATAACCCCGTGAGAGGGCCACCTGGTGTCCCGCCATCGTCGCTACCGAATCGGCGATCTCGATGGTGGCGTATTGGCGTTCGAGCGCTCGGCGGGCTGCCGGCGTCAAGCGCGCTGGCGTCGCCGTTGGCCGCAGGAGCGGAAGCGCTGTCGACAGGTAGGCGGCGCCAGTCGCGTCGCCGCTGTTCAGCGCCTGAATCCAGGGACGGCCGTACTCCCAACGGGCCGGATCGTGGCCAGTGATGGCGATGGTGGGAATGCGGTATCCCTCCATGTTGCCCAGGCCGCGAGACATCCGAAGAATCGTTTCGTACTGTCGTCGAAGCTCCTGATAGTGCTGCCAGGCGCGTTCGGCAATCAGAATCGTCTGGGTCAAGTTCGCCGGGTCGATGACCACCAGTTGCGCCCGGGCCGGCGTTGCTGCGGTCACCACCAGTAACAGTCCCACCAAGGTTCGACGGAACATACGGTCCTCCACTTCTTCAGAACGACGGCGGCCACACGTACGCCGGCAATTCGAGGTCGCTCGTCAGATACACCTTCACGCGGTGCCCTTCGCGAATGGTGACCGTCGGCAGGCGGTTGAGGAATCGGTTCATCACCTGCAGGGTCGCTTGTGACGTGGCATCGCCGACGCCGCCGGCGATGATCACGGTCCGGTCGTCGCCATCACCGCGTCCGAGCCCCGCGCTGCCAATGAACTGCGAAAGGCCGCTGATCAAGCCCACGGCTGCGGCAGCTCCGAACGTCGCGAGGTAGTGCTGGTTGACGCGATCCTTGAGCCCCCCGTCACCGATCTGGTTGAGCCCGAGGAACTGATCAAGGCGGTACGTCCGCCCGTCCGGCATAACCAGACGGTGGAACGCCACGGCCAGGCGTGTTTCGCCGAAGCTCTGAACTGGTTTCGTCTCGCCCAACAGACGGGCGCCTGCTGGAATGAGGATGTGCTGCCCGCTGTGCGAATAGAGCGGATTGGTGACCAGACAGTTCACGGGCGCTGCGGTCGTCCCATCCAGTCTGTTGGTCAAGACCGCGTCGACAATCGTCCCCTCGAGAATGCGATGAAGCGGGCCCGCGGGGCTGATTGGTCCGGTACGGTCCGGTGTGCCCGGTTGTTCGAACCGCGAGGTGCTTGGAGCGGGACCCAACGGAGCCGCCGTCGGCGCTTGTTGCGGTGCCACCGGCGCCGCAAGTCCGGCGGCGCGCGTGGTCGCACGCAACGCTGCGTCGGCGATTTCGTCCATCGTCGGCGAGGCTGGAGCTCCCGGGGGACCGGTCTGAACCGGAACTACCGAGGCGCCTGCATCGGGCCGCTGCCCTTCGGGCCGTCTGCTCAGAACAACGTTGCTCGCGAAAAGGCTCTCGTACTCCCGCCGTCTTCTTTCGGCAGCGATTGGATCGGCCGGGGGCGGCGGTTGGGGCTCGCTATACATCCGTGGGTCAACGGCGGTCGGCCCCTGCTGATCTGCGAATTGCCCAACGCTCTGCGCCTCGAGTGCCCTGAGACGTTCTTGATAGTCGCGCACACGGTCG
>CAZMUG010000070.1:0-12716 GCA_964569165.1 uncultured Gaiellales bacterium
TCCGCAGCGGCCGCGACCTCGCCGAGCGCTACCACCCGGGCGACCTGAGCCCCGAGCCGGCGCTCGTCGTCACGACCGAAGGAGCGCGTGGGGGCTCGCTCTCGAGACCGGGGCATTCGTTGCTGCGCTTCGAGCCGTCGCCGCTGCCGGGCCTCCCGGTGGACGCGTACGGCTGCGGCGACAGCTTCGCGGCCGCCCTGCTGTTCGCCCTCGCCGAAGGCAGGAGCGCCGAGGACGCGGTGTCGTTCGCGGCCCGCTGCGGCGCCGCTTGCCTGGCCGGGGAAGCACTGTCCGGCCAGATGCGGCTCGAGGAGGCGGGTACGTCGCTTCCCGGATCGTGACGCGAAGAGGTGTCGCGAGCCGGGCGCTACTCCTTGACGGCGCCGGTCGTCAGGCCGCGCATGAACTGTCGCTGGAGCGCGACGTAGAGGAGGACGATCGGAAGCGCGACCAGGACCGAGGCCGCGGCCGTGATCTCGCGGAGATCCGGGGTGTCGTACTGTCTCCCGGCGAACGACCCCAGCGCCACCGGGGCCGTCCACGTGTTCTCGTCCTGGATCAGCACGAGCGCCAGGAGGTAGTCGTTCCAGGTGAACACGAACAGGAGGATCGCGAGTGTGACGATCGCCGGCCGCCCGAGCGGGACGAGGATCCGCCAGAGGATCGTCCAGCTGTTGGCGCCGTCGACGCGGCCGGCATCGATGAGCTGCCTGGGCGCAGAGCGGAAGAAGCCGCGCAGCCAGAACGTGCCGAACGCGACCGAAAGACCGACCTGCGGCAGGATCACCGCCCAGTACGTGTCGAGGAGGCCGACCAGCTGATACTCGTAGTAGAGCGGGTAGACGGTCGCCTCCCACGGGACGACGACCCCGATGAGCAGGAAGGCGAACACTACGCTCGATCCTCGGAACCTCATCGTCCCGAAGGCGTATCCGGCCAGGATCGAGAGGAAGACCGACGCGACGACGACACTCGCGGTGATGATGAAGCTCGAGAGCAGCGCGTGGTCGAATCCGCCCTCGCCCCACGCCCGCCTGAACGACTCGAGGCTGGGGTCTCTCGGAAACGCAAGGCCGGTCGCGAGCGACCCGGGCTCGTTCAGCGCGAGGAACACCACCGAGAGCAACGGGTACACGGCGAAGACGGAAGCAAGCACGAGAACGCCGTAGGTGAACGTCCGCTCGAACGGTGTCGTCACTCCTGCCCCCGCTCGAACGCATACGTGATCCCGACGATCACGATGAAGATGAGGACTGTCAGCACGACACCGATGGCCGCGGAGGAGCCGACCTGGAACTGCACGAACGCCCGCTCGTAGATGTCGACCGCGGGCACCCGCGTCGCGGTGCCAGGCCCTCCCTCCGTCATCACGTACAGCAGCGCGAACGATCTGAGAGCGGTGATCACCGTGAAGCCGACGGCGATCAGGAGTTCGTTCCGAAGCGCGGGCAGCGTGACGGCGAAGAACTCCCGAACGAGGCCGGCGCCGTCGATACGCGCGGCGTCGTACAGAGACACGGGGATCTTCGCTATTCCCGCGATGAAGAGCACGAGCGGGAACCCGAACGTCACCCAGGTCGCGGTCAGGCCGACCGCCGGCAGCGCGAAGGTGAAGTCTCCCAGCCAGCCACGACTCACGCCCTCGAGACCGACCGCGTCGAGAACCGCGTTCAGCGGGCCCTGCGGTGCGTAGATCCACTGCCACGAGACCGCCACGACGACCAGCGAGATGGTGAAGGGGAGGAAGAGAACGACGCGGAAGAAGCTCGCGGTGCGAAACGCGACTCGCGAGAGCAGCGCGGCGAGCAGCAGTCCGAGCGAGACGGGCAGCACCGTGTAGAACAGGATGAGAAACAGGGCGTGCCCGAACGAGCTTCGAATCTCGGGATCGGTGAAGATGTCCCTGAAGTTGTCGGCGCCGACCCACACCGGGTCGCCGATCCCGTCCCACGCGTGAAGCGAGATCCAGCCGGTTTGCGCCAGCGGGATGAAGGCGAAGACGAAGTACGCCGCGACGCACGGCAGGACGTAGAGGTACGGCGCAAGGCGCCGCAGCCTTGCTCTGTCTCGGGTCGGATGTCGATCCGATCGCAAGGCTGCGACGCCCACGCTCGTAACGTTACTTCGGCTGCGTCTTCTGGAAAGCCACCCAGTTCTTCTGGATCTTGGCCAGGAAGTCCTTCGTGGTGATCTTCCCGGCGAGGACCTCCTGGATGCCGCCTTCGAGCTCGGTGAGCATCGTCGGCGTCGCCCAGTCGATGTAGAGCAGCTGACCCCCGTCCCTGCGCATCTGCCCCCAGGCGACGACGATCTGCTTGAGCAGGGCGCTCTTCGCTTTGGAGATCGGCGTATCGAAGCTGGGGATACGGCCGTGCGCGAGCAGCACGGGACCGGCCGCCCGGTTGGCGAGGGTATCGACCAGCTCGGCGGCGAGGTCGGGGTTCTTCGACCGCGTCGAGATGTGCCACGGCAGCGAGTTCGCTCCGATTCCCTGGTACTTGCCCGACGGGCCCGGTGGGAGGTTCGCGAAGCCCACGTTCTTGCCGAGCTCCTTCTCGACCCCCGCTGCCACCCAGCTACCCGTGACGAGGAACACGCCCTCGCCCTTGGAGAAGGCCGTGATGGAGTCCGGGTAGGGGACGCTGTTGAAGTCCTCCGTCACGTAGCCCTTGGTGACCCAGCTGCGGAGCTTGTTCGTGGCCGTTGCGTTCGCCGCGGTGGCAAACGTCGAGCCGCGCTTTCCGTACAGCCAGTCGCGCACGGTCGCGGCCTTCCCGTAGTACCCCATCATCGACCCGAGCGTCCAGGTGCCGGAGATGCCGTCCTGGTTCCCGAACAGGTAGCCGGCCTCACCGGCAGCGGCTGCCTTCGCGAGCACGGACTCGAACTGCGCCATCGTCTTGGGCGGCCCCGAGAGCCCGTACTTCTTCAGCTTCGCCTTGTTGTAGAAGACACCGACGAAGTCGGCATGGTGGCCGATGCCGTACAGGAGCGACTTGCCGTCCCACTTCCCGTCCGGCCGCAGGCGGTACTGGCTGAGCGTGGCCTGCCCGTAGAGCTTGATCCAGCCGTACTTCCTGGCGTACTTGTCGAGCGGGATGATCAGCTTGCGCTTGACGAGCGTGCTGTCGAGGCTGTAGCCCTGGTTGCCCTGGGCCACATCCGGAGCGGTGCTGCTCGCCAGCTTGAGGGGAAGGATCCTCGTGTAGTCCGCAAACGCCTTGTAGGTGACCTCGACCTTGACACCGGGGTGCGTGCGCTCGAACTTCTTGACGAGCGTGGCAACACCCGTCTCCTCGGGAGTGCCGCTGGCCATCCACAACCTGAGGGTGGTGGTGGACTGCCCTGTCGCGCTCTGCGCGACGAGTGCACCTGTCGCCACGGCCAGCGAGGTAGCGGCCAGTGCGACCAGCCACCAACGTCTTCGCATAGCTCTCATCGGAACGTGACCCTCCTAGTCTGTCGGTTGACGTTTGGAGCGCCGATCCACTCGCGGCGCATCGAGGCCTGCGCGTTTCTGCGAGCCCGTGCTTCCACCACGGGCCCGCGCTCTCCGAGACTCGCCGGCGAAGCGCGTCCGGCCAGAGTCTCGGCGGGGACGAGAGTCGGAAACCGACGACGCATGAAGAGCCGCGGATGCACCAGTCTCACCTATCATTACAGCGTTACAGGATGATGACTGCTCGATCTTGTCGCGTCCGGATGACGTTGTCAAGTACAGGGGAGCCGAGCGTCATCGGGAGTCGCGCTGCAACGTGAGTCAGCGGGCGGTCATCCCGCCGTCGACCACGAGGGCGGAGCCGGTGACGAAGGACGCCTCGTCCGAGGCGAGGAAGAGCACGCAGTTCGCAACCTCCCGGGCGGTCCCGAGGCGCTGCATCGGCGACACGGATGCAAGACCGGCCCGGAGCGCCTTCGGGTCGTCGCTCGCCTCCAGGTAGCGATCCGTGAGCGGCGAGTCGATCACTCCCGGGCAGACGGCGTTCACACGGATGCCCGCGGGCGCGAGCTCCACGGCAAGCGCGCGGCTGAGCTGCATGACCGCCCCTTTCGTCGCAACGTAGGCGGCGTGGTTGTCCGCTCCGACGAAGGCGTTGACCGACGCCATGTTGACGATCGCCGCGCCGCCCCGCATGTGCGGGCGCGCCGCCCGGCAGGACCGAAACATGCCGGTGACGTTCACGCGGAAGAGCTCGTCCCACTCCTCGTCGGTCGTCGCGACGAGGGAGGGCGTGTGCGGCGAGCCGAGACCCGCGTTGTTGGAGAGGATGTCGATGCGGCCGAACCGCTCGGCGACGTCAGCCACCACCCGCGCCACGGCTTCGTCGTCCGCCAGATCGAGCGTCAAGCCGACCCCCGGTCGCCCGCACGCGCGTTCGACCTCGCGACACGTCTCGTCGACGTGGTCGGCCGAGCGCGAGGTGACGACCACGCGGGCCCCTTCCTCGGCGAGCCGGACACAGATCGCGCGTCCGATCCCGGATCCGGCACCCGTGACGAGCGCGACCTTCCCGGCGACGCGACCGGTCGGGGCGGGATCCGCGGGTGTCTCGATCACGCGCTCGGAGGTACGACGTCGACTGCGCCGATCTCGAGCCTGCCCGGCCCACGAGAGCCCGACACGGTCCAGAGAGCCGAGCCCGACAAGCGGCAGCTCGGAATCCTGACGCCGATACGCTGCACCTCCGCGCCCATGATTACAGCGACACAGGCTGACGAGAGTCCTCGTGCCGATGTCCCCTGCGCACGCGCGACGGCACGCCCGATCACGGACCGACCTCGAGCCCGCGTGAATGGCCGAGCAGGCCGCTGACATCGCGATCGTCGGACTGGGCCGGCTGGGTCAGAGCCTGATCCTGAACCTCGCCGAGCACGGATACAAGGTGGCGGTCTACAACCGCGGGCTCGAGAGGATGGAGGAGTTCCTGCGAGGCCCGGCGGCCGGCCAGCCGAACGCCGTCGGAGCCCGGTCGCTCGCAGAGCTGATCGGAGCGCTCGGGCGACCCAGGGTGGTGGTGCTCGCAGTCCGTGCAGGAGCTGCTGTCGACGAGCTGATCGGACGGCTCGCGCCGCACCTCGATCCGGGCGACCTGATCGTCGACGCCGGCAACTCGCACTTCGCAGACACGACCCGTCGCGCGAAGCTCCTCGAGGATCAGGGCCTGCTGTTCATCGGGGCGGGCATCTCCGCCGGTGCGGAGGGACTGCGCCACGGGCCGACGATCATGCCCGGCGGCAGCCCGGAGGCGTGGCCGCTCGTCCGGGACATGCTTCGGGCGATCGCGGGACGCTCCCTCGACGGCGAGCCCTGCTGTGCCTGGGTCGGCGACGCCGGTGCGGGCCACTTCGTGAAGATGATCCACAACGGGATCGAGTACGTGGACATGCAGCTCATCTGCGAGGGCTACCAGCTCTTGAGCGAAGGCCTCGGGCTCGCAGCGGAAGAGACGCAGCGAGTCTTCGCGGAGTGGAGTCGCGGCGAGCTCGACAGCTACCTGATCTCGATCACCGCGAACATCCTCGCCGTCGAGGACGGAGACGGGGCACCGCTCCTCGACAAGATCCTCGACGTGGCCGACCAGCGAGGAACCGGAGCATGGGTCGTCTCCAGCTCGCTGGAGCTGGGCGTGCCGGCGACCCTGGCCGCAGAGGCCGTCCATGCGAGGAGCCTGTCAGCCATGAAGGACGAACGTGTCGCCGCCGCACGGATGCTCGAAGGGCCGGCCGGGCTCTTCGACGGCAGCCGGGAGGCGCTGATCGACGACACCCGCGATGCGATGCTCGCCACGAGAGTCGTCTCCTATGCCCAGGCGTTCATGCTGCTGCGCGGGGCTGCTCTGGAGTACGGCTGGCAGCTGGACCACGGCGCGATCGCCGGGATCTGGCAGGGCGGCGGCATCATCAGGAGCGCCATGCTGAAGGACGTTCGGGACGCCTTCCTCCGCAACCCGGCGCTCGAGAGCCTGCTTCTCGACGACGCTCTCGTCGCGGTCGTCCGACGTTGCCAGACGTCGTGGCGCCGGGTGGTCGCGACTGCCGTCGAGCTCGGGATCCCGACGCCGGCGATCTCGGGCGCGCTCGCCTTCTACGACGGCTATCGCAGAGAGAAGCTGCCCGCAAGCCTCCTTCAAGCCCAGCGAAGCTACTTCGCCGCGCACACGTACGAACGGGTCGACGCGGAGCGCGGCGTCGGCTTCGACACCGACTGGACCGGCAGCTCGACGACTCACCGTCGCCCCTAGGGCAGCAAGGCTCGATCGAGCGACTCGACCTCGCTCCAGTACGTCCGCTCCTCGCCCCGTGCGAGCGACATGGCCGTGCCGCTCGCGATCGCCTCGTCCAGTCGGTACGGACGCGTGGTGCACGGCTCGAGCACGAGCGCAAGATCGGCGCTCGCGAACCCGCTCAGCGTCACCACCCACAGGTAGCGGAAGAACACCTCGTCCCACGTGACCTTCGTTCCGGCGCGCCCGTCGGGGCTCCCGACCGACGCCGTGCCGGTCGCCGGGGCGTAGAGCACCTCCTGCCAGCCCTGGCCACGCTCCGGCACGACGAGCACGGTCTCTCGAGCCGAGGCCGAGAGCGGACCGGCCGGAACTCGGCCCGGGTCGCTGCTGTCCGCCTCGAGTGACGCGTCGCCCACGTCGATCCTCCACCCCGGCTCGACGGCGAGCATCGGATGCGTGGACCACAGGAACGGCTGGACCTCGGCGTCGGCGCACAGCCTGGTCGTGACGCGCAGCCCGCTCCGGGGAGCTCTCAGCAGCTCGTAGCGGTGCTCGACGGTGACCGCCGGCTCCGGGAAGGCGCACCGGAGCGCCGCAGCGTGGCTCGACGCGGCGCCGAGCTCGAAGCACGCAGCCCAGTGGACGCCGTGGACCGGCAGGCCCAGCCACGGATCGTCGTTCGGGAACATCTGATCCCAGCCGCCGTCCAGCGTCGCGAGGTAGTCCTCGGGGTCCCAGTGCTCGACAGGTCTCCGGTAGAGCAGCTCGCGGCCGGTACGGAGGTCCTTCAGCGAGCGCACGCGCGCGCCCTGGCTCGGGATGACCTCGGCCCGGGTGACGTCGTTCTCGAGGACGACGGCTGAGCCCGTCACCGGCGGGGTCTCCCGTCGGCGCCCACGGTGATGGGAGCTCCGATCGCGGGGATCTCGACGTTCACCGACGGGTGCCGGTCACGGACGTACGACTCGAAGTGCACCGGATCCTCCGCGTTGTCGTCGACGAGGTCCCAGTGCACGGGGACGACGCAGCTCGCACGTGACTCCGCCGCCAGCTCGGCCGCTTCGAAGACGTTCATGTTCCCGACGATGCCCCGCTGTTCTCGGAACCAGCTCCGTCCGTTGATCGGGAGGACGAGGACGTCCAGCTCGAGGAGACGCAGCCGCTCGCCGAGACCCTCGTAGACGAGGGTGTCGCCGACGTGACAGATCCGAACGCCGTCCACCTCGAACGCGTACCCGAGAAACGGATAGCGACCGTGGTCATCGCGATGGAACCCGTATCCCTGCTCGGGAGAGTCCGCATGGAACGCCGGGATCGGCAGGATTCGCACCCCGTCCGACTCGAGCGGAACGTCGACCTCTGCACCCCGCACGCGGTCCGGAGGGACGCCGAGTTCGACAACGCGCTCGACCACCGGGTACGGAACCACGATGGCCGCCTGCGGCGACGCCAGCGCGATCGCAGGAAACCCCTCGGGGTCGATGTGGTCGAGATGATCGTGCGTTCCGACCAGAAGATCGGCGTCCGTCAGCTCGTGTGGAGCAAAGGGAGGTGCATACCGACGCCCGATGGTCCCGTAGTCCGTCAGGAAGGCGTCGAGCACGATGGTCGATCCGGCGCTCCTGATGACGAACCCGGACTGGCCGAGCCACCAGAGGGCGGCTCTGCCTGCGGAGCGATCGTCGCGGATCTTCGCAAGCAGGTCGATGCTCACGACCGGTGCCTGACGCCATCTGACGCACACGAGTCCAACTCGGGTGGATCGGATCGCGCCCCGAGCCAGCAGCTCTCTATCTCGAGCACCTTGCTCATCCCGACTCGACGTCCCCTACGGCAGGCGCCGATCATATGGATCCGCAAAGACATCGTCAGACAACCGGTGATCGCGCGAGGGGTCCCTGCTTCCGTCACAGCTCACGACCGTAAGCCTTCCAGGTGCGACGTCGAGGATCGACGGCTGGCCGGCGCTGCGGTACAGCCTCCGGCCCGGCGGCCGGCTCAGTCCTCCGCAGAGAACGCCTCGGCGACCGAGTGCGGCTCGTCGTCTCCCGACTCGGCCAGCTCGCGGATGTACGCGAGCACGGTGGCCGCCTGGCTCTCGTCGTCGTCCTCGCCGCCCACACCGGCGGCGTCGAGCACCTCGATGGCCTCCTCGTAGCGACCCGCCCGGCGGAGCATGTCCGCGCGGACTCCGTGCACGACGGGGCTCTGCGAGGGAACGTCGCCCCACTCGATCGCCCGGGCGAGCATCTCGGCGGCACGGTCGCGGCAGATCCGCGCCTGCTCGGTGGAGCCCGCGTCGTCGCACGCCCAGGCGGCGGAGCAGAAGTGCCGCGCCGACTGGTGGCGGAGCTCCGCGGCCTCGGCGACGAGCGCCGCGCAGAAGAACCGCCGGGCGAGCTCGGGCATGCGCGCGTTCTCGAGGACGTCGCGGTACACGATCGACGCGACCGCCCGACGGGCGCCCCGGCTGCGCTGGCCGATGGTCTCGGCGCAGTAGCCGCAGCGCGGGCAGCGCTGGACCTGGAACTGGAGCGCCCAGCGCGCCGGGCCGTGCGGGCGCAGGTCGAGGTCGGGGGGGCCGAAGGTCGACGTGGATCCGAGCACGTGCTGGGCGGAGTCGGTGCCGCACACGGCACAGCGAACGGTCACGGGCATGGAGGTCGTCATGCCCTGAAGTCGGCCCAGAGCCGCTCCGGCCTTACGGCCGCGGTTCACTCCGCGAGGCTGGGACCGTCTGCTCGGTGCTCGGCAGCCGCGAAGATCACCCGTGCGCGCGAGGGGATCGTGAGGATGCGTCGGGACCGCCGTCTCCCGACCCGGCCTCCGCTTCCGGGGAGCTCCGTCCGGACCTCGCGCTCGGCGTCATGAAGAACGGGATGTCCACGGGCTCCCCGTGCTCGTCGATCTCCACGAGATACCCCGGGCCCTCGGCCGCGCGCGTTCCGTCGTCCAGGACGACGATGCGCTCCCGGCGTCCCGGCTCACGGCCCGCGCTCACACGCTCTCCCCGTCTGCCAGCTCGGCGAACCGGCAGACCGCGTTCACGAGCCGCATGTCGGCGACCGTCTTGCAGTCCGCGTCGAGCAGGCGGGGCGCACACACGAGCACGACCCGGCACTGCGCGCGCGAGGTGGCGACGTTGACGCGATGGCGCTCGAACGCGAAGCCGATGCCGCGCGGGGCCTCCTCGGCCGAGGAGCTCGCCATGGAGACGAAGACGACCGGCGCCTCCTGCCCCTGGAACTTGTCCACCGTGCCGACCCGCACGCCCTCCGGGACGCGCTGGCCGAGCCGGCGCACCTGGGCGTTGTAGGGCGCGACGACGAGCACGTCCTCCGGCCGGATCGCACGCTCCGTCCCGTTCCCGTCCGTGAACGGCGTCCCGAGGAGAGCGCGGATCGCGGCGGCGACGGCGTCCGCCTCCTCCCACGAGGACTGGCTCCGCCCCTCGTGCTCCACCCCCACGACGACGAGCCCGTTCCCGGCAGCGAGCGAGCGCCGCGCGCTCACCTCGGCGGGCCGCAGGCGGCCCTCGTAGTACGCCTCCGACGTGAAGCCGCAGATCTCCGGCCGCAGGCGCCAGGTCTCGGCGAGGAAGATCCCGCGCGCGGGCGGCACCGTCTCGTGGTCGCCGAGGAGGTGCTGGAGCACCGACACCTTCGCCTCCTCGGGCTGCGCGCCCTGCGAGACCTGCGCGAGCTGGTTCGGGTCGCCGAGGAAGACGAGGTTGCGCGCGACGTGGCCGACCGCGAGCGCGTCGGCGAGGGAGACCTGCCCCGCCTCGTCCACGAACAGCGTGTCGATGCGGCCCTCGAGGTCCTCGCGCGCGAAGAGCCAGGCCGTCCCCGCGAGCAGCTGGAGGTCGTCCTCGAGGAGGTCCTGCCAGCGGTCGGCCGAGTCCACGAGACGCCCCTCGAAGCGCGACTCCGCGTTGCCCGCGGTCGACTTCTTCCGGCCGCGGAAGGTGAACCGCTGCTCGCGGGCCTCGCGCTCGATCTCCTCGAGCAGCTTGTGGATCGCCTTGTGGCTGAGCGACGTGACCCCGACGCGCTTGCCGGCGCGCATGAGCGCGACCGCCATCTTCGCCCCCTGCCACGTCTTCCCCGCCCCGGGCGGGCCCTGCACGAAGAGGTAGCTGCGATCGACCGTCGCGGCCGCCTCGACCGGCGGCAGCGCGAGGTCGGCTCGCGGGAGCTGCCGCTCGAGGACGGCCCGCACCGCCTCGGGCGCGACCCCGTCGAGGTACGCGCGCGCGAGTCGCGAGAGCGCGTTTCGCTGCTCCCGGTCGTGGATCGGCGGCGGTGGGATGAGCGCCTTCGGCAGCGGCTCGTCCGCGCGTCCCTTGCCGCGCCGCAGCGTGAGCAGCCCGCGCTCGTCGTCCACGGTGACCGAATACGTCTTCTCCGTCGCCGGATCGACGGCATCCCCCGAGATCTTGTGCTCCTGCTCGGGGAACGAGAACGTGTAGACGAGCGAGCCCCGGTCCGGCTCCGGCTCGCCGACGAGCTCGAGCCCGCCGATCGTGTCCGTGTCCTCGAGGAGCTCGTCCCCGTCGAGCGAGAGGTGCAGGAACCACTCCCACCACTGCGGCTTCGCCTCGC
Source organism: uncultured Gaiellales bacterium (assembly GCA_964569165.1). Taxonomy (GTDB): domain Bacteria; phylum Actinomycetota; class Thermoleophilia; order Gaiellales; family Gaiellaceae; genus GMQP-bins7. The sequence goes on from CAZMUG010000070.1 coordinate 10,832, forward strand.
GGCGGTGGTAGTCGAGGAGCTGCGCGAGGAGCCAGGCAGGGTCGCCCTCCGCGTCCGAGGCCCCGAGCAGCTCGTCGCGCAGGACCGCCCGCTCGTGCGGCATCTCCTCGTCGGGCTCCTCGGGAACGACGGTCGGGCGCCAGGGAAGCCCCGGCGGGCGTAACCCGAGCAGCCACTCGTGCAGCGCCACCGTCGAGCGGCAGTCCTCCTCGTTGTAGGCCTCGATCTCGCGCAGGAGCGCGTCGTCGCCCGACTCGAGCCACTCCTCGAACCGCACGGTGGACTCGTCGCCGCCCGACACCTCGGCCGTGCGCACGAACCCGTACAGGGCCTCGATCGCCTTGATCGAGTAGCTCTCGACCGAGGCGCGCAGGGACTGCCTGACGACGCGGTAGAGGTCGACGAGGACGTCGTGGCGCAGGAAGTCGTCCACCTCGGCCTCGCGCGTCGCGTGCTCGCCCATGAGGCGGCGCAGCGCCGAGCGCTCGTAGGCGGCGTAGTGGTAGACGTGCATCCCGGGGTACCGCTTGCGCCGCTCGACGACGAAGTCCACGAAGCGCTCGAAGATCTCGCGCTCGCCGTCCCGGTCGCGCGCCCAGGCGGCGACGTACCGCACGGTGCTGGTGGGCTGCCCCGGCGCCGCACCTGCCTGCCCGCTGGTGGGGTGCTTCAGCGCCGCACCTGCCTGCGCGCCGGTGGGATGCTTCAGCGCTCCACCGTCCGTCTCCTGGGCGAGCGCCGCACCTGCCTGCCCGCTGGTGGGGTGCTTCAGCGCCCCACCGTCCGTCTCGTGGGCGAGCGCCGCACCTGCCTGCCCGCCGGTGGGGTGCTTCAGCGCCCCACCGTCCGTCTCCTCCTCCCGGTAGCACCAGCCGAACAGGTACTCGAGCCCGCGCGCGGGCTCGTAGAAGGGATGTCCCTCGAGGTCGAGCCAGACGTCACCGGGGCTCGGCTCCGGCAGGAGCCGGAAGCCGCGCTCCTCCTCGTCGGGGAGGAGATCGACGCGATGCTCGCCCTTCTCCCGGAAGTGGAGCTGCAGCTCCGCCTGGTGGCGGATGCCGTCCAGCGTCTCCGGGCGCATGCCGTCGATCTCGAGCCCCGCCGGCTGCCGGCCGAGCGCTGCGAGCGTCGGGATCCCGTGCCCGGCCAGGTGGTCCGCCTGGCTTCGCCTGAGGCCGGCGACGAGGACGAGGTTGTCGTCGTCTCGCAACCGCTGCTTGCACAGGTGCCGGAAGTCGCAGAGCCCGCAGTGGTCGCACGGCCACGGGTAGGTCTCGGGCTCCGTGTCGAGCGCCTCGAGGAAACGCGAGCGCGCCCGCCGGTAGAACGCCATGTGGTCGGCGAGGCGGCACGTCTCGCGCTCGCCCGAGCCGAGCTCGACGTGGAAACGCTCAGGGTGGCGCCCCTGGATGCGACCGAGCTGCTCGGAGTAGAAGCAGAGCTGCAGCACGTGCGCCGGCTTCGCCGAGCGCGCGAGCTTCGTGTCCACCGCCTCGTACGTGCCGTCCGGCTGCCGCTCGAGGAAGTCCGCGAACCCGCGCCACGTGCCGTCGGTGAGGTACGGCTGGTAGATGACGTCCGCCTCGCCCGCCCGGATCGCCTCCTCGGTCAGGCGCCGCGCCTGGTCGGAGTCGAAGCCCTCGTCGTCGTAGGTCGGGATGCGGACGATCGTGCGGCCCTCAGCCTCGAGCCGCGCGAGGTACGCCGCCTCGTGCTCGTCGCCCTTGCGGCGGATGAGGTCGCCGTGCGTGTCGTCCACCCGCGGCCGCTCGAGCTCGCCGCGCTGCACCTTCAGGTTGAGGGTCGTCAGGTGCGGGCAGGCGAGGTGCCCCGAGAGGTCGGAGGGCGAGAGCCTGAGCGTGCCGTCGGCGTCGAGGCGCATCAC